>NZ_URFY01000001.1 GCF_900547205.1 uncultured Bacteroides sp.
GAAGAAATAGCAAAGGATATTGAAGCAGGACTGCCTTTGATAAGAGATGCTATATATAGCGTGCCGAAGTATCATTTCAATAAAAAGGCAGCTAATGCATTTGCGGCACGTTTTTATCTTTATTATCAGAAATGGGATAAAGTGATTAAATATGCAGATGCTGTGCTTGGTGCAAATCCTAGTACTTCTTTGCGTCATTGGGAAGAAGATTTCGGGTCACTTAGCTTAGTGAATGATATTGCAAATCAGTATATCTCGGAAAAGAAACCCGCCAATCTGTTGATTGGAGCTTGCTATTCAAGTTGGGGATATATGGTAGGTCCTTATAGTATTTATGAGCGTTATGGTCATGGGATGGATATTTATGTTGAGGAAACTATAAGTTCTAACGGACCATGGAATTGGAGAGGTTCATTGGAAATGAGTCGTCTCATTATTGGTAATCAGCAAAAGAACCCGTTCCCCAAGTTGGTTACTTATTTTGAGTATACAGATAAGGCGAATGGCATTGGTCATAGGCATATAGTCACCGTACCGTTTACAACTGATGAAACTCTGCTTTGCCGTGCAGAAGCCTATGCGTTGGGTACACACAATTATGCAAAAGCATTGGAAGATATTAATACATGGATTGTTTATAATAGCTTCATAAGTAAAGATCAGGGTACTGATTTGACGGAATCGGAATTGAATGAATATTATGATAATCTTCCATATGCTCCTGCCCTTATCAACTCCAGAGAGGAAAGAAGCTTGAGAAAGAAATTGAATCCGGAAGGATTTACCGTATCTCCGGGTACAGAAGAGAATCTGGTTCAATTAATCCTACAATTGCGCCGTTTGGGCGGAATTCAAGAGGGGTTAAGATGGTATGATTTAAAACGTTATGGTATTGAGTTTTCTCACAATCGTGCTGGTAATGTACCTATTGTATTGGAAAAAGATGATCCTAGACGTGCTATACAATTGCCACAAGATGTGATTGATGCGGGAATGCAACCTAATCCAAGAAACTAAAAATGATGAACGCTATGAAATGTTTGAAATATATAACTTTAATCCTATTCATTATCTGCGGGACCAGTTCTTGCAGTGAAGACAGTCTGGACAGCCAGAGTGTAATTGACGTCAATGCCCCTTTGAGGGCGGAATTTGATGTCTGGTTACTGAATAATTATGTCTATCCTTATAACATAGATTTCAAATACCGAATGGAAGACCATGAGTCGGATCATAATTTTAATCTGGTACCGGCAGAGGTGAACAAATCTGTTGCCATGGCAAAACTAGTTAAGTTTCTGTGGATTGACTCTTATATTGAAGTGATGGATAATAACCGCGAGTTTATTTGTACATATGGGCCTAAAATGATTCATTTAATAGGTTCTCCGGCTTACGAAGAAGGACAAATACAGTTAGGTACTGCCGAAGGCGGATTGAAAGTTACATTGTATAATGTAAATGCACTCGACATTCAAGGTCCGCCGGATATTGAACAACTTAATTTCTGGTACTTTAAGACGATGCATCATGAGTTCACGCACATTTTGCATCAAACTATTGAATTCCCACAAGAGTTTTATGAGATTTCAACAGGAAGGTATACAGGTAGTGGCTGGGTGAATATATCTGATGAAGAGGCATTGCAAAGAGGTTTTATCACTCCATATGCTAGCAATGAAGTACATGAGGATTTTGCTGAGACTATTGCGAATTTTGTAACTCATGATGCCGCATGGTGGAATGCACAACTTAAAACTGCCGGGGATGGAGCTACTTATATCGAGCAGAAATTGGATATTGCCCGCACATATATGACGGAAACCTGGAATATTGACTTGGATAAATTGCGGGATATCGTGCAGCGTCGCTCTGCAGAAGTGATTTATTTGAACTTGAAAAACCTAAAAGATTAAGATTATGAGACATTTATATAATATCATTTTCCTGTTGGCTGTATTTTCCTTCGCATCATGTACGCCTGAGGTAGACGATGTCTTTGATGAAGCAGCATCAGTACGCATAAAGAAGGCTATTGAGGAAGATTTGAATATATTGCAAGGAGCCAAGAACGGATGGATGATGGAATATTATCCGTCTGCTACAAAAATGTATGGTGGATATTCAATATTAGTATCTTTTGATAAAGATGGTATTGCTAAAGTATCCTGTGATCTTTTTCCTAGTGATAAAGAAGTTAAAAGTCAGTATCAAATCAGACAGAGTACTGGTCCGACTTTAGTTTTCGATACTTATAATGAGATATTCCACTTCTTCTCTGAACCTGCCAACAGCTTGGGAATAGGTGATTCAGGAAAGGGGATGGAAGGTGATTATGAATTTCTTATTTTAGAGTGTACACCTGAAAAGGTAGTGCTCAAAGGGAAAAAAACAGGAAATAGAATGGTTATGACTCCCATTCCGGAAACTGAAAGTTGGAAAGATTATCTGGGAAAAATCAGGGGTGTTGCCCGGGATGCCAGCATTGTATTATATGATGTGAATGTTGGAACGGAAACCCAGTATACAGTTAGGCAAGAATATCATGTGTTTGTTTTGACACATACGGATGGAAGTGAAGAAACAATTCCATTTGTATATACATCCGATGGAATTAAATTCTATGAACCTATTGTTATCGGTTCAAGTCAAGTACAATCTCTTAAATGGGATGACGCTTCGCAAGCTTTTAAATCTGAGGATATTGCTTTAAAAGCTCAGACTCCTCCTGATGGTTATAGAAAATATGATGATTTCTTAGGTCGTTATGCATTTGTATACGAAAATGGGAACAGTATGGTAGAGGTCACACTTGAAGAGGAACTTTTTAATACTAGTTATACAATGAAGGGATTCCCTTCAGATCTTCGAGTTGTATATAAGCCGGATAAAGGTGTTATCGGGATTGAAACGCAGGTTATAAGTGGGAATTCGATGTTATGCCCAACAGATGGACGCTATTTTTACCAAGCAGCAGGAGCGGGATTTATTGGTGTAAATGGTATAAATTCTGGAGGTGCTCCTATTGTACTCTTGGAGGATAATGGTGCTTTGGAAATTTCTCTTGCTGGATTTTATGCTGTAGATATGACAGGACCTAGTCTTATATACGATATAATGTATCCTGTCGGAATGGTGAAACAATAATTAGCAGAATAATTATGAAAAAGATTATATATATATTATGGGCTGTATCTTGTGTTATGATGACAGCTTGTAGTGAAGATGATTCAATAGTCGAAATAACATCACTCAATATTGTTGAATCAGTAGTCGACTTTGATGCGACTGGGGGGGAAGGCTTTTTGAAGGTAGAAAATGGAAGTAATGAGATGAATGTTACATCGAACACAGATTGGTGTGTTATTAAGGATGTGACTAGTGATAAAGTTACTTTTGTCGTTGACCAGAATAATGATATAGTTAGTCGTTCTGCCTTAATAAAACTGGAATTTGATGGACAAAGCAAGCAGGTTGCTATAACTCAAGCTGGCGGGGTGTCTGAATATGAATCGGGTGTTTATAAACGTTTCGGAAATGATGCATTTAATGCAGATATAAGCGTAACCAGTACATTACCTATAACTGTGTCCATAAGCGATGATGCGAAAGATTGGTTGAATTATAAGGCCATTGAGGGAGGTTTTGGATTTAGTGGTTCAGCCAATGATACGGGAGATATTCGTTGGGCTAAAGTGACAATTACTTCAGGTAAAACTTCTTCCTACTATTATTTTATGCAATATGATGTTGATAATTTATTGGGTAATTACATTGGTATTTCTCAGATATATTCAACTTATATGCAGGGGGTAGATGGGTATTGTAATATTGCTGCTCAAATAAGCCCTAATGATAATGGAAAATATATCATTCAATTTCCTAATATTTTAGGAGATAATACCTTGTCATTAGAAGCATCTTATGTAAATGGTATGTTTGTCGTTGAGACACCCCAGTCGCAGGATTATATGGTAAAGATATATTATGGTAGCATGATTGCGGGTGCAGGTAATCAATTACTTTTTAATTCAAAAATTCCAATAGCTCCTGTTATTTCAGAAAATAATGTTTTGCTGTCTTATGCATCGGATACTTTTTTTATCTTAGGATTGTTTAAAGAGCCTGTTGTTTCAGTAGAGAATTATGCGCGGCAATATACAGAATTTCCTGCAATTATTTTGCAGAAGAATTAATAGTAACATTACACAATGATATCATGTTTTGAATAGTATATGCGAGCGCGCTTTCGAGCTAAATCATAGATTCCCTTAAGGAAGATTTGGCTTACATTAATTGTAGAAGACTAGCTGTTTTGCGATAAAATAGCTAGTCTTTGTTATTTCTAACTTATATATAGTATATGGGGTTCACTACTTCCACCCAATTGCTGAAACGCCGATGAATAAAGGGATAGCGGGTGAAGGCAGGGTGCAAAACAAGGTGAAACCGACCGTTGTAGCCTTCACCTTCTGAATTTCATTGTACAAAAACGAAAGCTGTTGAGGTTTAGTGACAGCTATTAATAGTTGATTTGTCAGGTATTAATAGCTAAGTTGTCAGATGTTAATAGTTGAACCACAAGGTATTAATATCTGAGCTGCTGCGTATATATACTCAGCACGCTGGATATATAGATGCTGTATACTGGATATATGGTTACTGAATTCAACTTATTAATCGTCTATTTCCTGACATAAATAACAATGCATGATACTCCTGCTAACAATGCTTCTCATCCCTACTAACAATGCTTGTTAGCACTGCTGACATTGCTAATGACGATTTGCATCATTATCACCAGATTTGTAACCTATATGTCTCAAATTATTAAAAAAGCATCGGAAAAAGCGGGGTGAAAGCGATGAAGGTCGATTTTTGATTGAATTTGCCATCAGCATTCACCCGTTATTCTCTCATTCATAGTAGATTAACTGATTGGGTGAAACGGGTGAACCTTATATAATATTCTATGGTGCAATAGCTACATAAGTGTTCTCATTAAGAATCTTTTGCTGCCTTGATGTTTCTCACGAGTCCCTGATACTTTGCCCGCTTCACTGCACTGCCTTTAAAAAGGACTTTGTATTGCTCTTCGGTGAGTTGATGCCAATCTTGTTTCTGCATATCGACTAGGCGGGGAGAGGGGTGAAATTCCGTCACTTTTGTTGGGCTTGCAAAGCGATTCCAAGGGCAGGCACGTTGACACTCGTCGCAGCCATATATCTTATTGCCCATTTTTTTGCCCGTATCGGGCGGAAGTTCGCCGCGGTGCTCAATGGTAAGGTAGGAGAGACATTTTGCGGAGATGAGCCGGAAAGGGGCTTCTAGTGCTTTCGTAGGACAAACATTCAGACAACGGGTGCAGGAACCGCAACGGCTTTTCTGTGGCGTGTCGTAGCTGTCGGCGGCTGCGCCGATAATGATTTCACCTAAGAAGAAACAGGAACCAGCCTGTGGAATGATGAGCTGAGTGTTTTTCCCAATCCAGCCAAGACCGGCACGCCATGCCCAGTAGCGTTCGAGTACGGGGGCGGTGTCGCAGAATATACGAGCATTGATGTCCTCCAAGTCTGTTTCCGATAATAGTTCCTTGCGTATAAACTCCAGCAAGTCATTGAGCTTTGCCTTCATCACGTCGTGATAATCTTTTCCGTAGGCATACCAAGCAATCTGGTATTCGTTTTCGGGAATTATCTTATCCGGATAGTAATTCATGGCAACACTGACAACCGTTTGTGCACCTTCTACCAATAGGCATGGATTGAGCCGCTTCTCCTCATAGTTCTGCATATACGCCATCTCTGCCTGGCAGCCATCGGCTATCCATTGGCGAAAGGCTGACGCTACCGTCCCGCTGACAGCTTCGGCAGGAGCTAGCCCACAAGCTGAAAAGCCGAGGCGCAGGGCTTCGGCTTTTATATTTTCTGAGGAGAGGAGGTACTTCTTCATAGCACTTTAAACTCATACCCTTTCGCCTTCAAAAACTCGATGGAGCGGGGGAGAGCATATTGCAGGTTCCCGTTGTTCCATGATTTTCGGGAGTCGTGGAAGGTAATGATAGAACCGTTGCGCACGTAGCGTTTCACGTTGTTGAACACTTGTTCGGGAGTCATCCGCTTACTGTAGTCGCGGGTGACGAGGTCCCACATAATGATGCGGTAGTGATTGCGCAGCGTGTAGTATTGCCTGAATCCCATATGCCCGTGGGGCGGGCGGAAGAGGTCGGAATGGATAATCTCGTCCACTTTCTTGGCATTAGCCAGATAGTCGGGGTTGGAGTATTCAAATCCACGGATATGGTTGTAGGTGTGGTTACCGATGCGGTGTCCGTGCTCTACCACCATCCGGTATTCGTCCGGGTGCTTTCGTATATTGTCGCCCACCATGAAGAAGGTGGCTTTTATATTGTGTTTTTCCAGCAGCTCCAATACCCAGGGGGTTACTTCGGGGATAGGACCGTCGTCAAAAGTCAGGTAGACTGCTTTCTCGTTCGGGTTCATCCGGAAGATTGCTTGTGGATACAATGCCCGGAAAAAACGAGGTGGTTGTTCTATAAACATTTTACTAGCGGTTAATGATTAGTGATTAGTGAGTAACGGTTAGTGATTAGTGATTAACGCTCACTCTTTTCCGCTGAGCAAGATTAATCACTAATCACTAAACCGTTAATCACTATTTACTCCCTTTCATTCTAGTTATATACTGTTGATATAATTCTTCGAGTTGTGCAGAGTAGTGTTTAGCCAATTCATCCGATTTGTATTTCTGCATCAGGCGTATTTCGGCATCGAGCAGGCTGGCATTGTACACGAAGTTCTCGCCGGCAATGGCAAGCTGGTTGTCATTCAGGCTGAGATACCATATCATGTATTCGAGGGACTTGTTGGCAAGTTCGTCTATCATCTTGTTGGCCTTCTCGGTCTGTCCCAGTTGGTAGTAGGCTTCTGCCATCTGGAAGGCGCCGTTGGCCCAGTCATATGGTACGTTGTATGCCGGAATCATCTTCTCGGCATAGTCGAGCACAGCCAGTGCTTTGTCTTTCTTGCCTTCTTTGATGAGCTGTCCCACCAGTTGGGAGAAAACACGGCGGTGCGTGTAGCACATACGCATCACATTCTCGTCGATGTAGATGCCCGGTTTGTCGATACCGCCAAACTTGAACTTGTTCATCAGGTTGTCGTACATCTTCTCGGTGTCTATCTTGCTGTCCAGCTTCTCCGTATCGAACGGGGTGAAGCGGTAGGCAAGACCTTCCTGAATGAAGTGGTTGTCCATGCCGAGATGGTTCTCGCTGCCCACGGTGATAGCCATGTAGGTAGGCCGTTCCCAGTTGGCGTTGGCAAGCATTTCGAGCATCATCAGTTCGCTCTTGTAGAGGGCGCGTTTCGGGTTGCCGTTGGCGTCTCTGAGCAGGATGGTCATATAATCGGGGATGGAGTCACCCAATGCTTTCGGAATCATCATGCCCGAGCGGCGTACGGCGTCCTTGTCAATCTTCATCACGATGCTGTCCGTGGGCACCACGCGCAGTCCTTCTTTCTCCGAGCGAATCCAGTATTTGAGGATGTTCTTCAGTTCATACGGGTTTTCTCCGAATTGCTCTATCAGTTCTTCCATCGCTTCCGGATGTCCGTTCTTGCGGGCGGTGTCTGCCTTGGCATACATTGCGTCGATGTTCTTCTTCACTTCGGGGCGTATGGTGATGTATTCGTTCTGTCCTTCAACGTATTCCACGCGGTCCCAAGTGATGGGGAGTGATGGAGAGTCGTAGGCAGGACGTTTCATCTGGTCGATATACCAGTCGGTCTGCAGGTAGCTCAGGTTGCAGGTACGTGCGTCGGTACGGAAGCCTTCCGTCTCCTGGTTGTACCACAGAGGGAATGTATCGTTGTCGCCATTGGTGTAGATAATCGGGTTGCCTTCTTCCTGAAGTGTCATCAGGTAGTTTTGACCGAAGTCGCGGGCTACAAAGCGTCCGCTACGGTCGTGGTCGTCCCACGTTTGTCCTGCCATCTGGATGGGGACAAGCAGACAGATAACGGAAGCTAGAGCGGCGGCAGGGAGTTCTTGCATCTTGCAGTAGTCGCGCAGCAGGCGGATGATGCCTGCCACCCCCATACCTACCCAGATGGCGAAGGCGTAGAATGAGCCGGCATATGCATAGTCTCGTTCACGTGGCTGTGCAGGCGTCTGGTTGAGGTAGAGCACGATGGCGATACCTGTCATGAAGAACAGGAAGAATACTACCCAGAATTGCTGGATGCCTCGCTGGCTGTGGTAAGCCTGCCAGAAGAGTCCTATCAATCCGAGCAACAAGGGTAAGCAGTAGAACACGTTGTGCCCTTTATTGTCTTTCAGGTCTTGAGGGAGCAATTCTTGGTTGCCTACTAGTATGTTGTCGATAAACGGTATACCGGTAATCCAGTTGCCGTGTTCAATCTCACCGCTACTTTGGATATCGTTCTGCCGTCCGGCAAAGTTCCACATAAAGTAACGCCAGTACATGAAGTTCAACTGGTAGGTGAAGAAGAATTTGATGTTCTCCCATTGGGTCGGTATGTTCACCATCACCATTTCTCCGCATTGGTCGTAAGGCTCGTCGTGGCCTTTTATGTCCACCCATTGCTTGTAGAGCGGGGCGTGTGAAGAGCTGTACATACGCGGGAACAGCATATTCTGCGCATATTCGTATTCGATGCGGCCGGGGAGTTTGATGTAAGAGTCCTTCTCGTCGGGAGAAGTCTTTTCCTTGCGGACGTATTTGCTTCCTGTCTCCGATTGGCGGGGTACACAGTAGCCGTCTTTAACGTCGAGTGCCACTTTCGAGGAGAAAGCGGGTCCGTAGAAGAGGGGACGTGTTCCGTATTGCTCGCGGCCGAGGTATTCGCCCAGCGTGAAGATATCTTCGGGGGAGTTCTGGTCCATCGGCGTGTTGGCAGTGGAACGAATGACAATCAGTGCATAGGATGAATATCCGATGACAATCATCATTGTGCACAGCATGGCTGTGTTCATTGTGCGGGCGGAGATGCGCCATTTCTCTTTAATCTTTTCCTGTACAGATGGTGCAAGATAGAATGCAAGAACGGCGATTACCAAGATGCCAATCAGGATACTGCTTACTCCATGTCCGTAGAAGGGGATACCCAGCAACGCAATGGTCAGAATGAAGGAGATGGTCATACGCATCTTGCTCTTCTGCACATAGCTTTCGTAGACACCCCATATCAGTGAGGCTGCCAGCAAGACGATGTAGACGCCTACTCCTGTATTGAAAGGCATTCCCAGCGTGTTGACAAACAGCAGTTCGAACCATCCGCCTACTTTCACGATGCCCGGCACGATGCCGTAGAGCACGGCGGCTACGAGCACACCGGAGCCTACGAGTGCCAGCAGTGAACCTTTGGCTGTAGCGTTCGGGGTTTTCTTGTAGTAATATACCAGTACGATGGCGGGCAGACAAAGCAAGTTGAGCAAGTGCACGCCGATACTTAATCCGGTGAGGTAGGCAATCAGGATAATCCAGCGGTCGCTATGAGGTTGGTCGGCCACGTCTTCCCACTTCAGAATCAGCCAGAAAACGACGGCTGTAAAGAGGGAGGAGAAGGCGTATACTTCACCTTCTACGGCGGAGAACCAGAACGTGTCACTGAACGTGTAGACTAGTGCGCCGACTAGTCCGCTACCCATCACGGTGATTAGTTGTCCTTTGGTTATATTGTTTTCGTCGGTAATAACAAGTTTGCGAACCAAGTGGGTGATACTCCAGAAGAGGAACAGGATACAGGCGCCGCTCATCAGTGCGCTCATGTAGTTTACCATCTTTGCCACGGTGGTCACGTCGGAAGCAAATTGTGTAAACAAGTTTGCCATCAGCATAAAGAAAGGTGCGCCGGGTGGATGACCGACTTCCAGTTTGTAGCCGGTAGTTATAAACTCGGGGCAATCCCAGAAACTTGCGGTTGGTTCTATTGTCAGGCAGTAGACGGTTGCCGCAATGATGAATGTAAGCCAACCCATGAGGTTGTTCACGGTTCTGTACTGTTTCATTAGCACTATCGTAGTTTATTCGTTAAAAACAAGTTATGCGGGCGCAAAGATAATGATTTAACTGCATAATGTAGAAGAAAGTAAGATTTATTAAGTTTAGGGGGCAATACCGCATGGAAATGAATCAATGTGCTAATGTGCCAATATGCCAATTACCGTGCGGCACACAGCGCAGCCATTGGCATATTGGCACATTAGCACATTGATAAATTGTTCTATGGCAACTCGTCGCCTAAATAAATTGCTCGCCTAATGATGATGATGCTCCCCTAGAATGCGGTGCGGCAACGTCCCGTGTCCCAGCAGTTCGATGGGGCAGTTGAAGTTCCTTTCCAACCATTCGGTAGTGACGCCCGTGTCGGGATGGTAATCCAGCGTTTCGTTGACGCAGGCGATGGATTTTACTTGTTGCAACACTGTGCCGATGTCGTGGCTGACAAGGATGATGGCGCATTCTTTATTGATTTCGGCAAGGAGCTCGTAAAGGCGGGCTTCAAAACGCTTGTCGATGTAGGTGCTGGGCTCGTCGAGTATAAGCACTGCGGGGTCGGAGATGATGGCGCGGCCTAAAAGAGCACGTTGCAATTGTCCGCCGCTCAGTTGGCCGATAGAGCGGTGCTCGAGTCCTTCGAGTCCCATGCGGGCGATGATTTGTTTGCCTTTCTCTTTCTGTTCGGGCGTGAATCGGGAAGAAAGAGATTTCTGTATGCTGAGTCCGGAGAGGATTACTTCTTCTACGGAGATGGGAAATTTGCGGTCGATGGTGTTATATTGCGGCAGGTAGCCGAGAAAAAGCTGGGATTTGTCGGGGGCGTGCAGGATAATTTCTCCTCCGGTGGGCTTCAGCAGGCCGAGGATGCACTTGATAAGCGTTGTCTTTCCGCCGCCGTTAGGGCCGATGATGCCAAGGAAATCCCGCTCGTATATGTCGAGGTTGATGTCGTGGAGGACGGTACGACCGTCGTATCCGGCGGAAAGGTTCTTTATCTCGATGATTGGTTTCATGGGCTGTGCAGTTATTATTATTTCGTTTCGGTAGTAGCTCCGAGTGCTTTCGCTACGTTGAGCATTTCTTCCTGCCAGTCATAGCTCAGCGGATTGATGGGCACTACCTTCGTACCGGTCTGCTGGGCAATGGTTTCGGCGTTGCGCTTGTCGAACTCCGGTTGCACGAAGATAACTCGCACGTCTTCTGCCTTGCACAAGTCTATCAGCTCTTTCAGATGGGCGGGTGATGGTTCTTTTCCTCCTTCTTCGATAGAAATCTGGTGTAGTCCGTAGTCGCGGGCGAAGTAGGTGAGAGCGGGATGGTAAATCATGAAGGACTTGCTGGCTTCGGGTGAAGAAAGCTCTTGACGAATCAGGCTATCGGTTGCTTGGATATGCTGGCAGAGGGAGTCGTAGCGCGACATATAGTAAGACTCGTTGGCTTTGTCCAGTTGGCTGAGAGCTTTGTAGGTGTTTCCGGCAAGGATAAGCGCGTTGGTGGTAGAGTTCCAGATGTGCGGTTCTACGGCGTGGTTGTGAGCGCCGTCGTTGTTCCCTTCCTGGCTGTGACCGTCGTGGCTGTGGTTATGTTCATCTTCGTTCAGGATAAGATCTACTCCTTTGGAAGTGTCGAATACCTGGATGTGTGGGGTGTTGTTCATCAGTCGATCCATCCAGGTCTGCTCAAAGCCGATGAAGCCGATGCGGAAGTATGCCTTGCTGTCTCCCAGCGATACCAGTTGTTGGGGGATGGGGTCGTACGTCTCCGGGCTGGAACCTTTCGGAACCATGCTGACTACCGTAAACTTATCGCCTGCAATGGCTTCTGTGAAGTAGCGTTGCGGTTCGATGGTGACGGTGATGATGGGTTTATCTTTCTTGTCTTTGTCGACCTTCGATCCGGTTCCTGTGCATGCTGCCAGTAGGAGGCAGGAGCCGAGGAGGAGAAGGGTACTCATATCTTTTAGTTGCTTTTTCATGATTCCTGATATCATTGTGGTTTCTATATTATATTGTTTATCTACTTGGTTCTTTATTCTCTTTTTATCCGAGCTTCCGTGCCCGTAGTATCTCCCGCTTTCCTCCGGGAGGGCCGGGAAGGCGTTCGACGATAAATCCTGCCGCTTGCAGCATTCTTCGGATGATGCCTTTAGCGCAATAGGTGGTCAGGATGCCGTCGTTGTTCAATAGAACGTAGAGACGGTTGAATAGTTCTTGCGACCACATCTCCGGCTGCTTTTCGGGAGCGAATGCGTCGAAATAGATGACGTCGAACTTTAGTTGGCAATGTATCTTACCTTGCTTTCCATCTTCCACACTCGATTTATGGATGTCTGTCTCTACAATTAGTTTATTGGCGTCCGTCTCCACTTTCAGTAGGGTGAAGTGGGGCGTAAGCTGTATCTCTTCTTCCCAAGGAGAGGTGTGTAGCTGTTTGAAAAGCGAGGCGTCGTCTTGTTGTTCGCCGTTGGGGATGTATCCCAATTGTTCCACTACTTCCCACGCTAAAGGATAAAGCTCTAGCCCTGTGTAGTGCACCTTCCGGTTGCTGCTTTCGGCTTCTTTCAGCGTGAGCCATGCATTAAGTCCTGTGCCGAAGCCTATTTCAAGAACGTGCGGAGATGCGGCGGTGGAAGCTTTCAGCCCCATATCGATGAAGATATGTTGAGATTCCGTGCGTGCCCCTTTGGTTGAATGATAGTGTTCATCCAGTTCGGGAACAAACAGAGTGGCGCTCCCATCGTCGGTTTTCTCAATTATCCTTTTCATTATCCTATCTTCTTAAACTTAAAATCAATTACTTATCCTAATTCTTATCCCGCTACCATATCCCATGCGTTTTCCATGACATAGAGCAGGAGGATGTAGCGTAGCAGCTTTCCCAGAAACATGGAGACGAGGGTGAGCCATGTATTGCTTCGCATAAAGCCCAGTGCAATGGCGATAACCTCGCCAATGGCGGGGAGGAAGGCGAAGAATGCCATCAATGCCCCTTTCCCTTGCAGGAAGTTCATCATCTTGTCTACTTTTTCTTTCTTTACCTTGAAGTACTTCTCAATCCAGCTTATTTTGCCGAGACGCCCCATGTAGTAGCAGGTCATCCCGCCTACCGTATTGCCCAAGGCGGCGGATAGCAGACAAGCAACAGGGGGCAAGCCGAGCTTTACCAGTGTCACCAGCACCAGCTCGGAACTGAAGGGAACGATGCTTCCCGCCAGTAGGGCAGAGATAAACAATCCCGGAAGTCCCCACTCTATGAGGAGTTGTACAGCTGAATCTATAAAAGCATCCATATGTTGAATCCGAATAAGAGGATGAGGCCTGCCAATGAAACGATGAAGAATACATTGGAGGTCTTACTGCTGGTCAATACAAAAAAGTGTCCTATCAGGATGCTGCTGCTTATCATGAGCAGGGGCAACAGATCGCTGCAATACGTCGGTTGCAGAGCAATCATCAGGAATAGGAATACGGTCAGGTCTATGAGAAATTGCAGGTAGGCGCGTGTGCGTATCTTATCTTCAAATCCGGCAACGATGCAATGCACCGCGCTGACAATGAACAATACCAGCAGATAGCCTAGGATGGCCCATTCCGTGGGTTGGAGTATTTGCAGGTTGAAGAACTCTCCGAAGGTAGCCAGTTCGCGGAAAGGGCGGTAGAAGAGTTCCATGTCATTGTAGAAGAAGGCGTGTCCGAACAGTAGCCAGTAAGGGAGCATCCACCCTATCAGTGCGCCGCAGAAACTGCGGGGGGTGAGTGCCTGAAAACGGTAGGCTTCTAATATCCACAGCACCGAAAGGACGGAGAGCTGGGGGAAGATGATGCTTCCCGCCCCGATGAAGAGGAAGGAGTAGAATAAATGGCCTGCCGCCTGCGATTGCTGGTAGCTATTAAACAAGAAATAGATGGAAATAAGGAGGGCTAGCGCTGCCATGTCTCCTGCATACAGCAGATGCATCTGTGGAAAGACGGTGACCAGTAGGAAATAGATGGCTGTCTGCATGGAGGCACGCATACGAATGATGCCGAAACGGTTGTTAAGCTCTATCAGGAAATAGCCGATAATGGCATAAACCAGATAGCTGACGATTCGTTCTGCCCACGTAGGGAGCAGTATGTCGCGTGCCGACTGCCAGAGTGGTGAACTGCTTCCTCCGCCGGAAACGGCTGTGAGTCCGGGCAGTAAGAAGGAAGTCGTCACCCAGCAGAGAGTGCAGATTAAGATAACAGCAGGCAGGGTGAACCGTCCTGCCGTTACCTGACTTTGTAGCCTTTTATTTCTCACTATTAATAGTTGTTCAAGGTGCTATTGCACAAATATAGCGCAGCTAATTGGCACATTAGCCAATTGGCATATTGCCACATTGTTATTTATAAATCGAATCCGATATCACGGCGGAAATACTTCTTGTCGAAGTCAATCATATCCGCCACTTTATAGCTCTGTGCCAGTGCTTCTTCTTTCGTTGCACCGTAAGAGCAGACGGCAATGACACGTCCTCCGTTTGTTACCACCTGTCCGTCTTTCATTGCTGTTCCGGCATGGAAGATGATGCTGTCCGTAGCAGCAGCCTGTTCCAGTCCGCTGATGGGGAATCCTTTGTCGTAAGCTTCGGGATATCCGCCGCTAACCAGAATAACGCATCCTGCCGAACGAGGGTCCATCACCAGCTCTTTCTCATTCAGATTTCCTGCGGCTGTGCCTTCCAGCAGCTCTAGGAAGTCGCTCTGGATGCGCAGCATCACGCTTTCTGTTTCCGGGTCGCCCATGCGGACGTTGTATTCAATCACCATCGGTTCGCCTTTCACCTTGATGAGTCCGAGGAAGATAAAGCCTTTGTAGACGATGTTCTCTTCTTTTAGTCCGTTGATGGTAGGCTCGATGATGCGTGTGCGTACTTTCTCCATGAAGGCTTCGTCGGCAAACGGAACGGGAGTTACACTACCCATACCACCTGTGTTGAGGCCTTTGTCGCCTTCGCCGATGCGTTTATAGTCTTTAGCTACAGGGAGAACTTTGTAGTTCTCTCCGTCGGTAAGTACGAAAACGGAGCATTCGATACCGCTCAGGAACTCTTCGATGACAACAGTTGCCGATGCAGAGCCGAACATACCGCCGAGCATTTCTTTCAGTTCTTTCTTGGCTTCGTCCAGCGTAGGGAGAATCAGTACTCCTTTTCCGGCACAGAGTCCGTCGGCTTTCAGTACGTATGGAGCTTCCAACGTTTCGAGGAAGGAGAGCCCTTCTTCAAGATTGGCAGCGGTGATGCTTTTGTAGCGGGCTGTCGGGATGTTGTGACGCATCATGAAGCCTTTGGCAAATTCTTTGCTGCCTTCCAGTTGCGCTCCTTGGGCGGAAGGGCCGATGACGGCGATATGTTTTAGCTCGTCGCGATTCTGGAAATAGTCGTAGATGCCTGCTACCAACGGGTCTTCGGGACCTACTACTACCATACGGATGTCCTCCTTCAGGGCGAAAGCGCTGATAGCGGCAAAGTCGGTAGCCTTGATGTTTACATTCTCGCCTACGGCAGTGGTTCCGGCATTTCCCGGAGCAATGAACAGCTTCTCAACTTTCGGACTTTGGGCAATTTTCCATGCCAGTGCATGTTCGCGGCCGCCCGAGCCTAGTAATAATATCTTCATCTTTATACTGTTGTAAGTTATATGGGTATATGTTTCAGGTATTGATACGGTTGCCTTTTAAAGGTTCTGCTCAAAGTATCGGGTGATTTTCTCATGCAGATGAACGCGGTCGCGACCGGATACGTTGTGCTTGTGGCACGGATAAATGAACAGGTCGGGATAAGTGCGGGCATCAACGCAAGCTTTCATGAACGACAGGGTGTGTTGAGGAACGCAAGTGTCGTCGTGATCGTCGTGGATGATTAGCAAGTGGCCTTTCAGTTTTCCGGCATGGTTCTTCAGGTTGCATTCTTTGTAACCTTCCGGATTGCTTTGAGGAGTGTCCATATAGCGTTCGCCGTACATCACTTCGTAGTATCCCCAGTCGATGACAGGACCTCCGGCTACACCTACCTTGAATATTTCAGGATAGCGAAGCAATAGGGCGGTAGTCATGTGTCCTCCGAAGCTCCATCCGTGCACGCCGATGCGTTCGCCGTCTACGTAGGGGAGTGATTTGAGGAATTCTACACCTTTCACTTGGTCTTTGCCCTCTTCGATGCCAAGACGGCGGAAGGTGGCGTTCTCAAATTCCAATCCACGGTTGCTGCTGCCGCGATTGTCGATGGTAAACATGATATAGCCTTTGTTTGCCATATAGATGTCCCAACCACGAGCGCCGTTGAGCCAGCCGCCGGTGACGCATTGTGCGTGAGGACCTCCGTAGACGTAGACGATAACAGGGTATTTCTTGTTAGGGTCGAAGTTGGCGGGTTTCATCAGGCGGTAATACAAGTCGGTGGTGCCGTCGGCTGCTTTGATGGTACCGGTTTCAAACGTTGGCATCTCGTAGCCTTCATAAGGGTTTGCGGCAGTCAACAAGTTGACTGATTTCATGTTTTTAGTATCAACTATATCAATGCGACGTGGGAGGGTAGGAGTGGAATAGCTGTCGATGATATAATTGCCCGACGTGCTGAGCTTTGCCCGGTGTTCGCCTTCTGTAGTCGTATTGAAACTGAACGGGAGACTGCGTTTTCCAGTGCGGACATTGACAGCGAAATTATTGCATCCTTCGCCATCGGTAGCTTCTATAATAACTTCTTTCCTTTTCGCGTTGAATCCTAAGATGTCACTCACCAGCCATTTGCCTTGCGTCAGTTGCTTCATGCTGACAGATTCGATATGTTTGCTGCCTGAGGGTTCACTTTTCCATTCGCCCTTCACGCTTGGAGTGAGTTCGCACAGGTAGAGATGATTGAATCCGTCACGTTGGCTTTGGTAGATGAATTTGTTGCTATCCCATGGCAGGAATACGATGGGCTGTTGAGGCTCTACGTATTTGGGATGCGTTTCTTCCAGCAATGTAGCTGTCAGTTCGCCTGTTTCTGCGTTGTATTGGCAAAGTTTGGCGTGGTTCTGATCGCGGTTCAGTTCAATGAGGTAGACACTTTTCTCGTCCGGTGACCAACTGATGTTTGTGAAATAACGGTCGGTGGGGTCACCGGCATTCAGGTAAGTAGTCTTTCCTGTTGTCGGGTTGTAAATGCCTACTTTTACTTGGTGGCTGGTCATTCCTGCCATCGGGTAGCGGATGTTGTTCACTTCTGCAACGCGGGTGGTGATGTCTACAAGCGGATATTGCGTCACCATGCTTTCGTCCATGCGATAGAAGGCAAGTAAGTTTCCTTTCGGACTCCAGAATGTACCTTTATTGATGCCGAACTCGTTGCGGTGAACGGACTGTCCGCAGACAATGCCTTCAGGTTCGTTGGTCACTGCTTTGTCATTCACATACAGATTGTTGCCTATCGTATAAGCTACATTGCCGGTAGCTGTACAATAATCCTCGTTGTTCGCTTTGTCTTTTAGTTTGAGAGTGCTGACAATCTGGTTGGCTTTGAAGTCGTATACAATGTATTTTCCACCTATTTTCAATAGCATTTGCGGCTTTTCCGCCCAAGGGAAACTGACGGAATAAAGATGCGACAACTTTCCTGCATTGTTTTCTGCAAGTACTTTGTTAATCTTCTCGCGGGTGGTGACCATTGTCTCTTTTCCCGTCTTCGGATGAACCGAATAAAGGGTGTCGATACTTGGTTTGATACACTCATCTCCCCACCATTGCAGTCCGTAGAGGTTTTCTGCATAACGGTAGCTTTCGCCACCCGGAATCAAGTCTTCCAGCGTTAGCTTTTTGGTTTCTTGTGCCATAACATTGATTACGATTGGTAATGCCATCAACAGCAGGATGGCTCTTCTTCCAATTTTACTCATTGCTCTTTTTCTTTATGGTTATTTGTTTTTAAATCCTTCTTTTTTTACCCTGTCAAGCGGAGTCGTCTTTATCTGAATGGAGGCACTCAACTTGGCAAAAGCAGAGAATAGCTCGTCAAATTGCTTTTCGTAGCTTTCTCTGTCCGATGATACGTCTTCTTCAAGATATTCGATTCTTTTCCGCAATTCTTCCAGCTCTTGCTTCGGGGCATGGGAGAGGAGGTATTGGCGCATATGGACGAAAGCATCCATAATATTAATACTGACTTCAACAGCACGGGGACTTCTTAAAACGCCGGATAGCATCGCTACACCTTGTTCTGTGAAAGCGTAGGGCATTTTACGAGTACCACCCCAACTTGATATTCCATTTTGGAATATCAAGTTAAATTCATCCTTGTTGAGCTGAAACATAAATCTTTCAGGAAATCGTTCAATATTTCGTTTAACCGCTTTATTGAAGTTACCTGTTGATACTTCATACATCTCAGCCAAATCGAAGTCGAGCATTACTTTCTGCCCTCTGATTTCGTATATCTTATTCTCTATAATGACTATATCATTCATTACTTTTCATTTAATAATAGCGATGCCCGGAGCTTACTCTTCTTCCTTCTTCGGTATTCTAGGCTCACGGTTTCCTCTGAATTCCTTGAACTCCCTCGGTGCTCTCGAATCTCTTTCTCCACGGAAATCGCCCTGCGGCTTTCTATCCCTTCCTTCACTGCCTTTATAGTCTCCACCTTCGCGGCGTGGCTTGAAGTCACCCTCTCTCCGAGGTTTATATTCTCCTTCGCGACGCGGCTTGAAGTCTCCATCCTGACGGGGTTTAAAGTCTCCCTCTTGGCGGGGCTTATACTCTTTTCTTTCTCTAAACTTCGGAGTGAATCCGCCTTCGGCATCTTCGTTTTTCTCTTCTCCTTCGCCTTCCTGACTCTTGAACTCCTTGTATTTTCCGTCGAATATCTCATATTTACGGAACTCACATTCCAGCGGTCCATTGAACAAAGGAACTTTTCGGCTAGGCTTCAACCCAATCTGGTCGAAACACTCTTCCCGGTAAGAAAGTACCCAAGCTTCATTACCCACGAATGCGTGTTTCAAACGCTCACCAATCATCTGATACAGTCCGAGCAAGTCATTTGTAGAAATACGTTCTCCATAAGGTGGATTAGTGATAATGATAGACTTTTCCTGCGGCTGTTCAAACTGTTGGAAAGGCTGTATCTTCAATAATACATCCTTCGATACACCTGCTGCCTTTATATTGTGAGTTGCAATTTCATTCGCCTTCGGATTGTTGTCATATCCGTAAATCTTATGAGTAAACTCACGTTCTTGGCTGTCGTCGTTATAAAGTTCATCGAACATATCAGCATCGAAATCCACCCATTTCTCGAAAGCGAATCCTTTGCGGAACACACCCGGAGCAATGTTTCTTGCAATCAATGCCGCTTCGATAGGAATTGTTCCCGAACCACACATCGGGTCGATCAAGTCGCATTCTCCGCGCCATCCGGTCATCAGAATCATGCCGGCAGCCAACACTTCGTTCAATGGAGCCTCTACGGCTTCTTGGCGGTAACCACGTTGGTGGAGTGAAGTACCTGATGAATCGAGAGACAGCGTGCAAGTAGTCTGTGCAATGTGGATATTCAGCAACACATCCGGATTGTTGATACGCACAGAAGGTCGTTTACCGGTTTTCTCGCGGAAATAATCCACAATCGCGTCTTTCACCTTATATGAAACAAACTTCGAGTGGCGAAATTCATCACTGAACACTACCGCATCAATGGCAAATGTCTTGTTCACATCCAGATAATCTTCCCAAGGGATGGCTTGAATCTGTTTGTAAACCTCGTCGGCATCCTTAGCCGTGAAATTCTTAATCGGTTTCAGGATGCGGATAGCGGTGCGAAGGCAGAAATTAGCCTTATACATCATACGCTTATCTCCTGAAAATGCAACCATTCGACGTCCTATTTGAATGTCGTTGGCACCTAGTGCTGTAAGTTCTTCTGCAAGTATCTCTTCCAGTCCTTGGAAGGTCTTGGCAATCATCTCGAATTGTTCGCTCATAATAGAATAATGTGGCAATGTGCCAATATGCTAATGTGCTAATTGGCTACGCACTTTTTAAATTATTTAATTAATCAAATTATATCATTCATTTTATAATTGGCACATTGGCATATTAACATATTGCCACATTGCTCAATTATTTTTTTGCTTTGGTTTGTACGATTCTTGCTCCGGCGGGGACATTCTCTGTTACCCAGATATTGCCGCCAACGGTCGCGTTGCGCCCGATGGTGATTCTTCCCAGAATGGTAGCATTGGAGTAGACAATCACATTGTCCTCCAATATTGGATGGCGGGGGATACCTTTGATGGGTTTCCCGTCGGCATCAAGCGGGAAGCTTTTGGCTCCCAGCGTGACACCCTGATATAGTTTGACATTATTTCCGATAATGCTCGTTGCACCGATAACGACCCCCGTACCGTGGTCGATGGTGAAGTGAGTACCTATCTTGGCAGCCGGATGGATATCTATCCCCGTTTCGCTATGTGCCATCTCGGTGATGATGCGTGGGATGAGGGGAACCCCCAGTTCAAGCAACTCATGTGCAATGCGATAATTGCTGATAGCCTTGATGGCGGGATAGCAAAAGATTACCTCGCCGTAACTTTTTGCAGCGGGGTCGCCATTGTAGGCGGCTTCCACGTCGGTTGCCAGTATTCTTCGCATCACGGGCAGCTTGCTGATAAACCTTGCGGCAAGGCGGGCAGCTTCTTCCCGTCTCGATTCGGAACAGACACTGCATTCTCCTTCAATGTTGGTCCCAAAACACAAGCCGGCAAGGATTTGCTCGGATAGCAAACCGAATAGCTTCTCAATATTCACACCGATGTGATAATTGATTGTGCGGCTGTTTATAGTGGAATTTCCGTAATATCCGGGAAAGAGGATAGAGCGCGAAAGCTCGATAATTTCATACAAGACTTTAGCAGAGGGCAATGGTTCGCCATCTTTATGCTGATGAAACAGTCCTTTGTAAGATTCGCTTTCCGATAGCTCATCGACTGCCTGTGTCAAAATGTGGGTGAAGTTCAGTGGACTCATTAGGTCAGTTACTCATTTTTATATGGGGACAAAGGTATTAAAAAAAATAATAAAATTCGTTGGGATTCAGGATAATTAATGTAATTTTGTCACATTCAAAATATGACATGAAGAAGCGGGTGATAAAACAGAGAAATGCCGGTGCAGGAAGTTTATTATCGGATACTTTGAATACCTGAAGGATAAGCGCCAGTGGTAGGTAGTTCTGCTCAATCAAATGCAGCTGAACTTGAAGCGGAATGCAAAGGCTGAAGATATAACTGGCTATTCATCAGCTTTCATAGAAATAAGTCAGCTGGCTATCGTTAATATTAATTGTCTTGCAATGACTGCTGGTAAATGTTGTCAATTATTTATCCGCTTTTCCATGATAAGAATAATCTGATAATCTCCAAGAACTATCTGAAAGAATTGCAGGAACAGTTCTTTGTGATGTAAGATAGAAACGCCGCTTCTTTACTCAAAAGCGGCGTTTCTATCTTTTCTCTGGTTTTCAAGATAGTGTCGATTACTAATATTAATGTGCTTCCAGCCAATTCTTTCCCCAACCGCAATCGGCTCTCAAAGGAACGTGCATACGGTATGCGTTTTCCATCTCTTCGATTACGATTTCTTCGACACGTTCTTTCTCATTCACCGGAACGCTAAAGTTCAATTCGTCATGTACTTGCAGAATCATCTTGGCTTGTATCCCTTCAGCTTGGAAACGTTGATAAATCCGTGCCATAGCCACCTTTATTATATCAGCCGCACTACCTTGAATAGGTGCATTGATGGCATTTCGTTCCGCATATCCGCGTACAACGGCATTGCGTGAGTTGATATCCGGTAAGAAGCGTTTCCGGTGGAAAATCGTCTCTACATAGCCTTTCTCCTGAGCCACTTGAATGCTTTTATCCATATAAGTCTTCACTCCTGCATATGTCTCGAAATAGCCGTCAATCAATTCTTTAGCTTCTTTCCGGTCTACGTTCATCCGCTCAGCCAATCCAAACACGGATATACCATAGATAATGCCGAAATTGGCAGTCTTGGCTTTGCGGCGCATATCGGAGTCTACGTCTTTCAACTCCATTTTATAGACTTTGGCAGCAGTGGCAGCATGGATATCGTGGTTGCTGAGGAAAGCGTCGATCATATTCTTATCTTCACTCAGATGCGCCATGATGCGCAATTCTATCTGTGAGTAGTCGGCAGAGAAGAATAGGCAACCTTCATCAGGGATGAAAGCTTTTCTTATTTCTTTCCCGTTCTCGTCGCGGATTGGGATATTCTGTAAGTTCGGATTGCTCGAACTGAGACGTCCCGTAGCGGTGACAGTCTGATTGAAAGAAGTATGTACCCGTCCGGTTCGTGGATTGATAAGTAGCGGGAGAGCATCGATGTATGTTCCCAACAGCTTCTTCAGTCCGCGGTGTTCCAGAATCTTTTCTACCACCGGATGCTTGTGGCGGAGGCTTTCGAGCACTTCTTCCGAAGTAACATATTGTCCGGTCTTCGTCTTCTTTGCTTTATCCACAATCCTCAGCCTGTCGAACAAAACTTCGCCCACTTGCTTTGGTGAAGCGATATTGAACGTTTCCCCTGCCAGTTGGTAAATCTCCTTTTCGATGCGCTCCATCTGTGCAGTGAAATGAGCGGACGACTGTTTCAGTGCTTCCGTATCCAGCAACACCCCGTTGCGCTCTATATTCACCAATACCGGCACAAGCGGCATCTCTATATCGTAGAATAAACGTTCGGCATCATTCTTTTTTAATTCTTTCTCCAGCACATTCTTCAACTTCAGCGTTACATCCGCATCTTCGCAGGCATATCGGTAGACATCCTTGGGGTCGAGGTCACGCATACACTTCTGATTCTTTCCTCTGGGGCCTATCAGTTCGTCAATATGGATAGTCTGATAGTGCAGATAGATTTCCGCCAGATAATCCATTCCGTGGCGAAGTTCCGGTTGAAGAACATAGTGGGCAATCATTGTGTCGAAAAGTGGACCTTTTACTTCCGCTCCGTAATTCAGAAGAACAATCATATCGTATTTGATATTTTGTCCTATCTTCAATGAGTTTTCGTTTTCAAATACCGGACGGAACTCATTGACTATTTTTAATGCTTCCTCCCGTTCGGCGGGGACAGGAACATAAAAAGCCTCGTTTTCTGCAATGGAGAAACTCATTCCGACCAGTTCTGCGTCCATCGGTTCCGTTCCGGTGGTTTCCGTGTCTAACGAGAGAATTTTTGATGTAAGTAACTTTTGAATAATTTCTCTTCTTTTATCCTCTGTATCAATGAGTTGATAGTTGCAACCAAGCGTTTCTAACGTCTCTAGATTTGATTTTTTTGCTTCGTCCGGCTCGTCGCCCGAGAAATTTGCAAATAAATCACCTTGAACAGCACCTCCTTCTTCGGGGAAAAGCGGGAGAGGGGCGGGACCTTCTTTTCCAGCGATTGATTTGCTTCCGGCAGGAGTTGTCATTCCGCCGGCGGAACTCTCCTTTCTTAGCACGCGGTCGATAAGCGTTCTAAATTCCAGTTCTTCAAAAATCTGGCGAAGCGTATTTTCGTCTGCTTGTTCACGGACAAGCGAATCCATTTCGAGTTGGATGGGAACATCTATCTTGATAGTGGCGAGGAATTTTGAAAAGATAATCATTTCCCGGTTCGTTTCCACTTTTGTCTTTAGCGCACCTTTCAGTTGGTCGGTATGTTCGAGCAGGTTTTCGATACTTCCATATTCGGCAATCAGTTTCTGAGCAGTTTTTTCTCCTACTCCTGCACAGCCGGGGATATTGTCCGAAGAGTCGCCCATCAGTCCGAGCATATCGATGACTTGTGCGGGAGACTCGATATTGAACTTAGCTTTCACTTCCTCCACACCCATCACTTCAAATCCGCCCGTGTGTTTAGGGCGATACATGAATACTTTGTCGCTCACCAACTGTCCGTAATCTTTGTCGGGAGTCATCATATAAGTGGTGATTCCTTGTTTTCCGGCTTCGGTGGCTAGCGTTCCTATCACGTCGTCGGCTTCATAGCCGCTCACTTCGAGGATAGGGATTCGATAGGCACGTATAATATCCTTTATAATAGGTACGGAAAGGCGGATGGCTTCCGGAGTCTCTTCGCGCTGCGCTTTATATTGTTCGAAAGCTTCGTGGCGGAAGGTAGGGCCGGAGGGGTCGAAAGCAACTCCGATATGGGTCGGATTTTCTTTTTTCAGTACTTCCTCTAGGGTGTTCACAAAACCGAGAATAGCAGAAGTATTGAATCCTTTGGAGTTGATTCTGGGGTTCTTAATAAAGGCGTAATAAGCCCGGTATATCAGTGCGTAAGCGTCTAAAAGAAATAATTTATTACTTGAATCCATAGAATTAATTAATTTTTCATGGTAAAAGTACAAAAAAATACCGTATTAAGCGTTTTATTATTACTTTTGTGCTCAAATTGTGTATAAATGGACAGTATCTCAATCATCAAAACTCCAATTGAAGCGGAACTGGGAGATTTCAGAAATCTTTTTGATAGTTCTCTCTCCAGTTCGAATGCATTGCTCGATAGCGTAGTAGCTCATATACGTCAGAGGAGTGGTAAAATGATGCGTCCGATTCTTGTCATGTTAGTGGCACGTCTATATGGTGCTGTCTGTCCTGCCACCCTCCATGCGGCTGTCTCGCTGGAATTGCTTCATAATGCTAGCTTGGTGCACGACGATGTTGTGGATGAAAGCACTCAGCGCCGTGGGCAGCTTTCGGTGAATGCTATCTTTAATAATAAGGTGGCTGTGCTGACCGGGGACTATCTGCTGGCAACAAGTCTGGTTCATGCCGAACTCACCAATAGTCATCATATCATACAGCTCGTATCTGCGTTGGGACAGGATCTTGCCGACGGCGAGTTGCTTCAGCTCTCTAATGTAAGTAATCACAGTTTTTCCGAATCGGTTTATTTCGATGTAATCCGTAAGAAGACTGCCGCCCTGTTTGCCGCCTGCACGAAAGCCGCCGCATTCTCGGTGGGAGTGAGCGATGAAAAGGTGGAATTTGCCCGTTTGCTGGGTGAGTACATCGGCATCTGTTTTCAAATTAAAGATGATATTTTCGATTACTTTGATAACAAAGAAATAGGTAAGCCTACGGGTAACGATATGCTCGAAGGTAAGCTGACGCTGCCTGCCCTCTATGTGCTGAATACGGTAAAAGACAAAAGGGCGGAAGATGTGGCACTCAAAGTGAAAGAGGGTACAGCTACTCCCGACGAGATATCCCGCCTGATAGCATTTATTAAAGAGAACGGAGGTATAGAATATGCTATCCGGATGATGAATGAATATAAGCAGAAAGCCTTTGATTTATTGGCTACTCTGCCCGATTCTGATGTCTGTATGGCTCTCCGTGCTTACTTGGATTACGTCGTAAGCCGCGAAAAATAATCACTGAAACCTTATTGCATTTATAAAAAATACCGCGTCGGTTTTCGCAATAACGAAAGCCGCGCGGCAGGCATATTTGATATTGCTAATATAGCCTTTTTTAGAAAAACTTTATTTCTTCGCCTTTGATATCGGAGAGAAGTAGATTAGCCAAACGGCTTGTTCCCAGACGGAAGAGCTGATTGTTCAACCATTCTTCGCCCAGCAGTTCTTTCACGATGGTATAGTAAACAATGGCATCGTTCACAGTATTGATACCACCAGCCGGTTTAAATCCTATCTTATTTCCTGTTTTCTGATAGTATTCACTGATAGCTTCACACATCACGTAAGCAGCTTCCGGAGTTGCGGCAGGTTGCTGTTTTCCTGTAGATGTCTTGATGAAATCCGCACCCGAATACATGGATAGGATAGAGGCCTTCTTGATATTGGCAGCACTCTTCAACGCACCCGTTTCGAGGATTACTTTGAGATGGTGATCCTTGCAGGTAGCTTTCAATTCCTGTATCTCGTCACACATTGTCTCGTAGTCGCCACTCAGAAACTCACCTACCGATATCACGATATCTATTTCGTCCGCACCATCAGCAATGGCTAGTGCCGTTTCTGCAACTTTTACTTCGATGAAGGTCTGTGAAGAGGGGAAACCTCCTGATACACAGGCGATATTAATTCCCTCCACTTCAAGCGTATTCTTAACGATGGCTGCAAAGTTAGGGTATACGCAGATGGCAGCTACGTTCTTCAAATCAGGAAATTCGTCATCAAACTTATTCACTTTTTCGGTAAAGTGCATCACACTTTCATCGCTATCAGTGGTGCTTAGCGTGGTCAGGTCAATGCAATTGAACAGAAACTTTTTGACTTCTTCTGTATTGTTTTCCGGTACTTTTTTCTCTATCAGTTCGGCTACGCGTGCTTGCACATCAGCGTCGCTCAGGTTTGTATTATACTTTGCCAATGTGGCTTGGTATTTGTCAGGCTGCGAGTTATTCATTTCCATGTTCATTCAGTTTTGGATTATTGATATGTCTTTTATTATCTCTTTTTGTTTTCTTATCCATGCTTTTTTGGAAAGCAGTGGTGAGGTCTACGCCCGTCTGGTTAGCAATACAAAGGAGTACCCAAAAGACGTCTGCTATCTCTTCGTCGAGGTTATCCTTTTCGCCTTCTTTGAACGATTGGTCGCCGTATTTCCTCGCCATAACGCGTGCCAATTCTCCTACTTCTTCAGTCAGAACTGCCATATTGGTCAACTCGCTAAAGTAGCGTACGCCATATGTTTTTATCCATCCGTCCACTTGTTTTTGGGCTTCTTCCAGGGTCATTTTTTTAGTGATTAGCGGTTAGTGATTAATGATTAGTAATTGCTTTATGGTATGTCATTCTTTGTTTTTTGTATCCATACATATAGTAACAGGACCGTCGTTCAAAAGTTCAACTTTCATGTCTGCACCGAAGGTTCCTGTGCCAATTTCCTTTCCTAATGCTGCACTCAGATTCTTGCAGAACTGCTCGTAGAGTGGGATAGATATATCCGGCTTGGCTGCTTTGATGTAGGAGGGACGGTTTCCCTTCTTTGTAGAAGCGTGCAGCGTGAATTGGCTGATAACTAAAATTTCGCCGCCATCTTCCAGAATAGACTTGTTCATTACTCCGTTTTCATCGTCGAAAATACGTAGATTTACTGTCTTCTTGCAGAGCCAGTCGATGTCTTCCTGACCGTCGGCTTCTTCAATGCCTACCAATATCAGCATCCCCCTGCTTATGGCGGACTTGCAGTGTCCGTTGATGGTGACCGATGCGTGACTAACGCGTTGTATTACTATTCGCATTTTTATTTATTCTATTTCGTGATTTTGAAAGGCAAATTTACAAAATTAAGAAGAGAAAAAGGTCAATGTTTAGAAGAATATTAATCATTGCCCAAACCTTCTTTTGTTATTTTTGCTTTTGCTTCACCAATTACAGCGGCAATTTCTTCCAGCGATGCTTCCTTGATTCGTTTTACACTCTTAAATTCTTTCAGCAAAGTCGTTTTAGTCTTATCACCGATACCTTTTATGCTATCTAGTGCAGAGGCTACCTGACGTTTACTTCGCTTGTCGCGGTGGAAAGTTATAGCAAAACGGTGCACTTCGTCCTGAATCTGCGACAGTAGGCGGAACAACGGGCTTTGTTGTTTAATTCCTATTGTCTGCGGTGGAAAGCCGAACAGAAGCTCCGAAGTGCGGTGCTTATTGTCTTTCGCTAGTCCGGCGATAGGTATGTTTAGCTTCAATTCATCTTCAATCACCTCTCTGACAACCTCCATTTGTCCTTTTCCACCGTCGGTGATAATCAGGTCGGGAAGGGGAGAATTCTCGTCAATGGCGCGCTGATAACGCCTTCTCACCACCTCTTTCATCGAAGCATAATCATCCGGTCCTACCACTGTCTTTATATTGTATTTCCGGTAATCTTTCTTCGATGGTTTGGCTTTCTTAAATACCACGCAAGCTGCTACGGCATCAGAACCCTGTATGTTCGAGTTATCAAAACATTCTATTTGCAAAGGCGGCCGTTCCAGATGCAATTCCTGTTGTATCTCCTTCATCAGTCGCATATTTCTCTGCTCCGGATTCAGTTTCTCCGCTTGTTTCAGGCGGTCTGCCTTATATTGCTTCACGTTCAGGATCGAGAGATCCAGCAATTTCTTTTTATCACCCCTCTGAGGAACGGTAAAAACTGTATTATTCAGCTCCAAATCGAGCTCGAAAGGAACGATAATCTCGCGTGACTGGCTCTTATAACGCTCTCTCATTTCGATAATACCCAGTGTGAGAAGCTCCTCTTTCGATTCATTCAGTCTTTTCTTATATTCAAAAGTGAATGCCTGATTGATGGCTCCGTTCGTGATATGCAGGTAATTGATGAATGCGGAATTTGATTCGTCCTCTTCGATGGAAAATACATCTATATTGTGCAGAACGGAGCTCACTACCTCCGACTTAGAACGGTAGTTCTCTATTAAAAGGTACTTCTCTTTAACCTTCTGTGCCTCTTCAAACTTCATTTCTCCGGCTAGCATCTGCATTCTTTCCAGTAGCATACGACTCACGTCTTGCGTGTTCCCTTTCAAAATTTCTTTGATTTCATCGATATTTCTGAGGTATTCTTCCTGAGATTGCAGACCCACGCATGGACCGGCGCAGTTCTTTATATGATACTCCAGGCAGACATTGAACTTCCCCGCACGTATGTTTTCGGGGCTTAAATTCAGATTGCACGTGCGCAGCGGATATAAATGCTTAATCAAATCCAATACGGCATACATGGATGGGATATGGCTATACGGACCATAATAAGAAGAACCGTTCCTGATTATCTTTCGTGTCCTGAACACTCTGGGGAAATACTCATTTTGCACGCAGATGGAAGGATAGGTCTTGTCGTCCTTCAACATCACATTATAGCGTGGCTTGTATTTCTTAATCAGATTATTCTCCAGCAATAAAGCGTCCTCTTCGGTATTTACCACGATGTATCGTATGTCTGCAATCTTGCTGACCAATACCCGTGTCTTGCCCGGTTCGTGCTCTTTGCTGAAATAAGAATATACCCTTCTCTTTAGGTTTTTCGCCTTTCCAACGTATATAATCGTACCTTCCGAATTGAGATATTGGTAGATGCCCGGCTTGTCGGGCAGGTTGGCTACGATACCTTTCAGATATTCATTGGTTTTGGTTTCAGGTTCTGTACTCATAATTATAGGGATGAAAAATAGCAATCATAAAAAAGGGCGTAGTTACAACTACGCCCTGCAAATATAAGCAATAAGTTTATAAACTCAATACAGATTCCACTTCTACATCATCTCCAAACACCGATTTGCCATTCAAGTCTTTTAGTTCTATAATGAAGTTCACGTATACCTTCTTCGGATTCATCTTCTTCACAAGTTCGCAGGCAGCTTTCATGGTTCCTCCGGTCGCAAGTAAATCGTCGTGTATCAGAACCACGTCGTTTCCATCCAATGCATCTTTATGAATTTGCACGGTATCTGTTCCGTATTCCTTTTCATAACTTGCTTGCAGTGTTTCAGCCGGAAGTTTGCCGGGCTTGCGGATTGGGACGAAACCTGCGTTGAGTCGGGTAGCAAGAATCGGTCCCATAATGAATCCACGCGATTCAATACCTACCACTTTAGTGATGCCTTTATCCTTATACATATCATACATAATCTGTGATAATTCTTGCAAGCACCACGGGTCTTTGAACAATGTAGTGACATCGTAGAACAGGATTCCTGGGATAGGAAAATCAGGTATTTCCCGAATGCTTTTAACTAGCGTTTCTTTGCTCATAATCATTTGTTTATATCATTTCTTTAAATGCTTTGTTTCACGTGAAACGTTGGCGCTTAACGTCCCGAAAGCACCAGCAACACGTTGATGTCACTTGGCGATACTCCTGGGATTCGGCTCGCTTGCGCAATCGTTTCCGGATCTATCTTTGTCAGCTTCTGACGAGCTTCCGTAGAAAGTGATAGGATAGAAGCATAATCGAATTTGCCTTTAATCTTGATACTTTCCAAGCGGGCAAGTTTTTCTGCAATCATTCGTTCTCTATCTATATATCCTTGATACTTGATAAGTATTTCGGCAGCTTCCAAAATCTCTTCTTTGCGGTCTTGGCTCGTGGCTGTTGCTTTCTCCAATTCACGTTGAAAAGCAGGAACGTGTTCTGCTATATTATCTATCGTCACTTGCGGACGATTCAATAACTCTATCAGTTTGCATCCCTGACGAAGGGGAGTAGTTCCTAACTTTTCGAGCGCATCATTAATTAATGCCGGTTTTAACGAATAGTTTCGGGTAAAAGAGATAATCTGCTCCACAGCTTCCTTTTTATCCTTCATCAATTGGTAACGGTCTGCCTTAGCCAATCCGAGCTTGTATGCCCGTTTGGTGAGTCGCATATCAGCATCGTCCATACGGAGCAAGATGCGATATTCTGCCCGGGAGGTAAACATACGATAAGGCTCGTCTACACCTTTGGTTACCAAATCGTCGATTAAAACGCCGATATATGCTTCATCTCTTGCCAAGGTAAATTCTTCTCCACCGTGGCAATTGATATGTGCGTTGATTCCGGCAATGGCTCCTTGTCCTCCAGCTTCTTCGTAACCGGTAGTTCCATTCACCTGTCCGGCAAAGAAGAGATTTTTAATAATCTTCGATTCCAACGTATGTTTTAACTGCGTGGGGTCGAAGTAATCATATTCGATAGCATATCCCGGGCGGTAAATCACTAAATCTTTGAAAGCGGGAATCTTCTTCAGTGCGGCAATTTGTATATCCATCGGGAGTGAAGAAGAGAAGCCGTTCAGGTATAACTCTTGGGTAGTTTCGCCTTCCGGTTCAAGGAACAGTTGATGCTGGTCTTTGTCGGGGAAGGTCACTATCTTGGTTTCGATGCTTGGGCAGTAGCGCGGGCCGATACTTTGAATTTGTCCGTTGAAAAGGGGAGAATCCGGCAATCCGTCACGGAGAATACGATGCACCTCTTCGTTGGTATAGCACATCCAGCATTGGAGTTGCTTCAGGTGACGTACGCTTGTATTCATGAAGGAGAACTTGTGGAAGTCAAATTCTCCGTCCTGCGTATCCATTTGGTCGAAATGCACGCTGCGTGCGTCGATTCGCACCGGAGTTCCGGTTTTCATTCTGCCGTAAGCGATGCCGTGGCGTGCGATGGATTCGGTGAGTTGATAAGAAGCGGGTTCTGCCATTCTCCCTCCGGGTAGTTGATGGCGTCCTACGTGCATCAGTCCGTTGAGGAAAGTGCCGGCGGTAAGTACGATGCACTTAGCCCTGAAGGTGACGCCCCATACGGTGACGAGTCCTACCACTTCTCCGTTTTCTACCAGCAGTTCGCAGACGGTATCTTGCCAGATATGGAGATTGGGCGTATTTTCGAGTTTGCCACGCCATGAGTCTATAAACTTGGCACGGTCGCATTGTGCGCGCGGGCTCCACATGGCGGGACCTTTCGAGCGGTTTAAGATTCGGAACTGAATAGCTGTTTCATCTGTCACCAATCCCATTTGTCCACCCAGTGCATCAATCTCGCGTACTATTTGTCCTTTGGCGATTCCTCCTACAGCCGGATTGCAACTCATCTGCCCAATCTTGTTCATATCCATCGTGATGAGACAAGTTTTGGAACCTAAATTTGCAGCAGCGGCTGCGGCTTCGCAACCCGCATGTCCGGCACCAATTACAATAACATCGTACTTAAAATCCATTCCTATCTTATTTATTATCTAACGCTGCAAAGTTACGGAAAAGTTTGCGAGAATTATATCTTCCACTTGTTTTTGCTTCCGAAAATTCGGGGAGGAGCCCGGGTCGGTCGAAAAAATCGCCGTAATTTTAGATTAGAAAAATGCAGAATGTTCGGGGATTTGTCCGCCTTTTGGCAATACGGGCACGCGTTTGCTGATAAAGTGTTTGAATTATGTTCCCTAATTTTGTTATCAGCTTACTTTTTGTAAGATGAAGTGCGATTGATTTATTGGATAAAATAGAGATTCACCACAGAGTAGCACAGGGTTTCACAGAGTTTTTTTATTTTCACTCTGCATCTGACATTCTATTCTTACTTGTCTTGCCGACTCATTGAGGACTCTGTGAAACTCGGTGTTACTCTGTGGTGAATATTTATAGTTTTTGGATTTCCTCAATTGGCAGGCCTGTAGCTTTATGAATGGCAGGCATATCTAGTCCCATCTCTTTTAGGGTCCGTGCTATCCCAATCCGTTCTTCTTCCCGACCTTTTTCCAATCCTTCTTCCAATCCTTCTTCCCGTCCTTTTTCTATTCCTTCTTCCATTCCTTCCATTCGAGCGGTATTCACAGCATTCACAATATCGCGATATGCCTTCACGCTATCTTCATATTCGCGCAACTGCTTGGGTGTGAAGCGTGATATAGATGCGGCTTCGAACAGACGGCTGAAAACACGTTCCTGCAAAGCTGCCGGACGTTCCAACAGGCGGGACAGATTTTTCAGCACAAAGACCCATTTCTCAAACAAGGTTTCCAGTTCATGTTCGGTCTTAGTGAACTTGGGGAGTTCAAGATAGATGAAGGTCAGTTTATCGTAGAATACCTTTTGGGTATTTACGTCCACCAACTTCACTTCGTGGTGAAAATACTCTTTGGAGTTCTTGTCTTCGTCGAACACAAAATTGAGTATGCCTACCGTATAGACAGCTTCGAGACGATAGTCCCAATCACCACGCTTCGCTTGCTCGCGGATGGGGAAGGTTGAATAATAAACACTGCGATCTTTGAAGAACTGTTGGAACACATTTTGCATCTCGACGATAAACTTCTCGCCGCTTTCAGTTTCACAATACACATCGAAGATGGCACGGCGATCTTCCTTACGAATTCCCAGTTGTTCACTGTTCAGGTAATTAAGATCCTTGATAATGTGTGTACCATGGAAAAGTGCATTCAGAAAGCCTATCAGCAATTCTTTGTTCATGGGCGTCCCAAAAAGATATTTGAAACCAAAATCCGTTCGAGGATCAATATATAGTTCATCCAATTGATTTACTGACATAAGCATGAGAGTTAAATGATTAGATAACAAAGATAATCGTTTTAATTTGAATCTGATAAACTAAATCGAAGATTTGTGGACAATGCATTCAAATCCGTGCGGAAATGAATCAATGTGCTAATGTGCCAATATGCCAATGGCTGCGCTGTGTGCCGCATGGTAATTGGCATATTGGCATATTAGCACATTGATTCATTTCCATGCGTTTTGGAGCGTTCTATTTTCATACAATATAATCATTTGGTTTTTCTCTCTGATTGTGACGCTTAATAGTACGATTATTAACATGAGAATCATATAACCAAAAGCGATAAAGTACACTGCTTTTTTATTGAGGTAAGAGAAGTTTTTGAAAGTTCTAAAGTTGCCCATGTTTTGTATTATTTAAAAAGAACGTGCCCAATTCAATAAATACGCTCTTCATAGAAGGTGCGGCAAAACAACCTAGCAAGGAAAGCATAGACATTAAACGGGCACGTGTATTTGTAAAAAAACAAAACACTAGCTCCGTTCAATCTAACTCCTTGCTTTAAAGAAAAATTTGCCGCTTTTCTATGAAGGAATGACTGAACGTCAAACGATACTCTATTTGAGTATCGGCGCAAATATAGCGAAAAGATAGTTTATAACAATGAAAAGCAATTCTTCTTTGCTACCAGAATCAACAAAATTCTGATGCACCTACTATTTGTTCATGTCTTGCGTGGAGATGGAATACTAAAATTAGTGGCTCGTATTAGTCTTTTTAAGTAACGTCTATTCTATCCCTAAATCGTTCATTGCCTAATCAGTTTGCGTTCAACTTAAGTTAAACTAACGAATCACTTAAGTCGAACTATCGTTCAACTTAAGTCGAACGAAAACCGATTAGGCTATCTGAGGAATGATATTTCCAAGCAATAATATTAAAACCAGTGGTAGCTACAACTAAATTCCGGCTATGAATAATTTAATTCTTCAGGATGCTAATCCGTTTTCGTTTGACAGTTGTCAAACGAAAAAAATACGTATATTTAAAACTTAAATGATATGCCTTATGCGCTAGTGATGCAAAGACGGGTGTCAACTAGTGCTTTTCAGAAAAAAGTGCATTTTCTATTTAGGGAATTTGAAGTTTCTGTTGTCTCTATATATGTAGAGGCAAAATTCTATAAATATCAATTAGTTAACCAATTTAATTAGAACATGAAAAAAATATGGTTCATTTCTTGCCTGATGGCTGCCGCCTTGCCGGCAATGGCTGCTTATACCGGGCATGTCTACGTAGACAAAAACAAGAACGGAGTATTCGACAAAGGAGAACGTCCCATGGCAGGTGTCAAAGTGTCCGACGGGCTGAACGTGGTGGAAACCGCCAAAGACGGTAGCTTCTCACTACCCGGCCATGCACGCCAACGCTTCCTATTCATTACCACTCCTTCGGGCTATAAAACCTTCAACAGTCATTACCGCAAAATAGAAGATAAACAGGAAGGCTACGACTTCGGAATCATGCCTTACGAAGGGGGCATCCGCAAAGACGGCTCCCACAAATATGTGCAGATTACTGATACCGAAATCTTTAATACAAAGAATCACGAGGACTGGATAAGCAATGTTCGCGACTATGCCGCCAATGAGCAGGCAGCTTTCATCATCCACACCGGCGACATCTGTTACGACAACGGCCTGAAAGCACACATCAAAATGATGAATACCGAAAACATGAACTGCCCGGTGTTCTATTGCATCGGCAACCATGACTTGGTGAAAGGCAAATACGGCGAAGAAGTGTTTGAGAATAATTACGGTCCGGTTTACTACTCGTTCGATGTTGGCAGCACGCACTACATCGTCACTCCGATGGCTGGTGGCGACCATGCTCCCGGTTATACCCGCCAAGATGTATACCTTTGGCTGAAGAACGACTTGGCAAGCGTGAAGCCCGGCACGCCTATTGTAGTGTTCAATCACGACCTGTTGACTTATGGCGATAAATTCGTATTCAAAGGAGGGGAAGCAGGCAGTATCAACCTGAACGAATATAACTTGAAAGCGTGGGTGTATGGGCATTGGCACATCAACTATATGAAGAAACAGGGAGATGTGTACAGCGTTTGCACGTCGACACTCGACAAGGGCGGGATAGACCACTCTACGAGCACTTACCGCGTGATGCACGTCGATAAGAACGGCGATTTTACATCCGAACTCCGTTACACTTATCTGGATAAAAATATTTGCATTGCTTCCCCGTCGGGAACAGTCGTTGCCGCAACCGTACCTGTTAGCGTCAATGTATATTCGTCCGCTTCTCCGGTGAAGGAAGTGGTTTATACCTGTCTCGCCGGTGGAAAAGCCATAGTGAAGAACAAGGCGTTGCGACGTTCTACCGACTGGTCGTGGAATGCAGAAATGCCTTTGGCAAACAAGTATAAAGGAAAGGAACTGACCCTGCAAGTGAAAGCACGTTTCAACAACGGTGAAACAGCCGAAGCGGAAAGTACATTCACTTACAGCCCGGGCGAAGCCGCCCCCGCATTTACCGCAAACTGGGACAATCTGCTGGGCAATGCAGCGCATACCGCTCTTGTGAAAGCGACATTGAATGCTCCTCTCTGCCTGGCATGGAGCAAGAACGTTGGCGCAAATATCTATATGACTTCTCCGTTGATTCATAACGGTAAAGTTTATGTAGCTTCCGTTGACGAGAACCTAATCGGCGAAGGCCACGTTTATGCTTTGGACGGCAAGGATGGCGCCATTCTTTGGAGCTATCCGGCACGCAACTCCATCAAAAACACCATTGCCATAGACAGCGATATCGTGTTCGCTCAAGATGCTGAAGGTTATTTGTATGCCATTGATGCGGAAACCGGAAAGCTTTGTTGGGAAAAGCAATTACCGGTAGACGGCCTTCCTTCTCTTATCGAAGGTTTGGTGACCAATGAAGGAATTGTTTATGCCGGAACTGGAAAGGCTATGTGTGCATTCGAGGCGAAAACCGGAAAGCAAATCTGGAGAAATGAAGGCTGGAGCCAAGGACAGGGCACTACTTCTACGCTGACTATGGGCAACGGGCTATTGATAGGTTCTGTGCAGTGGACCTCGCTTTATGGAAACGATGCAAAGACCGGAAAGAAACTATGGGCAGCCAGCGACAACGGGTTGCGTAACCGTGGCTCTTCTCCCGCCATGCACGGACCGTTATTGTATCTCATTTCCGAGAAATCATTCTTCATCATGGAGGCAGCCACCGGAAAAGTAGTGGTACGCAAGCCGTTGTCTTACAATGTGGATGTAACATCAACACCGTTGCTTACCGACAAAGAGATAATCTTTGGTTCCGTTGAAAAAGGTCTCATTGCCCTCGATAGGGAAACATTGGAAGAGAAATGGATTTGCCCGGTGGGCGATGCGCTGGTTTACACTTCCCCTTATTCTCGCCAACCGTCGGCCACCATCGAAACCAGTCCTGTATTGGCGGGTAATACCGTTTATGTGGCTGCATCGGACGGAGCGGTGTACGGTGTAAATAAGGACAATGGTAAAATTGTCTGGAAGCACGCAACCGGAGCTCCTATTTTTGGTTCAGTAGCAGTATCGGGCAATTCGCTTGTCGTTTCCGATTTTGGCGGAAATGTATATGCGTTTTGTACATCTGATTGAGACGAACTTTTGGGGATATGTGCAAAATATTTCAATAATCTAATAGGAAATTTCATTTAAATAAATTAATTTTGTGGAAATTTCAAATAAAGTCTGAAACGAAGAAGGGAAAGTATTTAGTCTCTTCTTCGTGGATGGTGTAATTTAGAAATGAAAACTCACAAAGAAAACATTGGTTGATTTTAATGAAATTTACAGGGACTACTACAAGCGTTCTTTTGGGTTCGCGAAGTCGTATGTTTTAGAAGATATGGTGGCTGAAGATATAGCTTCCGAATCTTTGGTTTCTTTGTGGCAAGTAATGAGGAAGGAAGAAGTGGCGCATCCTTTATCACTACTATTAACGATTCTGAAAAATAATTCATTGAATTATCTCAAGTCGCAGGAACGTAAACTGGATATGATCGACTCCATGACGGATATGCTGATACGTGATTTGAACTATCGTATTAATAGTTTAAGTGCTTGCGATCCCCAGGAAATCTTTTCTTCCGAAATCACTGCCATTATAGAAGAAACTTTATCTTCTTTATCCGACCAGTCCCGGTCGATTTTTGAAATGAGCCGTTACGAAATGCTTCCGGTAAAAGAAATCGCCGAGAAACTCAATTTAACTCCCAAGGCGGTGGAATACCACATCACCAAAACTCTGAAGCTGCTGCGCATAGCCCTGAAAGACTATTTACCGCTCTATTACTTACTATTCATGTAAATTTTCTCTTTTTCTCGAAAAAAGTGGATTTTCCGTTTAGGGAATTGAGGATATCTGTTGTCTCTATATATGTAAAGGCGAACATATGGACGAACAAATATTAGATAGATATATAAAAGGTGAAGCCACCTTGGAAGAGCGACAACAAATCGTAGATTGGCTGGACGCTGACGAAGAGAATGTGCGTGAAATGATGGCGTTGCACAAATTGCACGATATTGAGGTGATGAACCAAGTGGAAATAAAGTCCATGGATAATCAGTCTAAGAAATCGGGAAAGCGAAATTTCATGTGGCGGAAGGTGGGAGTGGAGCTGTTGAAGGTCGCAGCAATTCTAGTATTCATATTCGGAATTCAACTACTGATAAAGACTGATAAGGTTGGCTATCAGACATTGTATGTACCTAATGGACAGCGGGCGGAATTGACCTTGCCCGATGGCACTGAAGTTTGGCTTAATTCATGCAGCCGCTTAGTGTATCCGCAAGTTTTCGCAAAGGCAAGAGAAGTGAAACTGGATGGTGAAGCTTATTTTAAGGTGACACATAATGAGAAACAGGCTTTTGTGGTCAAGACAGAAAGTCTTGATATACGGGTGCTGGGAACAGAATTTAATGTAAAAGCCTATTCGGCAATTGATGAACATCAAGTGGATTTGCTGAAAGGAAGTGTGGAGTTGAGCGGAGGTGTCATGGGACAGAAGAGTCTCCGTATGAGTCCTCAGGAAAGTGTCCGGATAGCAGAAGGCAAGCTCAAACGGTCGAGGATAGATGACTATGATTACTTCAGGTGGAAAGAAGGATTGATTTGCTTTAAGAACGAATCTGTGGGTTCCATCATAAAGAAATTGGAGATATATTATGACGTACGCATTGTTGTAGACAGAGAAGACTTATTGAAAGACACTTATTCCGGCAAGTTCCGCACACGAGACGGCATAGAACAAGTGCTTAAAGTGTTGCAATTGGAACATGATTTTGTTTATGTGAAAGATGATGACCTTAATTTAATAACTATAAAATAATTATGCTTATGGAAGAATGAAAGACATGAATAAAAAATGAAACGGAAAGTGTTGCAGCACCGTCCGTTTCTACCAGCTAGCACTCTCGTGCAATTTCCTTTAAAGAAAGTACTAACATAATTGAACAAATATATGAAAAAAAATCATATAGGGGATTCCTATGCCCTATTTTTAACCTCTAATCAACGAATTTTTAAAATTATGAAGTTGTTTTTTGCTTTTATACTAGCTTGTGTATCATCAGCTTTTGCAACCGGAGCCTATTCGCAGTCGGCCAAGGTGAGCATAAAAGTGGAGCAGGGCTATACAAAAGAGGTTTTGCAACAGATAGAATCACAAACAAATTATTTATTTGTGTACAATTCTGATAAAGTCAATATGAATAAGAAAGTTACCATTAATGTTGTGAATGAGACAGTAGCCAAGGTTTTGGATAAAGTCTTTGCACAAACTAATGTGAACTATGTGATGCAAGGAGATAATATATTACTGACTAATAAAGAAATATCTCCGAAAAGTAGTGTATTACAGCAAAGCAATAACAAAATCAAGGTGCAGGGAACTGTGGTTGATTCTAAAGGAGAAGCGCTTATTGGCGCCAGTGTAGTGGAGAAAGGCACAACCAATGGAGTCATTACCAACATGGACGGACACTTTTCGCTAACTGTAGCTACGAATGCCGCATTGGAGGTTTCCTATATGGGTTATACTCCCAAAGTGATTTCCGTAGGTAAAAAGACCGATTTAACCATTACTCTAAGCGAAGATACGGAAGTTCTTGACGAAGTAGTTGTGGTAGGTTATGCCTTGCAGAAGAAGGTAAACTTGTCCGGCGCTGTTGCTACCGTATCTACCAAACAACTGGAAAACCGTCCAGTTACTAGTGTGGGACAGGCACTCCAAGGTACGGTTGCCAACTTGAATGTAACCGTCGGCAGTGGTAAGGCTACAGACTCTCCCTCATTCAATATTCGTGGTACTACTTCATTGAATGGCGGCGATCCGTTGATTGTAATTGACGGTGTGATTTCAAGTGCATGGGTGCTGAATAACATGACACCCAATGACATTGCAAGCGTTTCAGTGTTGAAGGATGCATCGTCGTGTGCCATCTATGGCTCCCGTGCGGCATATGGTGTAATCTTGGTTACAACCAAAACCGGTGCTTCTGAAAAGCTGACCGTCAGCTACAACAATAATTTCTCCATGCGCTCCAATACTCAAATGCCGGATATTATATCTGATCCTTATGAAGTGGCTTCCTGGAGAAATAAGATGTCGTATCCATGGTATAATATGTATAATGAAGAACAGTTGGCTTATGCAAAGAAAGTATCCGAGGATCCTTCTATGTCGCCTTATTTCTTGGATCCGGGAGGAACGTATTCTTATTTTGGAAATACCGACTGGGTGAACGAAGCTTATAAAAACTCTGCTTTTTCAACAAATCATACGATAGATCTCTCTGGAAAAACGGATAAAGTAAGCTACTATTTATCTGCCGGATACAACTATACCGATGGTATGATAAAATATGGAACAGATAAGTTTCAACGTTATAACCTGCGTTCTAAGTTGTCTTTCAATATCACGAAGAATTGGACTGTTGCCAATAATACTACTCTTACCATAAAGGACTATGATGCTCCTAATGGCTTAGGAAGTGGTTATTATTGGGGGATTAACCGCATTAGCCCATTGGATGTACCTCGCAATCCGGATGGAACCTGGACTAAAAAGGGTGCGGAATATTTTGGAAATTTTGATTCGGGGGGACGTTCTAAAGAAAAGGGAACGCATTTCAGTACTCAATTTACGACCCGTTTGGATATTATTAAGAATGTACTGTTTGTGAATGGTAATTTTTCATATACAACAGACAAAAACAGAAATAGTTGGCATTCTCTGCCGGTAGCTTATTATGACGGTCCGGACAGAGAACCTTATTACTTGAATGAAGTAAGTGGTGTTGGTGGAAATTCTTCGGATTCAAAGAATATAACTTTTGATGCTTATGCTACCTTTAGCAAGACTTTCAACGAGAAACATTCTATAACTGCTATTGCAGGTTTCAATCAGGAAGAATATCGTTATGAGAATATTTCGTATAGCCGGGATGAACTTATATCCACCTCATTGCCTTCAATCGGGCTTGCTACGGGAGATATGAGCATGGGCGAATCTATTTCTACATTGGCATTGCGTGGTGTTTATGGGCGTTTGAACTATACATTTGCCGACAAGTATATAATAGAATTTAACGGACGCTATGACGGGACTTCACGTTTTCCTACCAATTCACGATTTGTATTCAGCCCTTCAGGTTCGGCTGCTTGGGTTGTTTCTAAAGAAAAATTCTTTGAGCCATTGACCAAGGTTGTCAGTTTCATGAAATTCCGTTATTCCTATGGTGTACTGGGCAATCAAGACATGGAAAATAATTATTATCCATATATTGCAAGCATGGGATCAGGGAAGATGAGTCAAATCATAGATGGGAAGCAGCCGGTATATGTAAGTGCTCCGGGATTGGTCTCAGGAAACCTGACTTGGGAAAAAGTATCGACTTCCAATTTCGGTCTTGATATGAACTTCTTTGATAACCGTCTGAGCTTCAGTGGCGATGTATACGTGCGGCGCACTAAAGATATGTTGACCGAAGGACAAGCTTTGCCTAATGTACTGGGTACACCCGTTCCATTGGCGAATGCCGCCGACCTGAAAACGGAAGGTTGGGAAATCACGTTAGGTTGGAAGGATCATGGCAAGTTGGCAGGAAAGCCGTTCAACTATCAGTTGGGCTTTAATTTGGCGGACAGCCGTGCTTATATCACGAAATTTGATAACCCGACCGGAGACTTGAAAGAATACTATCCAGGTTGTGAAATAGGAGAAATATGGGGATATACCACTTTAGGATTCTTCACTTCGGAAGAAGATATAAAGAACCATGCTGACCAGTCGAAACTGACTTCTTATCCGGGTACACGTCCATTGGCGCCCGGTGACTTGAAATTTGCCGATTTGGATGGCGACAAAGTTGTATATGAGGGTAATAATACGCTTGACGATCATGGCGACAAGAGCGTTATCGGTAATTCGCGCAAGCGCTACACCTTTGGCTTTACAGCCGCAGCCGATTGGAATGGATTGGATCTCAGTCTCTTTATCCAAGGTGTAGGTAAGAGAGATTATAACCCATCGGGCGACTTGTATTTCTGGGGTATCTATGCACAGCCTTGGACCAATATTACCGAAGGAAACTATTATGACCATTGGACGGAAGAGAATCCTAATGCGTATTTTCCACGTCCGAAAGCCTATGTGGCCGAATTGCCTGCAAAAGAAGCCGGGCTAACACAAACTCGCTATTTACAGAATGCCGCATATATGCGTCTGAAAAACCTGACTATCGGGTACACTCTTCCCGCAAAATGGACGCAAAAGGCCGGTCTTAGCCGTGTGAGAATTTATTTCTCAGGTGACAATATGTTCGAATTGTCCGGTTTGTACAAGTATTATAAAGTCGATCCGGAAGGATTGGGAGGAAAGGACTATCCGCTCCAACGCTCTTATTCTTTAGGCTTAAACGTAACATTTTAAAAAACTTAACGCATTATGAAAACAATAAAGAAACAATTATATATCGCTGCTTGCGGAATGGGATTGGCAGGCTTGTTTAGCGGCTGTAACGACTCTTTTTTGGAACGTTATCCCGAAACTAGTATAACTGAGAAGGTATTTTTTCACAATTTGGGCGATTTGGAAACTTATACCAATAATATGTATGGTTATCTGGGAGGTTCTTATTGGGATGTGGTATCGGACAATGTGGTCTACAAAGAAGAAAGCTCCACTTATGCCATGCTGCGCGGTGAACTGTCTCCCGAAGAAGCCGGCACGTGGGGCTGGGGAAGCATCCGTAGTGTCAATTTCATGTTGGCCCGTACGGGAAACGTGAGCGGTGACCGTGCCGAAATCAATCACTATATAGGTATAGCCCGTATGATGCGTGCCAAACTGTATTATGATAAAGTGAAAAGTTACTCGGACGTACCTTGGTACAGTAGAGATTTGCAAACTACTGATACCGAAGAACTTTATAAGACGCAAGATCCGCGTACTCTGGTGGTAGATTCCATTATGGCGGATTTGGATTTTGCTGTGCGAAACATGAAGAAAGGCAGCAGTAAAACACGTATATACAGGAATGTTGCACTTGCCCTGCAAGCTAGAATCGCCTTGAATGAAGGTACATTCAGAAAGTATCATACGGAGTTAGGGTTGAACGATGCCGACCGTTTCTTGAAGATAGCCGTTTCGGCAGCAGAGCAGTTGATGGATGGCACGTATAGTTTGTCGGAAGTAAAGATTGGCAATTTGGAGGCATATGAATCTTTGTTTTGCAGCTTAGACTTGACCTCTAATCCTGAGATGATTCTGGTGGAAGATTATGATAAGACATTGGGACGCAAGCATAATGCCCAACAAGTGTGTGATTTCTATAATGGTCTGTCCAGAGATTTGATGGAAGACTATTTGGTAACAGATGGAAGTACGACCAAGACTTTCCAGTCAGTGCCCGGATATGAAACAAAGGCATATAAGGATATATTTGAAAACCGTGACCCTCGTTTGCGTCAGACTTTTATGTGGCCCGGATATCAAAAGGCTAATGAAACAGAGCCTCACCGTTTAACGTTAGGTGCCGGAGGTTATCCGCAAATCAAGTTTGATCCGCGCACTTACGATCAGTTTGGATGGGGAAACAGTTACACTGACTTACCTGTATTTCGTTATGCTGAAACTTTGCTGATTTATGCTGAAGCGAAAGCCGAATTGGGGATATTGACCCAAGAAGATGTAGACAATACGATCAATTTGATTCGCCGGCGTGTAAATATGCCAGATGCATCATTAAGTGATTGGTTGGCAAATATTGATCCGATTCAGGAAAAACGTTATCCAAATGTATCTTCCACACAAAAAGGGGCTATATTGGAAATCCGCCGCGAACGCCGTATAGAGCTGGCTTGTGAAGGATTCCGCTATAATGACTTAATGCGTTGGTCCTGTGGAAAACTGATGGAAAAGACACCCGAAGGAATGTATATTCCGGGTCCTGGAATGTACGATACTACCGGTGACGGTAATCCCGACTTTGCCATTGTGAGAAATAAAGAAGAGGCCGATCAAATTCCGGCGGAAGATAAGGAGAAATATAAACTTACCGTTTATACGCTCGAAGGCAATACTATTGCACTGACCGAGGGTAATAAAGGATATGTCCAGTTGTCAGCCCAAATAGGCAAGTTTAAGTTTGAAGAGCCTAAATACTATTATTACCCCTTAGATATAGATGATATTATATTGAATAAGAATCTGGTTCAAAACAAATATTGGGCTAAATAAAGCTGAATATTAACTTAACACACCTTGATATCCGTTGGTGGATTGAGAAAGGAATGGTTTTATCAATTCCACCAACGGATTAATTTATAAAGTATGAATAGAAATATATTATTAATAGCTCTGTTATTCGTTACAATAGAGAGTTCCGCCCAATGGAGGTGGTACAACCCACAGATGGAGTCGGATGCAAAATCAGTTATCCAAAATCAAGGATGGAATGAAGACGGTGGCAATTACAATCGCCTTCCGCTACGTGCAAAGGATAAAGTACGGAAAGAAGTTTGGAATCTTTCTTGCGAATCTGCCGGGCTGGCTATCCGCTTCAAGACAGATGCCAGAGACATTAAGGTGAAATACAAGGCTACCGGAGGGTATAGTATGCCTCATATGCCGTCGACCGGTGTTTCGGGAGTCGATCTATATCGCAATGCTGACCAAGGATTCTGTTTTGGCAATTATTCCTTCGGGGATACCATCCGCTATAGTTATCACATCGACCGTGGGGCAGCCGTGGGTGAAGAACAAGAATACACTCTTTACCTGCCGTTGTACAACGGGGTGAAGTATATGGAAATAGGTGTGCCGCATGAAAACAGCTTCTCATTTGTACCTGCTTTAATGGAAAAGCCCATTGTGCTTTATGGGACTTCTATCGCGCAAGGAGCTTGTGCTTCAAGACCCGGTATGGCATGGGGGAACATTGTCGGCAGGTCATTAAAGACTCCTTTAATCAATCTGGGCTTCTCGGGAAACGGTAAACTGGAAAAAGATGTGATTGATTTCATGAACGAACTGCAAGCTAGTGTCTATATCATTGATTGTATGCCCAATTTGGGTGATTATCGAGCGGAAGATATTAAAGAACTGGTTAAGAAAGCCGTTATGCAAATACGTGGAAAGCATGATACGCCAATTTTGTTGGTAGAACATGCCGGTTATAGCAACGGAATCACCAATCAAAACCAGTACGAGACTTACGACCACACCAACGTAGGACAGGCGGAAGCATATCAGGAACTGAAAAAAGAAGGAGTGAAAGGCTTGTATTATCTATCGAAGAAAGAACTGGGGTATCATCCAGACTCATGGGTAGATTATGTGCATCCATCCGACTTTGGCATGGTGCAACAGGCCATAGCAATAGAAAAGAAGTTGAAGAAAATAATGAAATAAGTAGTTACTAATAAACTGAAAATATCGAAATCATGAGAAGAATTACGAATTATATATCCAAGGTGCTTGTTGTTGCATCTGTTTTGGTTTTCATATCTGCCTGTGCAGAACAGGAAAAAACTTTGAAGTTTGCCATCGCATCCGATTTTCATGCACAGGATGTGCCGGATGGCAAAGAACGTGTAGCGTCATTTATCCGGGCAGCTAAAGAGGAAAAGGTGGATTTCATTATCGAATTAGGTGATTTTTGCCGTTTAGATAGTGCGGGGCAGGTCTATTTGAATCTTTGGGACAGTTTCGAGAGGGATAAATATCATGTTATCGGGAATCATGATATGGACAGTTATACTCCCGAAGAATATGTAGCGGGAATGAAAATGCCCGGTCGCTATTATTCGTTCGACAAGGGAGATTTCCATTTTGTCGTGTTAGATGGCAATAATCTGTATGACGGCAAGGAGTATACTCATTATGCAAAAGCCAATTATTATGTGAATCTGAAAATGCGTGCTTTCATTGATCCGGAACAGATGGCTTGGCTAAAACAGGATTTGGCAGCAACGGACAAGAAGTGTGTTTTATTCTCCCATCAAAGCATAGAGCAATTCCTGAACAACGGTGCGGCTGTCCGTCAGATTCTGGAAGATGAGAACCGGCGTACCGGATTTAAGAAAGTCGTTTTAGCCTTCAGCGGACATAACCATAGTAATTATACGAAGGAGATTAACGGAATCACTTATATGCAGATTAATAGTGCATCGTATGTATGGATAGATAAGCCTTCTATGACTGAGAAGCGTTATCCAAAGGAAGTCAATGACAAATATTCCCTTCTGAAATATTCTATGACGTATACGAAAGCTTTATATGCAATTGTCACACTGGATAGTGAAGGGGCTATCGTGAAAGGTACAGAAGCTGAGTTTGTTCCTCCCACTCCAAAAGATCTGAATATGGGTGATTCAATCGATCATTATCCTTTGGTCTCGAACATTAAAGATGCGAATATCAGTTTCTGACCCTCTTCTTGACATACATCAAAAAAACAAGTCGAAAAATGTTTTTTAGTATACGAACTATTGTCATTTTCCGAAACAGCTATAACTTTGCATCGTGGTTGTGAAACTACTAAGATTTTAGGTATTAGAAATAAGGTATTAAAAGGTATTAGAAAATTAAGGTAATAACTAAATGGTATTAGTTTAAAAAAATAAGGTATTAGATTTAAGGATTAGTTTTTAGGAAAAAGATTGTTTTGATTAGGTATTAGTAAAAAGTAGTTTTCAGGTAAATTAGTAGATGAGAATGATGAAATAAAGAATCCCATTTATGGGGGATTCTTTAGTGGTGGAGCGGATTTTTTCGCTCTTTTTTGTTTTTAAGAGCTCACAATCATGTGTAACTTAGGATTATCTCCAACTAAGGTTAAGTTGGATTTCTAATTCTTTTTTATAACTTTGCAAGTAACTCATTAACTCTGTGGCAAGAGTGGAATGACACTTTTCTATGTTTCTTATAAATAAAGGAAAATATGAGCAATAAAATATATCCTATTGGTATCCAGAACTTTGAGAAAATACGTAATGACGGCTATTTCTATATTGATAAAACGGCATTAATGTATCAAATGGTAAAGACTGGAAGTTATTACTTTCTAAGCCGTCCACGCCGTTTCGGAAAGAGTTTGCTCATCTCCACTTTGGAAGCCTACTTTCAAGGAAAAAAGGAATTATTTGAAGGGCTGGCGGTTGAGAAGTTGGAAAAAGACTGGATTAAATATCCTATCCTTCATCTGGATCTTAATATTGAGAAGTATGATACGCCGGATAGTCTGGATAAGATATTGAATGACAATCTGGTCTATTGGGAAAGCTTATATGGAACCCGTCCGTCCGAAACGTCATTTTCTCTCCGTTTTGCAGGTATCATTCAGCGTGCTTGTGAGAGGACTGGACAGCGTGTTGTCATTCTGGTTGATGAGTATGACAAACCTATGTTGCAAGCTATTGGTAATGAGGAACTTCAAAAACAATTCTGGAATACACTGAAACCGTTTTACGGTGCGTTGAAAACAAAGGACGGATATATTAAGTTCGCTCTGTTGACCGGAGTGACAAAGTTTGGCAAAGTCAGTGTATTCAGTGATTTGAACAATCTGGATGATGTATCAATGTGGAATGAATATGTTGAAATTTGCGGTATCAGTGAACGTGAAATCCATGAGAATCTCGAATCTGAGCTTCATGAGTTTGCTGTTGCAAGAGGGATAACGTATGATAAGCTCTGTGAGGAACTGAAAGACTGCTATGACGGTTATCACTTTACGCACAATTCCATAGGAATGTACAACCCGTTCAGCCTGCTTAATGCATTCAAGCGCAAAGAGTTCGGCAGCTATTGGTTTGAGACGGGTGCGCCTACTTATCTGGTGAAATTGCTAAAAAAACATCACTATGACCTTGAACAAATGGCGCATGAAGAAACCGATGCGCAAGTGCTGAATAGCATCGATTCCGAATCCACCAATCCCATTCCGGTGATTTATCAAAGTGGTTATCTCACCATCAAGGGATATGATGAACGTTTTGGAATGTATCGTTTAGGTTTTCCCAATCGTGAAGTAGAGGAAGGATTTGTCCGTTTCCTTCTACCCTTTTATGCGAATGTGAATAAGGTTGAATCTCCGTTCGAAATCCAGAAGTTTGTTCGTGAAGTGGAATCGGGAGATTATAACTCTTTCTTTCACCGACTGCAAAGTTTCTTTGCGGATACCACTTATGAAGTGATTCGTGAGCAGGAACTGCATTACGAGAATGTGCTGTTTATTGTCTTCAAATTAGTTGGCTTTTATACCAAGGTGGAATATCACACGAGTGACGGTCGCATAGACCTCGTTTTGCAAACAGATAAATTCATCTATATCATGGAATTCAAGCTGGACGGCACAGCGGAGGAGGCTTTGCAGCAGATCAACGATAAGCATTATGCCCTACCTTTCGAAATGGATGAACGTAAACTCTTTAAGATAGGAGTAAACTTCAGTGCGGAAACCCGTAATATTGATAAATGGATTGTTGAAACTACAAGTTGAGCCATGCGTTTTGTTTTGTCTACTATGTAAATGTCGGACCTCTGCGTCTGAATCTCTCTTCATCACTTGCTATTTTGTTGATTAGTAAGTGTATCGTGAAGAAAAAAATAATATATTTGCATTCATAAATGACGTAAAAGTAAGTAATTACGACGATTTACGCGTATTCTGTTTCGTTTTTGAAGCATAGGGTGACAGTATGGATAATGGAGTTGATAGTATAGTAGCAGGAGTAAACCGGAAGGATAAGAAGATATGGGGCGATTTCTACGATCGTTTTTATGCAGCCTTATGTGTTTATGTAGCTAAGATATTGCCCGTTCCGGATGCCGTAGAAGATTTGGTGCAGGATGTTTTTATTTCGGTTTGGGAGGGTAAGCGTATCTTCGCCGATATAAAGGAACTGACGAACTACCTCTATCGCGCCTGCTATAACAACACCTTATTATATATTCGTAATAATCAGATACACGATACCATCTTGAGCTCACTGGCCGAAGAAAAAGGTATGCAGGATGAAGATGTGATTTATGCACTGACAGTGAAGGAAGAAATTATCCGGCAACTGTATTTCCATATCGAAGAACTCCCCACAGAACAGCGCCGGATTATACTTATGAGAATCGAAGGTCATAGCTGGGAAGAAATTGCTGAACTTCTCGGGGTAAGCATCAATACCGTCAAAACTCAAAAGAGCCGGAGCTATAAATTTCTGCGGGATAAGCTGGGCGACTCCCTAAATTCAGTAATTCTCTGTTTATTTTTCTAAAATAGAAGAAAAACAAATTGATGCTTCTTTGTCTTTTTATGAAATACTTAAGATTTATTTTATTTGTTAAATACGTCCGTTTATCCTTGTTTTGATAACATAATGCTGTAATTTTGATTATAGAATCTTTCTCTTAGTGATGCTCTTCTAAAAATATCTCTTCTTTTTGTCACCCTTTTCTGTACTTTATGTATAGTTATTATATACAAACGTAAAATTGGAATTTAATTAAAAATGAATAATAGATGAAGAAGTTCGATACAATTTATCAAGATGCTACTTTGATGAGAAAGTCTCTTCAGGGCGAAGCGAATGATGAAGAACGGCTGGAGCTTGAAAAACGATTGGCTGAAAGTCCGGACTTGCAGAAGATATATGAGCAGTTGCAGAATGGTGAAACGTTGAAAACTGCCTTCGGAGAATATCGAAATTACTCGTCAAAGGAGGCATACCAGTCCTTCCTTCAGAAAATAGGGCATGAGGAAGAGGATGTGCCTAAACACAAAGTTCTTCGTGGCTGGTGGTATGCTGCTGCGGCTTCCGTAGTATTGCTTATCGGTCTTTCTTTCTACCTTTCTAATTATAATAAGTTGGGAGAAGATAGCAGAGTACTTATTCAGCCGGGTACGCAACTGGCCCAATTGACCTTGCCGGATGGTAGCAAAATCGATGTACATAAGAAAGAAGTCAACGTTGTAGTAGATGGCGTTCAAGTGAAATATAAGGAAGGAGTGCTGACTTATGAGCCAACTGTAGAAACTCAACAGGAAGAAAATATAGCCGAAGATACGGCGGATAAATCGAATCAACTTGTTATTCCGCGTGGGGGGGAAAACACGGTAGTTCTTGCAGACGGAACCACGGTTCATTTGAATGCTGGTTCTAAGCTGACCTATCCGATACGGTTTGGAGGCAAACGTAGGATTGTGGCTTTGGAAGGTGAAGCCTATTTTGAAGTGGCGAAAGATGAAGAACATCCGTTTATTGTGCAGACACATCTTGGTGAAATAACCGTGCTTGGTACGGAATTTAATATAAATGCTTATACGGATGCTTCGGTTTGCTATACGACGCTGGTGCAGGGGAAAGTTTGTTTTTCAGCAGTAAATAGCAAAACAGTCACTCTTTTGCCGGGTGAGCAAGCAGTTGTTTCTATTGATAAAGTAGAAAAACGAGTGGTAGATGTGGAAGAGTATGCGGGTTGGGTGAATGGTGTTTACACATTTAATAACCGCACTTTGGGAGAGATAATGCAGACATTTGAGCGCTGGTATGACATACAGGTTTATTATGAAACTGCAGACTTGCGTAATATCACTTATAGTGGGAGTTTGAAACGTTACGGAACAATAAATTCATTCCTTGATGCGCTGGAGCTAACAGGCGATTTGGCCTACAAAATCAGTGGGCGGGATATATTGATTTACGATAAAATGAAAGAACAAGAGTAAGAATTGAATATTAGGTACAAGTTTAATCATTAACTTATGAGAGAAAAACGATGGCTACTATGTTTTTTAGTGGCAGTGTGCTGCACAGTTAGCGCATGGGCTTTACCGTCACAAGAAAGGACGGTTACTTTGGACTTGCACAATGTCTCTATCGAGACAGTTCTGGATGCAGTGAAGAAACAGGCAGGCGTGAATTTGCTTTATAATTCACAAATGTTCAAGGGGGTACCTCCTGTTTCGATAGAAACGTATAATGAGAAATGGGAAGTCGCTCTGAAATTGTTGTTGAATCCTCAGGGATTTGACTATACAGTGAAGGATGGCATTGTTGTTATCCGCAAACAGCAGCGTGAAACTCGTGTTCGCGGTACTGTTAAAGATTCACATGGTGAACCGATTCCGGGTGCAAGTATTGTTGTGAAAGGTGCTCGTACGGGTACTTCAACGAATCTCGATGGTGAGTTTACATTGGATGTCAAGGATGATAAAGTAACTTTGGAGATTTCCTTTATTGGAATGAAAAAGCAGACGGTGCACGTGGATGCTACTCGTAAGAAGATGCTTGAGATAACTCTGGTAGATGATGTGAAGGTGTTGGATGATGTGGTGGTAACGGGATATGGTAATGTGCGTAAGACAAGCTTTACGGGTAGTTCTACGCAGATTTCGGGAGATGAGTTGCGTAAGGTGTCGCAGACAAATGTGATTGGTGCTTTGGAAGCATTTGACCCTTCATTCCGTTTGGTTAATAATACACAGTTTGGTTCTGATCCGAATGCACTTCCTGAAATGTATATCCGTGGACGTTCAGGCTTCGGCGTGAAAGAGTTGGATAAAGACCAACTTTCAAGATCGAATCTTGAGAACAATCCCAATCTTCCCACCTTTATTATGGATGGCTTTGAAGTCAGCATTGAGAAGGTGTATGATTTAGACCCAGCTCGTATTGAAAGTATGACCATTTTGAAAGATGCTGCTGCAACAGCCATTTACGGTTCACGTGCTGCAAATGGTGTAGTTGTAATAACCACTGTAGCTCCAAAAGCTGGTGAAGTACGCGTATCTTACAGCTTTACAGGAACATTGGAAATGCCTGACTTAAGAGATTATAATCTGGCTAATGCTTCGGAGAAACTGGAGATAGAACGTAGAGCCGGATTGTTTGATAAAGGAAATAACAATAATCATACAACAGCAGATGGAATCAACGCATATAATAAAAGATATGCATTGATTCAAAAAGGTATAGATACAGACTGGTTAACATTGCCTTTGCAAAATTCGTTTGACCATAAGCACAGTATTTTTATCGAAGGTGGTACTCCTAATCTGCGTTATGGTGTGGATGCTTCTTATAATAGCGGAGGCGGTGTGATGAAAGGAACTGGCCGCGACCGTTACAGTGCAGGATTCTCTTTGGATTATCGAGTGAAGAAGCTACAAGTAAAGAACACAGTTACTTTTAGTCACACTAAGTCAACGGCATCTCCTTATGGCTCTTTTAGTGATTATACTGGGCTGCAGCCCTACGAGACTCCTTATCAGGATAATGGTACTCTTGTCACATCATTGTTTTACAGCAATAAAGGTGGTAGTTCTGTGAAAAATCCGCTGTACGAAGCTACATTGAAGAATTATGATTGGAGTGCTTATGACGAGTTAATTAATAACTTAAGTTTAAACTGGTATCTGACGGACTATCTGACTTTGAAAGGACAGTTTAGTGTGACTAAGCAGTACTCAAGTAGTGAACGTTTTTATGATCCTTTATCTTCAAAGGTGTCTGTTCCTAGTAATGATAATAATAAACTACAGGGTGATTTGTACACCGGAAAAGGAGGATATTTAAAATGGAATGCGAATGCATTCGTGTATTATACCCGTAGCTTTGGTAAGCACAATTTTAACTTCTCCGGAGGGTGGGAAGCATCTGCATACAATACGGATAATACCACAGCCCATTATCGTGGATTTCCATCGGGAGAATTCTGCTCATTAAACTATGCGGCAGAAATATACAAGAAACCAACACGAACAGAGAATACCACGCGACGCGTCAGCGGACTGGCAACTTTGAACTATACTTGGAATGATATTTATCTGGTGGATGCTTCTGCACGTTTTGATGGTTCTTCCGAGTTTGGAGCGAACCAGAAATGGGCTCCGTTCTTTTCCGGGGGGGTGGGGCTGAACATTCATAATTACGAATTTCTGAAAGGTAATGAGGCTATTAATAAAGTGAAAATCCGTGCCTCTTACGGGCGTACAGGTAAAGTCAATTTTCCTGCTTATGCCGCTACTACCATGTACGAATCATTATTTGACGAATGGTATGTAACAGGTTTTGGTGCAGTGCTGAAAGCATTGGGAAACAAAGATTTATCATGGGAGAAAACTGATAAAATGAACTTTGGCCTTGAAACTGAATTCTTTAAGCGAAGGCTGACGGTAGGATTCGAATACTATTATGAGAAAACAATCGACCTTATCAATGATGTATCTCTTTCGCAAACTTCCGGTTTCTCTTCGTACAAGGACAATATGGGTGAGGTTGAAAACAAGGGATTCGAATTAAAAGTACGAGGCGATATATACCGTGACCGTAACTGGACTATTGCATTATGGGGCAATATGGCGCACAATAAGAATCAGATATTGAAAATATCTAATTCTCAGAAGGCTTATAACGAACGTGTAAAAGCATTCTACAAAAAGGAACTGGATAGCCAGAATCTTGGATTTTCGTTGACTGATGCTGCTTACTCCGTTCCTATTCCTCAATATGAAGAAGGGCGTTCATTAACCTCAATTTGGGCAGTGCGTTCATTGGGTATAGACCCTACTACCGGTGAGGAAATATTCCAGAACCGCGACGGATCTATTTCTAAGACATGGGATGCCGCACAACAAGTAGTAGTAGGTGACACAGAACCTACGTTGAACGGCTCTTTTGGCTTGAATGCCGCATACCGTAACTGGAGTTTGATGGCTGTTTTTAATTATCAGTTTGGTGGTCAGGAATATAATCAAACGTTGGTAGACCGTGTGGAAAATGCAGATATAAAGAACGGCAACGTTGATTTGCGGGTATTGACAGACCGTTGGTATCAAGCAGGAGATGTTGCTCAGTTTAAGGATATCAAAAACAGTACGTTGACTACTTTACCCACCTCACGCTTTGTTCAAGATAATGCGTTGATACGTCTTACTGCCATTACACTGGGATATGATTTTGATCGCGAATGGCTCAAAAAGCATTTAAGAATGAATATGTTGCGCCTAGAAGTTAATTCCAGTGATTTTCTTAACTGGAACTCCATTCGTCAGGAACGTGGATTGAGTTATCCGAAATCCTGGAAAGTAAATTTCACCTTAAAAGCGCAATTCTAAGAAAGGAGACAAGAAACATGAAAAAAATATTTAAAGTAATTGTTTTATCAGCTTTATCGGTAGTGCTGGGCACATCGTGTAGCGACTGGCTTGATGTTAGTCCATCCGATCAGATTAAAGAAGAATACCTCTTTGCGACTGGCAATGGTTACCGAACCGCATTGAATGGTATTTATCGTAATATGACCTCTTTCAGTACTTATGGCAGTAACCTGAAATGGGGACTTGTAGACGCTTGGGGGCAAGTGTATGATGCGAAAGATAAAGCTCCCATAAGTTATGGTGGCCAAGCAATGAAGAAGATAGAAAAACTTGATTATAAGAATTATGAACTGACTCCTACCACAGATAAAATGTGGAGTGATTTGTGGAATCTGGTGGCCAACTGCAATGAACTCGCTCAACAGGCAGAAAAAGCAGACAGTATGCTTTTCCACGATCGAGAGAAGGAACGCCAAATGATTCTGGGAGAAGCTATCGGATTGCGTGCATATATACAGTTCGATTTGCTACGTATATATGCACCTTCATTGGCAATGAATCCCGGAGAAAGGACTTTTATTCCTTATATAGACGTATATCCTTCCTATCTTAGCGACAGGCAAACTGTCTCTTATTGTTTGGATAAGATTATTCGGGATTTGAAAAGAGCTCAGGAGTTATTGTGGCCGATAGATGGTGATATGTCATGGGTGGGAAACCGATTTAAAGAAGAACGGAATGATGAAAAAAGATTTTTGAGAAGTCGAGGCTATCGATTGAATTACTGTGCGGTAACTGCCGCGTTGGCTCGGGTGTATTTGTATGCCGGAATGCAGGACGAAGCTTACGAACAAGCTAAAAAGATGATTGAACTAAGCAACTACTTTACCGCATTGACTGGAAAAAAAGGTGAGCAGGCCATCAACGATGGAGACCTGAAAATGTCTGATGATATTTTCTTTGCGCTCTATTCGCCGAAGGACCAGATAGAATGGGATCGCCTGATAAATCATGGTTCTGATAAATCTGATAAGCCGGATGAAGAATATTTTCTAGGGCTATCGAAAGAGATGGCAGAAAAGCTCTATGGGGACGAGTTGAAAAAAGACTGGAGAGCTGTAGCTCAATTAGAGCAAAGAGGTACCTATTACCGGACATTGAAATACTATCAACAGCCGGAGAGTTATGCAAACGGTAAGATGAATAATCAGATTGTGCCGATGTTTCGTATGTCGGAGATATATTACATAGCCGCTGAGGCCATATATAAGACCAATTTGGATGAAGCGAAGGGATATCTGACAAAAGTGAAGCAAGGACGCGGACTCACTCCGGATTTGTCTACTGTAAATGAAGCTAACTTCTTGGACGTACTGGTGAACGATGCCCGGAGGGAGTTTATCGGTGAAGGGCAGACCTTTTTTATGTACAAGCGTACGTTAAGGCCGATGATAGGTACTGAAGAAGTTATAGCCAACGAGGAAAACACGGTACTACCATTACCCGATTCAGAAAGTTCAATTTAATCTTAAGGAGGAAAGAATGATGAAATTAAGAAATATACTATTGGCAGGAGTGTTTGTATGTGGAGGAATATCTTTTTTCTCTGCCTGCCAGGAAGAAGGCATAATTGTTAATGGCAATGACGTGTCTTATGTAGGATTCAAAAAGAACATGACAACAGATACTACTGCCGTTTGTTTCCGGTTTTATGCACTGGAAGAAGGAGCAGATGTTAAAGTGGCGGAAGTTCCGATAGAAGTTACTGTTTGTGGAAAAGTGCAACATAAAGACCTTGAATTTACAGTTAGCATTGATGAAACTTTGTCAACGCTGCCCAAGTCCCAATGTGTTTTGCCCGAAAGATGTGTCATAAAGAACGGGCAGTTGATGGATACAATTTATGTGAAGCTGAAGAGCTCTCCAGACCTGAAAGATGCAACTAAACTGTTGGTGCTGAAAGTGAATGCAGGTGGAGAAGTGGCAGAAGGGATAGCTATCTATTCGAGAGCTATTGTGGCAGCAACCGACCGTTTGTTTAAGCCCGATTGGTGGTCGCTTCTTGACATGTACGATGGTACGGAAAGTTCTGTCGACTGGTATTATCTGGGTACCTATTCTGAAGAAAAGTATAAGATGTTTTTGGAAGAACTCCAAAAGGATAATGTGGTGTTTGATGGTAAAGACAGGCAGGTATTACGAAAATATTCTCTTAGATTGAAATATAGATTGCAGGAGTTGAGTGATGTCGGGAGCCCAGCCCGTGATGAGAATGGTGCACTAATAACAGTTCCGATAGGTGGATAATAAAAATCAGAAGTATGAAAAAGATAATTATATATATGATTGGTCTGGCAAGTGTAGTGGGCTTGTCGGGCTGTTTGGATGATAATAACAATTATAATTACGAAAAGGTAAATGAGTTAGTTGGTGCTATCTCCAATATGGAAGGAAAATATAGTATTGCCTCTGGAGAAGTTCTGACCATTACTCCCTCTTTTAAATTTAGTATTGATACGGAGGTCCCCGATGTCTCTTATGAGTGGTTGTTGGATGGAAATCTCATACCGGGAGAGAACAAAGCATCGTGTACTTTTAGTTTCGAACGTAGTGGTGTTTATGAAGTTACTTATTCGGTGATAGACAACAAGAGTGGCGTGAAGTTTTCTAAGTCTGCCAATATTACAGTCCGTTCTCCTTTCACTCGTGGTTGGACCATTCTGAGCGAAGGTGGAGGTGGGGAGTCGGTACTTTCTTTTGTAGGTGGAAGTACCACTTCTTACAATATTATTATGTATGACCGTACGGGTAAACCGATTGAAGTTAAACGAGATTCATTGGTGTATGGAAGTCTGATTTTCAGAGATGTGTTGCCAGGTTTGGGAAGTCATCCGAAAGGCTTGTTCCTGAATGCTGGATATGCAACAGACTATGGAGCGGTATATGATGTTAGTGATGAAGTGATTGTGATGCAGGACCGTTGGGCGGAACTCAATGGTAAAACTCTGGAACGTTCCGTATATTCCGACGAAGAGTTTAGAGGAGACCTTCCCTCCGCGGGATTTAACCCCGTATCTATCAGCATGACTTATTCTGCTAAGGCTATGTTGAATGAAGATGGTTATATCTACTGGGCAAACAATAGTACGGCAGACGATTTTCATGCTTGTGCTTATGTAAATGTTCCTTTGAATAATGGGCAGAAATTCACCGGAGTATATCCGAGTTATAAGGTGAATAAATATCAGATGGCTATTCCGGCATGTACTGCGGACAATAAAATAGTTGGTTTAATAGATGCTAATGCTCCAAAAAATGATAAATCACCAGTTATCATGGAAGATTCAAAAACCAGTAATGTTTTGAAAATCACTACCAGTACAGGAGACGAAGACACTCGTTTCCATCTCGGAAATAAGAAAATAGTCACTATGCTGCCTGCAACCTGTTTCTATGATAAAGAAGATTGGACTACAGAACGTGCTAGCTGGGTAGCATTGCTAAAAGAAGGTGCTGCTTATAAACTGATGTATTTCTGTTGGGATACTAACAAAAAAGTGATTACAGTGAGAAATGATAAGTTCTCAGAACTGGATTTACCTCAGTTGACAGCTTTTACCGATATGGCAGTATTTAATAATAAGCGATATGTAGTTATTGCAGATGGAGCGGATTTGTGGTATTTCCAATTTGGGCAAGGTGCAATGGCAACAATGAAGAAATTGCATACCTTTGATAAACCTATCAAGTCATTAGGTGCTAACGATACTTATAGTTCTGAATACAGATCCGATGTAGGTTATCAGCCCGAGCATAATGGGCAGCTAGGGGTTGCATTGGAAGATGGAACTTTCTGGATTTATGAGGTAATTGAGAAGAAAAGTGGTCCTGAAGAATTGTGCACAGAGGCCTCTATTAACCAACTATTCCCTGATCCTAAAGCAGCTGAACCGGTAAATAACAAATTTGATAAGATTGTAGATATTATCTATAAATACGGTAACGTCAAAGAATTCCTTATGTTCCAGTTTTAAGAGGTAATTGTGAGTGTAATGAATATAAAACATAAATTGGTGCTTATGTTGTTAGCTGGAGGCTTGTGTTTACACGCCTCTGCTCAACAGGCCAACTACGAATATGCCGAGAAGTTTCAGGCATTTAGCCTCGGTGGAAAGCTTACGAATAATAGTTTGTCCGTCTACCCCCGGGAGATTAACGGGACAGATAACTTTTGGTTTGATTTTCAGACTACCGAAGGGAAAAACTATTATTATGTCACTCCGCAAAAGGGTAAATGTGAATTGTTGTTTGATGCCGACCGGATGGCGATGTTGCTTGCCGAACTTACCAGAGAGGCAGTAAACGGTGCTAAACTATCTATCAACGACTTCAAATTCTCAAAAGACCAATATTCGTTCACATTCGACTATAAGAGTAAGACATATGAGTATAACCGCTTGACGCATTATTTGAAGGAAGTAATAAAAGCGAAAGATAAAGATAAATCGGATGTTGTTTATTCTTGGATGAATTTCTCGCCGGATAAGAAATATATCTTATATGCCCGCAATCATAATCTTTTTGTGAAAGGCAATAAAGCATTGGGAGTGGATACAACGGAGGTACAGCTAACCTTCGACGGTACATTGCATTGTTCGTATGCACGCATGGAAGATGGGTTTCAACCAGATATAGAGATGCCTACTGGTGCAAAATGGTGTAAGGACAGTCGACACGCTTATTACATACTCGAAGATGAACGGAAAATGAGAGATTTCTGGGTGGTAAACTCCCTTTCTGAAAAGCCGGAGTTAGTGACTTATAAATATGCGTATCCAGGTGATAAGCAGGTAACGCAGAACTCGCTGATTATTATCGACGCAGTAGACAAAACAGCCAGAAAAGCGCCCATAGAGAAGTGGCCGGACCAGTATGTAATGGTATTTAGTGAATCCTCCAAAGGCGATCTTTTATTTTTTGAGCGTACAAAGCGTACGTGGGACGAAGTTGATATATGCTCGGTGAATACTAAAACACTGGAAGTAAAACAAATCATTAATGAAGTAGATAAACCCTACCGAGATCCACACGCCCGGAATGTTGAAGTTCTGAATGATGGAAAAGATATTCTTTTGAGGTCTGAGCGTACGGGGTGGGGGCACTATTATCATTATGATGGAGATGGAAACTTAAAGAATGCAATCACCTCTGGGAAATGGTCATGCGGACATATTGTCTCTATTGACACATTGGGACGTACTATTTATTTCTATGGGTATGGAAGTGAGGATATCAATCCATCCTATTACAGACTATATAAGGCCAACATCGACCGGCATGGAGCAACGCTTATCAGTAAGGAAGACGGTCAGCATAGTGTGAATTTCCTTAAATCCAACCGTTACTACGTAGATACTTATTCGAGAATGGATATGGAACCGAGGTTCTTATTGAAAGATAATACCGGAAAAGTAATTTGCGAACTAGTGAAACCCGATTTGAAAGAGGTATATGATGCCGGATGGCGTAAACCCGAACGGTTCATTGTGAAAGCTGCCGATCGTATGACTAACCTATACGGAGTGATGTGGAAACCTACCAATTTTAATCCGGATAAGAAATATCCTATTATCTCGGTGGTATATCCGGGCCCATATTCAAGTCATGTTCCATCTACGTTTGCTTTGTCCGATAGATATTGTTTGCAGTTGGCACAATTAGGTTTCATTGTGATAGCTGTTTCCCACCGTGGAGATTCTCCCATGCGTGGCAAAACATATCATCGTTTTGGTTATGGCAATATGCGCGATTATCCGTTGGCGGATGATAAATACGTTATTGAACAGTTGGCCCGCGAACATTCTTATATTGACATTGACAAGGTGGGTATTTATGGGCATTCTGGTGGTGGATTTATGGCGGCAGCAGCAATACTTGCTTATCCTGACTTCTACAAAGCTGCTGTATCCTGTTCCGGAAATCATGATAACAATATCTACAACCGAGGTTGGGGAGAATGTTATAACGGTGTGAAGGAAGTGGAAAAAGTAGTGAAAGACAGTTTGGGCAATGAGACAAAAGAGTATGAATACAAGTTTAGCGTGAAAACAAATGCTGAGCTTGCCAAGAATCTGAAAGGACACTTGATGATCGTGACCGGAGACATGGATAAGAACGTCAATCCTGCACATACCTACCGTTTGGCTCAGGCATTGATTGAAGCTGGCAAGGATTTTGATATGTTGGTGATTCCGGGTGCAGGTCATGGATATGGTTCCGCCGATAAGTATTTTGAAAAGAAAATGTATCGTTTCTTTGCGAAACATTTGCTGGGTGATGCACGAGCAGACTATTGGGGAGATATTAACCGTAGCAAATAAGACAATAGATAAATTTTATGAAAAACTCTCTCTTTAGATATTTGTGCTTGGCGGTTGCATTATTATCATGCAGCTTGGCTGGTGCGCAGCAGAAAGCGAATTATAAGTTAGCGGAGAAGTTCCGTTTGTTGGAGCAAAATCCTATAACAAAGTATTCTACGGAAGTTAAGCCAACGTTTATCAACGATACGGATTGTTTCTATTATTCGTTCACTACGCGTGAAGGGAAGAAGTACTATTATGTCAACCCGAAGAAAAAGGAAAAACGTTTGTTGTTTGATACGGCCGAACTATTGAGTAAAATTGCAGCATATACTAAGAAAGCTTATTCTTCGGCAGACCCATATTTATCTTTCACTTTTATGAAAGATAACGAAACTATTCGTGTAGACTTTGATCGCGGACTTTATACCTATAACATTCGTACAAAAGTACTGAATCCACTCGACGAGAAGCCGGTTTACGGAAACTCTGAACCGTATTGGATGAAGTACTCTCCGGATAGCCTCTACTTTCTCTATGCCAATAAGAATAACTTATACTTTGTTGGAAATCAGAAGAAAGGGCAGGATACAATCCCTGTGCAACTGACGACGGATGGTGAACCGAATTATACATTCAACCGCGAAGAAGAAGGCACGATGGAAGGTCGCTTCGGAGCCGAATCTGCTCACTGGATACCGGGTAGTCACCGTTTCTACGCGGTTCGCGAAGATAACAGGAAAGTACGCGATTTGTGGCTCATCAATTCGCTCGATACACCCTATCCGACATTGAAAACATATAAAGCCGAGCTTGCGGGTGATAAGTATGTCACCCAATATGAGTTGCTGATAGGGAATGTGGATACCCGTGAAGTGAAGAAGGTGGATATCAATCGTTGGCCGGACCAGTATATTGATGTATTGTATATTTCAAAAGACGGGAAACGCTTGTACTTCCAGCGCTATAACCGCCCATGGAATCAATCGGATATTTGCGAAGTAGACGTAGAAACCGGAAAAGTACGTGTAGTGATTCATGAGGAAAACAAACCGTATCTCGATTATCAGATGCGTAACGTCTCTTTCCTGAATGACGGAAAAGAGATTCTTTTTCGCTCGGAACGTAACGGATGGGGACATTATTACTTGTATGATACGGCAACCGGCAACTTGAAGAATCAACTGACAGACGGAACTTGGGTGGCCGGTCCGGTTACAAAGATTGATACCATTGGACGTAAGATGTATTTCTATGGTTACGGTCGTGAGAAAGGTATTGACCCTTATTACTACATTCTTTATGAAGCTCAATTGGACCGTCCGAATGCTGTCCGTTTGTTGACTCCGGAGAATGCGTCACATGAAGTCAGTATCTCTCCGTCTCATCGTTATCTGGTAGACTCATACTCTACAGTATCGCAAGAGCCGGTGAATGTGGTCCGCAATCGCAATGGAAAGGTTATCATGACTTTGGAAAAGCCGGATTTGCAACCTGTCTATGAGATGGGATGGAAAGCACCGGAACGCTTTAAGGTGAAAGCTGCCGACGGGGTGACCGACCTGTATGGAGTGATGTGGAAGCCTGCCGATTTTGACTCTACAAAGGTTTATCCTATTATTTCGAATGTTTATCCGGGACCGTTCTTCGAATACGTGCCTACACGTTTTACGATAAACGATGTTTATAACACTCGCCTGGCTCAACTGGGATTCATTGTAATCACCGTAGGGCATAGAGGGGGAACTCCGATGCGTGGAAAGGCTTATCATACTCACGGGTACAATAATATGCGCGATTATCCGCTGGCGGATGATAAATATGCTATTGAGCAACTGGCTGCCCGTTATCCGTTTATTGACGCTACCAAGGTGGGTATTTACGGGCATTCCGGTGGAGGGTTTATGTCGGCGGCTGCCATTTGTACTTATCCTGATTTTTATTCGGCTGCTGTTTCATCGGCGGGCAATCACGATAACCGCATATACAATAAAGGTTTTGTGGAGATTCACTTTGGTGTAAATGAAAAGGTGACAACGACTAAAGATAGTCTGGGAGTAGAGCATACGGCGTATGATTACAGTGTTCGTGTACGACCGAATCAGGAGTTGGCGGAGAACTACAAACACGGTTTGCTGCTGTTTACCGGTGCGATGGATAAGACGGTGAATCCCGCCAATACATTGCGCCTGGTGGATGCGTTAATTAAGGCGGACAAGGATTTCGAAATGTTCGTTCTTCCGAAATGTACCCATGGATTCTTCGGTGAATCGGAGGATTTCTTTGAACATAAGATGTGGCGTCATTTCGCCCGCTTGCTATTGTATGACAATTCGGCTGATTTTGATGTCGATTTGAATAAAGACATGATTAAAGATGACAGGAGAAGATAAGATGAACCGGCTATTTATACGTATAGGAATTATAGTGGGATTGTTGCTGGGAGGAAGTCTATCCGCCGAGGCTCAAAAGAAACCGTTGGATATAGAAGCGTGCATGTCGTGGAAGCGTATTGATGCGCCGGATATTTCACCGACAGGCAGGTGGGTGACTTACCGTATATCGTTGATGGAATATAATCCGGATAGCAAGGAAGAAAAACCTCTGCATTTATTCGATTCCCGTACACGGAAAGAAATATTGCTGAATGGTGATATAGAGCGCCTGGAGTTTTATAATAACGATCAAGGGGCTTTTTATCGGCAGGCGGACTCAGCGGGAGTAATGAAAACATTCTTGTTATCATTGCCTTCGGGAGTAAAGAGTGAATGGAAGCATAAAGAGACTTTTCGCCCAGTGGAAGGTACTCCATACTCAATCTCGGCAATCAACGTGCCGAAAGATACGGTGAATCATGTTCCGGCTTTTAACAGGTTGGTTGTACGTCATTTGAAGACAGAAGTTGCTTTTCATATTGATAGTATCGGTTACCATTCTTTGTATGACGGAGGACGTTCTATCCTTTTCATTCGTAAAAAGTCGGAAGGGAATGAGCTATGTTATGGTCCTTTAGCCGGTCCATATAAGATTCTCTATCAAAGCTCTGTAAAAAAAGAACCTTCATCTTATAGTTTTAATGAGAAAGAGATGACCGGGGAGTTTAGTGTAAATGACTCTTTGTGGTATGCTTTCTCATTAAAGAAGCCGAGTTGTGACTTGCTTTTTGACCGGAAAGAGATTGTTTTGCCTGATGGTATGGCTGTCGGACGCATTGACTTGTCGAAAAGCCATAACTTTCTGATGCTTGAACTTAGGGATTCACAGCAGGTTTCCCGTAAAAGAGAAGAACCGGAGAAGAAACCGGACAAGAGTTTTGAATTAGAGTTGTGGACATGGAACGAAATGGAAGTTCCGACTTTACAAAGGGGCGGACGTTATAGGCAGGATGAGTCGGTGACGTATATTTATGATATTTCTTCGAAGAAGCTCACAGAAGTTGCGCCTTCCACTGTAGATTTACTGTTACCGTTGGGAGCGGATAAATTGGACTATGTGCTTTACACGGACCAATCTCCTTATAAGATGCAACGTGAGTGGTTGGATCGGTTACCGTTTGATGTGTATTCGGTGAATGTGCATACGGGTGCAAAACAACTGATTGGACGCAGTTATCGTTCAGCACCGAAATGGTCGGTGAATGGCAAGTGGGCGGTTATGTATGATCCGATTGCTCAGGTCTGGAATAAGTTTGATGGAGCTACCGGTAAGGTCGTAAATATCTCCGACGCTATCGGCTACCCAATGTTTGTGGAAAGTTATGATAAACCGGCTCCTGCCCCTGCTTATGGAATAGCAGGGTGGACGGCTGACGGGAATAATGTGTTTCTGTATGATGCATATGATTGGTGGAAGGTTGATTTGACAGGAGAACGTCGGTCGGAGTGTCTGACGAAAGGTTACGGCCGCAAGCATGGCAAATCTATCCGTAAAATGACGAGCAATATAGATAAGGATGTTTTTCAGAAGGATGAAACAGTCATGGTCAGTCTTTGGGATAAAGATACGATGAATCAGGGTGTTTATCAGCTTGATATGAAAGGGCGACTGAAAAAACTGATGGAAGGGGCTTATACATATACTATACACCGTTTCTCCGATAATCGTAAATATTGTGTTTGGAATCGTCAGAATATAACAGAATTTCGTGACCTGTGGTGGAGTAAAGCAGACCTTTCAAATCCAGTCAGAGTGACGAATGCTAATCCTCAACAAGCGGATTATAAATGGGGTACAGTTAAACTGGTCAAGTGGACTAATTATGAGAATAAAGAAAATAAAGGATTGCTTTACCTGCCTGAGGATTATAATCCTCAGAAAGAATATCCAGTGTTGGTACAGTTCTATGAAACTCATTCCGGTGAATTGAATATTTATCATGCTCCTTTATTGAGCAGTGCTCTGGGAGATCCTGTATATTTTGCAAGCAATGGTTATATTGTGTTTATGCCGGATGTGCATTTCACGATTGGCGCTCCCGGCAAGAGTTGTTATGATGCTGTAGTAAGCGGAACAAAATATCTGATAGAGCAGGGGATAGCACATCTTGGGAAAATAGGTCTGCAAGGACATAGCTGGTCTGGTTATCAGACATCATATCTGGTGACAAAGACAGATATTTTCACTTGTGCCAATATTGCGGCTCCTATCACCGACATGGTGACTGGGTATTTGGGAATCCGTAACGGTAGTGGTCTGCCACGGTATTTTATGTACGAAGAAACGCAAAGTCGCATGGGAAAGACTTTGTGGGAAGCAAAAGATAAGTATCTGGCAAGTTCTGCCATTTTAGAGGCTGATAAGATACATACGCCTTTGTTGATATTGCATAATGATCAGGATGAGGCCGTTGCGTATGAACAAGGTCGTGCGCTTTATTTGGCTATGCGTCGCTTGCAGCGTCCAGCATGGTTGTTGAATTACAAAGGTGAAGGACATTTCGTACTGGGAAGAGGCGCACAGAAAGACTGGACTATCCGAATGATGCAGTTCTTCGACTATTACCTGAAAGGAACAAAAGAACCGCGTTGGATGAAAGAAGGTATTCATCTTCGGGAACGTGGGATTGATCAGAAATATGATTTACTAGAAAATAAATAAAATGAAGAAACTATTAATGACAGTTATGGCTCTGTCTTGCTTTGCAATCAGCAGCTTTGGACAGAACAAAGTGGAGAAACAAATTATTGGTAAATGGTGTAATCCTTATACCTATAAATCTACAGGTGAACTTAAGGGATTTCAGTTCAAAAAAGGAGGAAAATGCTCTGCAATCAATATCCCTTCTTTGGATTTGAAGACTTGGAAGATTGATAAAGATGGTTATTTGATTATTGAAGGTTTCAGTAAGGAAGATAATGGAAAGACGGAAGTGTATAAAACACGTGAACGCATCGGAATATTGACATCTGATTCATTGCAATTGGTTACACATGACGGACCTCCGCGGTTGGCTTTTCTATATATCAATACTAAATCAATCAAGAAGCTAGTCACTCCGGAAGTAGCTCCGAAGAAGTGACGCAGTAAGATATAAATCTCTCTCTTAATATTTTTTTAGTGTTTAAATTAGCGTTGGCTAATGGAAGCGTCCCGCCGTAGTGATTACGATGGGGCGCTTTTTCCGTTTCCCGTTCCTTAAAGGGTGGCTTCCGTTTCCCTATAGGGGAACGCCAGTTTCCTAGTAATGAAACGCCAGTTCCCATAGAGAGAAACGCGCGTTCCCATACCGGGAAACGCCAGTTTCCGTGCGGGGAGACGGGAGGAAACTCTAAGGGATTGATTTATAGATGTGTAGTCCTAGAACGGATATGGCTAAGGAATGCCATCGCCCTCCTTGATTTCTGCGACAGCCAGCTTTATCTCATCGCCAACGCCTTATTCTCTGCCGCCTCCATAATCTCCCTTTCACCGGGGCCTTTGTCATTAATTCCGCAAAGATGGAGTATCCCGTGGATAATGACACGATGCAATTCATCGTCATAAGCTGCGCCAAATTGTTCTGCATTGGTATGTATCGTATCCAGACTGATGAATAAATCGCCGGACAGTCGGTCGCCCTCGCAATAGTCGAAAGTAATAATGTCCGTATAGTAATCGTGCTGCAAGTATTGCCGGTTCACTTCGAGAATCTTCTCGTCCGAGCAGAAGATATAGGCGATTTCACCAAGTCTTTTCCCGTAGGAAGCGGCTACTGCCTTTATCCATTCCGTTGTCTCGCGTTTCTTGATATCAGGCATTTTCACGCCTTCTGTTTGATAGGTTACAGCCATAAGTTGAATATTATGTGATTTAAAAGAAAAATAGATAACTGATTAAGATAGCGGCAATAATGCCCGAAAAGTCGGCAATCAAACCGCAAGTAACTGCATTACGGGTTTTACTAATCCCCACACTGCCGAAGTAAACGGCAAGAATATAGAACGTAGTATCCGAAGCGCCACGCACCACGCAGCTCATACGTCCTACGAACGAATCGGGTCCCATCTCTTTCATCGTATCAATCATCAATCCATTAGCACCGCTACCGCTCAATGATTTCATCAATGCCGTGGGAAGTGCCCCTACAAAACTGGTGTCCACTCCGAAAAGACCGACCACGTATCCGATACCTCCCACCAAATAGTCCATCGCTCCCGACGTGCGGAATACGGCAATGCCCACAAGGAAAGCCACCAGATAGGGGATGATGCGGACTGCCGTTGTGAATCCTTCCTTGGCTCCTTCCACAAAAGAATCGTATACATTGATTTTCTTCCTCACCCCTGTCAGGATAAAAAGGATGATGACACTGAACAGAAGGATATTGGCTATCAGAGTAGAGTAAGTCCCCATCTCCTCACGAGAGACGTTCAGGAACAGATAGATTAATCCAGAAAAGAAAAGGCAAACGATACCCATAAGAACCAGAATCGGCTTGTTTATCAGGTTTATCTTCTGTGAAATACTCACCGTTATCACTCCCACCAGCGTAGATATAAAAGTACTGAGCAGAATCGGGATAAACACATCCGTAGGCTGCGCAGCCCCCATTTGTGCACGATAGACCATGATGCTGATTGGAATAATGATGAGGCCGGAAGTATTTATCACCAGAAACATGATCATCGGATTGGAAGCCGTGTCCTTCTTTGGATTCAGCTCTTGAAGTTCTTTCATCGCTTTCAGTCCCAGTGGGGTGGCAGCGTTGTCCAGCCCAAGCATATTGGCGGACATATTCATAAAGATGGACCCTAGTACCGGATGTCCTTTGGGAATATCAGGAAACAGGCGACAAAGCACCGGACTAAGGAAGCGTGCAAGCGCATTAATCAATCCGCTGTTCTCTCCGATTTTCATGATGCCGAGCCAGAGTGCCAGCACTCCGGTGAGTCCCAGTGAGATTTCAAAAGCCGTCTTTGAGGAGTCGAATGTAGAGTTCATGATAGCTGTAAATATCTCCGTATCGCCCAGAAAGATTACTTTCACGAGGGCGATGATGAAGGCTATTATGAAGAATCCTATCCAGATGTAATTTAGAACCATATTCGATTGCGTGTATGATAGATGGTGCAAAAGTAGTTATTACGTTTTATAAACTAAAAGAAAGTACCAGAATCTTTGAATACCTAATCTATCTGAATACGCGGACGATAGGTCGAGTCTAGATGAAATACGTTATTTCTTTTTTTTGTTTCTTACTGTTTCGAGGGGTGGGTGCGGGCTTTTTTCCGAAAAAGACGAAGATTATGCCTATTCCTCCAATCAGGCACCCAACGAATATGATAGCACAAAATGTAATAGCAATACCCGGAAGCTGATTCTCACTCTCATCAAACAGCCATTCAAATATGAGGTTGCCCAGAAAGCAGGTCATCCCCACCAAACCCAGAAACATGACGGTATAGAATAGTCGTAGTTTTATCTGATTCCAAAATGACACCATCCAGTCGGGCACTTTGCCTAAAAGCGCATAGGAGAACAACGCCAGTGACATCATCAGAAGAAAAAGAAATATCAATGTCACCACTGCAACTATACCATAGGCGAAAGTAGATTTATAGATAGTTTGGTCGGTTAGTGGGCTATAATAAACAGGTAGTTTGCTTCCTATCTCAAGTTTATCTCCTGAAATAAAATAGAGTTCCCGTTCCAGAGTCACTTCCTCTTTCGACTGAAACCGGACGATAGGCGTAAAGGTTTTGTTCGTTGAATGGCTGAAGCTTATCCCATTTGACTTTCGATGGCGAGAGTGGTCGTCAGAAGTTGTAACTTTCATACCAGTTATCTCTGCTTCGTAACGGTCGGCAGTCGATAACGTAACAATCCAATTGATGGAGGCATAAACACCGCTGAGAACAATTCCATTCAGTGTGACAAGTAACAGGCAAACCCAGAAGCCGGACATAAATCCTGAAAATCTATCGGAGAGTGATGGCTTTTCGACGGGCTTTTCCTTTGTACTCAATTTCTGCTTCTCCTTGGTTTTCTTATTATTCCAATGAAGAATCTTGTAGCACAACCAGACGGAATATACGATAAACGCTATCAACACATACCCGGCGGTGCTGATATCTGACGGGTGGGCAATGATATTATATATCAGTGCGATTAATATTGTCCCGGTTATACCTATAATCCCTATGACGAAGAGAACAGTGATAATTTTGGCTGCAATGAGAGGACCTGATTTACTCATATTTATGTAAGTGTTCGATAATAATTAGTTTGTATTATGTCTGTTTAAAGTTGGAACAGAAAACAGCGCAGCAATATATGACAAAAGTGTTAAACCTGCAAACATGATAGCAAAAATGTGATTAATGGAAGATTTTCTCTATCTTTGTCTCCTACTTTCAAGAAATAAATGGAACAGGAAGATTTTAACATACGCGAGCAGCAGCTTACTTCAAAGGAACGGGATTTCGAGAACGCACTCCGTCCGTTGAGTTTCGAAGACTTCAGCGGGCAGGATAAAGTGGTGGAAAACCTTCGCATATTTGTGAAGGCGGCGCGCCTTCGCGGCGAAGCTCTCGACCATGTTCTGCTGCACGGCCCTCCCGGATTGGGAAAAACTACTCTTTCGAATATCATAGCCAATGAATTGGGTGTTGGATTCAAGGTAACCTCCGGCCCAGTGCTCGATAAGCCGGGAGACTTGGCAGGTGTATTGACCAGCCTCGAACCGAATGACGTACTCTTTATTGATGAAATCCATCGGCTATCGCCCGTAGTGGAGGAATACCTTTATTCCGCTATGGAGGATTACCGTATTGATATTATGATTGACAAAGGGCCTTCGGCACGCAGCATTCAGATAGATTTGAATCCTTTCACGTTGGTTGGCGCAACTACCCGTAGCGGCTTGCTGACCGCACCGCTTCGTGCACGTTTCGGCATCAATCTGCACTTGGAATATTACGATGACGACGTATTGAGTACCATCATCCGTCGTTCTGCTTCCATATTGGATGTACCTTGTTCCGTGCGGGCAGCTGCGGAGATTGCTTCCCGAAGCCGTGGAACGCCGCGTATTGCCAATGCTTTGCTTCGTCGCGTGCGCGACTTTGCACAGGTAAAAGGCTCCGGTTCCATCGATACGGAGATAGCCCAATACTCATTGGAAGCATTGAATATCGACAAATACGGTCTGGATGAAATCGACAATAAGATACTTTGCACCATTATAGACAAGTTTAAAGGCGGTCCCGTAGGGCTTACAACCATTGCTACCGCTTTGGGAGAGGATGCAGGTACCATTGAAGAAGTATACGAACCCTTCCTGATAAAAGAAGGATTTATGAAACGTACTCCCCGTGGACGCGAAGTGACCGAGCTTGCTTACAAACATTTGGGACGGAGTTTGTATAACAGTAATCAGAAAACGTTATTTAGTGATTAACGTTTAGTGATTAGTGATTAATAAAATTGAAATGGAAGCGAAGAATAGTGTTTTGAAAGACAAGAGTAAGATGTTTGCTGTAAGAATGGTGAAACTTTATATTCATAAATATGCCATTGCTCAAAAAGAATGTAACGAAGCTTTATATTGGTTGCAACTGTTGTATGCCACAACTTATCTAACCTTGGAAGAATACAACAGCATCTACTTTGACGCTGAGAAGCTGATGAATTTATTAACAGCCAGCATCCGTACAGCAAAAGCTAACAGAACTGTTAATCACTAATCACTAACCCGTTAATCACTATTCATACATGGCTGGACTAAAATCATTAGCAAAGGATACCGCAATCTACGGATTGAGTAGTATTGTAGGACGATTCCTCAATTATATGCTGGTGCCGTTGTATACAGCGGTTATTCCGGCAAGTTCCGGAGGGTACGGAGTTGTATCCAACATTTATGGATACACTGCATTTATGCTTGTACTGCTCACCTTCGGTATGGAAACCGGATTCTTCCGGTTTGCCAATAAATCGGGAGAAGACCCGATGAAGGTATATGCCAACTCCCTGCTTTCGGTGGGAGGGGTATCCCTGATGTTCATTCTTCTCTGTCTGATGTTTCTGCAACCCATATCCGGCTTTCTGGATTATGGCAATCACCCCGAGTATATTGCCATGATGGTGGTTGTGGTGGCTCTAGACTCTTTCCAATGTATTCCTTTCGCTTATCTGCGATACAAAAAACGCCCGATTAAGTTTGCTGCTATCAAATTGCTTTCCATCGCCGGCGGAATCTTATTAAACTTGTTTTTCTTGTTGCTGTGTCCGTGGCTAAATATTCATTATCCGGCAACAGTCTCATGGTTCTACGACCCTGACTACTTAGTAGGATATATTTTCATCAGTAACCTGATAATCTCAATCGTCCAGATGTTCTTCTTCATTCCTGAGTTGAGAGGATTCGCCTACAAACTGGACAAGGCATTGTTAAAGCGCATGGTCGTTTATTCTTTCCCGGTTTTGATACTTGGCTTGGTCGGAATTTTGAATCAGACGGTAGATAAAATGATATACCCATTCCTCTTCTCCGATCGGCAAGAGGGATTGGTGCAACTAGGCATTTATGCAGCTACCAGTAAGATTGCGATGGTAATGGCTATGTTCACACAGGCTTTCCGTTATGCTTATGAACCTTTTGTGTTTGGAAAGAATCGCGAAGGAGACAATCGCAAGATGTATGCGGACGCAATGAAATACTTCCTAATCTTTTCGTTACTGGCCTTTCTTGCCGTCATGTTCTATCTCGACCTGTTGCGCTACTTGGTAGCAAGAGGATATTGGGAAGGATTGGGAGTAGTAGCCATTGTGATGCTTGCAGAAATCTGCAAAGGCATCTATTTCAATCTCTCTTTCTGGTATAAACTGACCGATGAAACAAGGTGGGGAGCCTATTTCTCACTCATAGGCTGTGCCATCATTGTGGTAATGAATGTAATGTTAGTGCCGACGTATGGATATATAGCTTCTGCATGGGCTTCCGTTGCCGGATACGGGGTAATCATGTTGCTGTCTTACTGGATGGGGCAGAAGAAGTACCCCATTCATTATGACTTGAAGCGCCTTGGCGTCTATGTACTGCTGGCTGCGGTGCTCTATGTCATTGGAGAACACGTACCTATCTCTAACATTGTGCTTCGTCTCGCATTCCGTACAGTACTTTTGCTATTGTTTGTAGCTTATATCATAAAGAAAGATTTGCCATTAAGTCAGATCCCAGTTATTAACCGATACATAAAGAAAAAGTGACAATGAAGACAGATGATCGTAATAAATTCGCAATCAAGTCCTTCCTGAATGATTATCTGGACTTGAAGAAAGATAAAGATAATGAGTTAGAAACCATAGATTCCATCCGTAAGGGAGTCGAATTTAAAGGGGCCAATTTATGGATTCTAATCTTTGCCATCTTTATGGCATCCCTCGGATTGAACGTCAATTCCACGGCAGTCATTATCGGCGCTATGTTAATCTCTCCGTTGATGGGACCTATCATGGGAGTAGGGCTTTCTGTCGGATTGAATGACTTTGAATTGATGAAGCGCTCATTTAAGAGTTTCCTCATCACAACAGCTTTCAGTGTGGCAACGGCTACCATCTTTTTCTTAATGGCGCCTATCGCAGGTTCGCAATCGGAGTTGTTGGCACGTACATCGCCCACCATTTACGACGTATTCATCGCACTTTTCGGTGGTCTTGCCGGTGTGGTAGCTCTATCTACCAAGGAGAAAGGAAATGTAATTCCGGGTGTTGCCATCGCCACAGCATTGATGCCACCGCTATGTACCGCAGGTTACGGTCTGGCAACGGGCAATCTCATCTTCTTCCTCGGAGCTTTCTATCTTTACTTTATCAACTCTGTATTTATCAGTCTGGCTACCTTTATCGGAGTCCGTCTGATGCACTTCCAACGGAAAGAATTTGTTGACAAAACACGTGAAAAGACTGTACGAAAATATATCATTCTGATTGTGATTCTGACCATGTGCCCGGCTGTGTATCTGACGTTCGGTATCATTAAAGGTACACTTTATGAGGCAGCAGCCAATCGTTTTGTGAATGAACAGTTGAGCTTTGAGAACACTCAGGTACTCGATAAAAAGATCAGTTATGAACATAAAGAACTGAGGGTTGTTCTGATAGGTCCTGAAGTTCCTGAAGCTTCCATATCCATTGCGCGCAACAAGCTGAAAGAGTATCAGTTGGAAGATACGAAGCTGATTGTGTTGCAAGGAATGAATAATGAAGCAGTAGATGTTTCTTCTATTCGTGCCATGGTGATGGAAGACTTTTATAAAAACAGTGAGCAGCGGCTTCAGGAGCAGAAAGTGAAGATTTCCCAACTTGAGACTACTCTCGAACAATACCGGACCTACGACGCTATGAGCCGCACGTTGGTGCCCGAATTGAAGGTGCTTTATCCTTCTATTACTACACTCTCCATCACCCATTCGCTCGAAGTGCAGGTGGATTCGTTGAAAACAGATACGGTTACATTAGCTGTTCTGAAATTTGCGAAACATCCGACGAACACCGAGAAAGAGAAAATTGCTGAATGGCTGAAGGCCCGTGTAGGAGCGAAGAAGTTGAGACTGATAACCGAATAATGAATCTAAAAATAATAGCATGAAACTCAGACTAACCGCCATTGTCATCCTTTCCATTTGTCTCTCAACCGCCTTTGCCGATGAAGGGATGTGGCTATTGGGAAATCTCAAAAAGAATAAGCAGACAGAGCGAGTGATGAAAGAACTAGGTTTGCAGATGCCTGTGAATAAACTATATAATCCGAAGAAGCCCTCTCTGGCGAATGCCGTAGTCAGCTTTGGAGGCTTCTGTTCGGGAGTGGTTGTTTCCGAAGATGGTTTGGTGTTTACCAATCATCATTGCGGCTTTAGTAGCATCCAGCAACATTCTTCCGTGGAACACGATTATCTGAAAGACGGCTTTGTGGCGCGCAGCTTGGAAGAAGAATTGCCGAATCCGGAGTTATATGTTCGTTTTCTGCTTCGTACGGAGGACGTCACCAAGCGCGTATTAGCTGCCGCCAAGCACGCGCAGACAGAAGCTGAACGCAGAGTACTTGTCGATTCGGTGATGACGGTGATTGGTATGGAGGTTTCCGAGAAAGACTCTACGTTGACCGGAATAGTAGATGCTTATTATGCAGGAAATGAATTTTGGCTTTCCGTTTATCGCGATTATGATGATGTTCGTTTGGTCTTTGCTCCTCCTTCCTCTGTCGGGAAGTTTGGATGGGATACAGACAACTGGATGTGGCCGCGTCATACTGGCGATTTCAGTGTATTCCGTATTTATGCTAATAAAGAAAATGGTCCGGCAGAGTATTCGCCGGAGAATGTACCTTATCATCCTGAATACGTAGCTCCCATCTCGTTGGATGGATATAAGGAAGGTTCTTTCTGTATGACACTCGGCTATCCGGGCAGTACGGAACGTTATCTCTCTTCGTATGGAATTGAGGAAATGATGAATGGCATCAATCAGGCAATGATTGATGTGCGCGGAGTGAAACAAGCTGTGTGGAAACGGGAGATGGATAGTCGCCCTGACATCCGGATAAAGTATGCTTCAAAATACGATGAAAGCTCCAATTACTGGAAGAATAGCATCGGAACCAATAAAGCAATCGAACACCTGAAAGTATTGGAGAAGAAACGTGCTGCTGAGGCTGCTCTTCGCGAATGGATTCAGTCAAATCCCAAAGAAAGGGAGAAACTACTCCGTTTATTCACTACACTAGAGTTGAATTACAGCAATCGCAAGGAAACGAACCGTGCCTTGGCTTACTTTGGAGAATCGTTCATCAATGGTCCCGAACTAGTTCAGCTTGCCTTAGAAATACTGAACTTCGACTTTGAAGCGGAAGAGAAACAAGTAGTAAGCCGTATGAAGGCACTTTTGGCAAAATATGAAGATTTGGATATTTCTATTGATAAAGAAGTCTTTGTGGCTATGCTTAAAGAGTATCAGTCAAAAGTAGATAAGAAATACCTTCCTGCCATGTACGCAAAGATTGATACACTTTACAACGGTGATATTCAGATGTATGTAGATTCATTGTATGCTACGTCGAGCATCACTTCCCCTAGAGGTTTGAAGCGTTTTGTTGAACGGGATACCACCTATAATCTGATAGAGGACCCTGCCATCATGTTGAGTCTTGACTTAATTGTGAAGTATTATGATATGAATCAGAATATCTCCGAAGCTTCCGAGCAGATAGAGCAAAGCGAGCGGTTGTTCAATTCCGCCATGCGCCGTATGTATGCCGACCGTAACTTCTATCCGGATGCCAACTCTACCATGCGTCTGAGCTTTGGCACGGTTTGCGGCTATGAACCTTTCGATGGAGCTACATACGATTATTACACAACGGTGAAAGGCATCTTCGAGAAGGTGAAAGAGCATTCCGGTGATATTGACTTCGCTGTTCAGCCGGAGTTGTTGTCACTGCTTTCTTCCGGTGACTTCGGCAGATATGCCAACGATAAGGGCGATATGAGCGTTTGCTTCATCTCTAATAATGACATAACGGGAGGAAATTCCGGCAGTGCCATGTTCAATGCGAAAGGAGAGTTGCTTGGGCTTGCCTTCGATGGCAACTGGGAAGCTATGAGCAGCGATATTGTTTTCGAACCCGATTTGCAGCGTTGCATCGGAGTGGATGTACGGTATATGCTGTTTATTATAGAGAAGTACGGTAAGGCGGGGAATTTGATTAATGAATTAAGAATAGCTCGATAGGTTCGAGCTGTCCTTAATTCATATTTCCAGTTTCCGCAGTTCCCTTAGTCACACTATTCTTTTGCTGTTCCCTATACTGTCGCGGTGGCATACCAAAACGTTGTGCAAACAGCTTATAGAATGTGCCGCGATTGGAGAAGCCTGTTTGGTCCATAATTTCCTCAATGGTGAGATTCTTGGTCAGCAGCAAGCGTTCTGCCATAGTGAGACGGTATTCTTTGATGATGTCGGTAGGTGACTTTTCGGTAATCGGTTTCAGCTTGCGATAGAATTGGCGGGTGCTATACCCCAGTTCACTGCTCAGAGATTCCACCGTCAGGTCAGGATTCATCAGGTTCTTGTCTATTATCTCCATCACTTTATTCAGGAAGTCCTGGTCCTCTTTATGTATGCAGTTCCCGTTTTCTATCTGGAAAGAACTGATTACGGAGTTATAATATTCCTTCAAGTCCGATTTGCGCTTTATCAGTCGATAAACTATTTTCTCCAGATACTTCACGTTGAAAGGCTTGGTGACATAAGCCTCCGCACCCGAGTCGATACCTTTCACCTGGTCGTCTTCATGGTGAAGGGCAGAGAGCAGAATGAGCGGTATATGGCTCCACAGCTTATTCTGTTTAACGCGATGAGTGAAAGAGAGACCGTCTATTTCGGGCATCATCACGTCCGATATAATTAAATCCGGCTGTTTCAGTTCAAGGCTGGCTAAGGCATCCTTTGCATTGCTGAAAGATAACACATTGTATTTCTCAACAAATATCTCCGATACAAACCAGAGCATGGAAGGATCATCGTCGATAATCATAATCGTGTGTTTGGAAGAGTCGAAGTTCGTCACAGTCTTTTCCAGTTCGATAGGTTGCGTGCTGGCGTTAAGTTGCGTAGCCTGATATACATCTTTAGAAGATTCTTGCTCCGACGGTGATAACTCGGGAAAGACAACGGTGAATGTGGTAATCTCGTCGGGCACGCTGTCAACGTTGATTTCTCCATTCAAGAGCGTGACCATGCTTTTGCAGATAGCCAGTCCGAGTCCGTTGCGCGAGTTCTTTCCGTTCACTTCAAACGAATCCAGAATCTTGTAGCGGTCGAATATTTTATTTAAGTTCTCTTTGGCTATTCCTTTACCCGTGTTGGATATGCGAAGCGTCAGTCGTTGATTCTCTATTTTCAATTCGACGCTGATGCTACCCTTATCCGGAGTGTATTTGAACGCATTAGAAATGAGATTGTTGGCAATCTTATTGAAGCAACTGATATCGGTATTCCATTCGATATCCGAGGGGATATTCAGCTCATAGTTAAGTTCCCTGTTCTCAGCGAGTTCGGAGAATGCTTCCGCTATGTTCCGAAGCTTGTCCGACACAGGGAGCCGCTGTATGGAAAGCGTTTTGTTTCCGGTTTCCAGTCGGCGGAATTCAAGCAGTTCAAGAATCAGGCTGTTGAGCTTCTCCGTATTTTGCTGTATGATTTGAGCGTATTTGCGGATGTATGAGTCGGTATTTGCATAAGAAAGAATCTTCTCGCACGGACCGTAAATCAACGTGAGCGGCGTGCAGAACTCATGTGTGATATTGGTAAAGAAGCGTAGTTTGGACTCGTATACTTCCTCTTTCTTTTCCCGTTTCATCTTTTCGATGATGCGATGTTGCTTGCGGCGGTATTGCCTGATAATCATGTAGACGGCAGAGATGCAAAGCAAGGCGAGCAATATGAAATAGACGACGTAGGCCCAGTTGCTCAGATACCAAGGCGGGGTAATTCGTATAATTAGCGTTTGGGGATCAGATTCTTCCCCGTTGATATTGTTCCTGTATTTTATCAGTAATGTATATTGTCCCGGTGCAAGATTGGAGAACACCGCACTGGCAGACGTTCCGCTTTCTATCCATTGGTTGCTAACTTCATCCAGCTTGTAAGAGTAGGAGTAGTTGTTGCCGTTGATATAGTCCACAGCCATAAAGTTGATGCAGAAGAAATTCTGCTTGTAGTCCAGTTGCAGGATTGTCTTCTCCTTCTTTTCGTGCAGAAATTCATGGATGTTGTATTCTTTACCGAAGATGGACAGCCCTTTCACACTGATTCGAGGCATATAATCTGCCATAATGTAGGCGTTAGGCTTTACGGTAACAAATCCGTTGGTACCGCCAAAATACAAAGTTCCCGTACGCAGGTCTTTATAAGAAGCTCCATCGCTGAACTCGGTCACTTCCAGCCCGTTCCCCCTGCTGTAAGTTTGTCCGGTGTTGGTTTTCGTGTTGAATCTTATCAGTCCTTGGTTGGTGCTCAACCAGAGATTGCCTTGCCGATCTTCCAAGATGCCGTGCACGGTGTTGTTTGAAAACAGATCGACCTTGTCGTGATGTTGCGAATAGTCCTCGCCGAAGTGGAGCAGTCCGGAACTGGTTCCAAACCAATATCCCTTATCATTCTTGTAGATGGCGAAGATGTCATTGGCTGTCTGTGAGTTGACTACATTGTCAAATTTGTATGGAATCAGTTCGCTGGTTTCCACATTCAGTCGGTACGCACCGTATCCACGGTTGCCAAACCAGAGGATGGAGTCGTTCTCCCGGAAGGAGGTAAAGAAATAGTTGGAAGCCATACGCCCGTTATCTTGCACGATTCTCGTAGCCGATTTGACGGAGGGGACGGTCGTATTCTTGTTCAGTATCACTTTCACGATGCCTTCGCCCACAGTAGATATCCATAACGTCGTATCATTCAGCTCGTTGATGGAATGCACGTATTTCACCTTCTTCCCGTCCGCCATTATTGTGAATGGCATTATCTGCTTATTTTTATAAGAATAGTAGTTGATTCCGGTTTCCGTGCCTATCCATAGCTTATCCATCGAACCGGGGGCGAAGCAGTAGACGGTATTATCTGTCAGGGCGCTGTTGCTGATAGAGATGTGGTCGAAGGAAGTGGATGCACCCGTTTCCGGTACATAGTTCTTGATGCGTAATATGCCCGCTCCTTTGGTGCCTACCCAAAGGGTTTGTTCCTTGTCGTGATAGAGGGTACGCACAGGATTGTTGATCTGGTATACGGGAGTATCGAGCAGGGTATTGGTGATGGAGAAGGCATCGTTGAAATACATATATAAGCCTTGCCCGTCCGTGCCTATCCAGACAATGTCCTGATACTTGTCTTTCATCAGGCAGAAGATGCCGGACTGAATCTCGGTGGATTGTATCCGGTATTTGATTTTCTGGTCGGGGATATATTTCAGGATAATCAGTCCGCTGCTTTTGAAGCCGATGTAGTAGTCGTTCTGCTGTTTGATGATGGAGGACACTTCTCCATGCTCTTCGATTTCCGTTTTGAGGTCGGCAATGAAGTATTGCTGGCGGTTGTTGAAATCATATTCGTATAGCGAGTACGTGTCGTCGATGAAGTAGACCAGTTGCCCTTCGGAGAAAGCCCATCGTAGCTTTTCGGGATGTTTGAAGAGGTTGTTGGAGGTGAGTATCGCACCCCCTCCATCGGTGATGGTTATCTGGTAGCTGCGGGTGTCGTTGTTGGAAGTGAATACCCACAGGATATTGTTTGTATCGATGCTGATGGACAGTACATTTTCGAATGCTATGCCGGGGATATCCAGTTTCAGAAACTCTTTCTTGGCTGGCTGGTAATAATAGAAGTGTCCGTCGTCTTTTACGATGAAGAGCTCGTTGTCTCTGGTTTTGGCTATGAAGTTATTGTCTTTAAAGTCGGCGAAGTTGAGGCACGTTTGTTTTTGGGTATCCAGTCGGTCGAGGCCGTAGTTGGTTTGTATCCATAGAACGTCGTCTTCGTTTTCCATGATGTTGTTTATCAGGTTTCCCGATAGCAATGTCTTTGCGGCGTTGACGGGGCTGTATACCTGTATGCTGTTGCCGTCGAACACGTTGAGTCCGTCGCATGAGCCAATCCAGATGACTCCCTGATTATCTTGATAAAGAGATTGGATGGCGCTGTTGGATAATCCGTCCTTGTTGGTGAATTGTCGTAAGCTATATCCTTGAACCATATACGGGAAACAGAATAGGATGCAGATGAACCCTAAGAGTTTGGATAAGACGTGTTTGTTTCTCATATCTATATATTGGATTAATTTCGGTAGTGCAAATATAGAGAATTATGGTAGGATAGAGTAGGGAAATGGCATAAAAGATAATACGGGTTTCTGACATTTTCTTCCGTTTCACGGTCAAACGGGTGATGGGGGAGTATTAGGGTGGGGATTAGTATGGGTTGGAGGGGGATATCTGTCTATATGGTAGATATCCCCTCTTATTTATAATTCGTTTATGTCTTGTTCAGAGAGTCCTGTGTATTTAAGGATTGTATCCACCGGTATACCGTCAGTTCTCATTTGGCGGGCAATTTCAATCTGTTTTTTGCGTTCACCTTTCGCTATTCCTTCTTCCAGTCCATCTTCTCGTCCTTTTTCCCATCCTTCTTCTCGTCCTTCTATTCGAGCTGTATTCACTGCATTCACGATATCACGATAAGCTTTTACACTATCTTCATATTCGCGCAACTGCTTGGGCGTGAAACGCGCAATGGATGCAGCTTCAAAGAGCCGATTGAATACCCGTTCCTGCAAAGCTGCCGGACGTTCAAGCAACCGGGAAAGATTCTTTAGAACGAATACCCATTTCTCGAATAGCGTTTCCAGTTCATGTTCTGTCTTGGTGAACTTGGGGAGTTCTAGATAGATGAATGTTAGTTTGTCGTAGAATACTTTCTTGGTATTCACGTCCATTAATTTCACTTCGTGATGGTAGTAATCCTTAGAGTTCTTGTCTTCGTCGAATACGAAGTTCAGTATGCCCACTGTATAGACAGCTTCCAGACGGTAGTCCCACTCACCACGTTGCGCCTGCTCCCGAATAGGGAATGTGGAGTAATAGACACTGCGATCTTTGAAAAACTGCTGGAACACATTTTGCATTTCAACAATGAACTTTTCACCGTTTTCGGCTTCGCAATACACATCAAAGATTGCGCGACGGTCTTCCTTGTGGATGCCCAGTTGCTCACCGTTCAGGTAAGTAAGGTCTGTGATGGTATGTGTGCCATGAAAAAGGGCATTAAGAAAGCCAATCAGCAAGTCTTTGTTCATTGGCGTGCCGAAAAGAAATTTGAATCCGAAATCGGTTCGGGGATCTATGTAAAGCTCTTTAAGTTCACTTGCTGACATACGCGTTGGTTTAAGATGTTTTTTTGATATGAACAAAGATAATTGTTTTTATTCAAATCTCACAGACAAAGCGGAAGTTTTATAGTTACACGCTTTCTATTCTTCCCTTAAGTTACTGCCATATTATTCTGATTTCCAGATTATATTCTCTAGGTATCTACCCTCCTCTTCACCGCTTTCACCTTCTTCCTCAAACTCGCTCCCAGAGCGGGAAAGCGGGTGAAGGCGAACTGAAAAACTCACTGTTTTTGGGGGCTTCACCGATTTCACCTTTGCCAACTTCACTTTGGAAGCATCTCGTTTCAGATTAGTAGGTGAATAGTCCAATTGCCCGTTATTTTTTAATCACTAATCGTTAATCACTATTTACTTCGTTTCCGTACGTTATATAGTTATTATATATCGTGCAGACTTGCTTGATAAAGTAATGAATCACTTAGGTGATTCACTCGATTCACTACCGTTGTTCGGATGAATCAGTCTGGTGATTCACTTGAATCACCCGGGTTGGTTATCATTAAATAGCCTTTAAGCATTGGCAGGATAGTAGCTATCTTATCGTTATCAAACCTTCGTCTTCTGATAGGGCAAAATAAGATGAAGATTTTGTCTGGTGAACTCGGTGAAAGCGGTAAAAAGCATTATAAAGAGGGTAGGGTTCACCCGTAAGAGGTTTTAAATAAGAGGTTTATCGGTAAGATGAAAGCGGTGGAAGGGGATTTGATTAATAAGTCAAAAGTCGGTAATAACGGCTCCTTCTATGGGTATTTCTCTTTCCCGAAAGGGAAGAATCAGTTGCTATCGACTTTTGGCTTATCGTTATAATGTTCCACTGAAGCTAATCAAGTTTGCTAAGAGAAAGTGAGCTTACATCGCTGGCTTTCTCTTCACTGGTATCAACTTTCATTCGGTCTAGCAGGTATTTTATGTTTTCAAGATGCAGGTGGTTGGTTCGGCTCATTCTCTTAAATTGGTAACTGTTTTTGGTGGTATTCATGATGCAATTTATCAAATTGCCAACCGCGTCGGCGCTAAGCAGGCGATGGCTATTTGAAATCGCAGTATTCATCATGAGCATCCCGAATCCTTTAATTGCTTCTTTCACATTAATGGTTTTATAGCTGCCTATTGCTTCAAAAGCTGTAATGTTGTTGTGAAGCAAGTAATACAAATCTTCCAGTTTCTTTTGATCTGATCGTTCTACCAGATTGCTTTCGGGATTAACTAAACGATTGAGTGTAAGATAAAAAGCGATCATCTCTTCATCTGATGAGAAAATGACATTCATTAATTGCGTTGCGTCCCCCGGGCGAACCTGCTGATTGCTTTAAAACTCTTCCATAAGAATTTTAAATTATGAAGTGAATAATTAAAGTTCAATGGGACGGATACGGAGAGAGATGGTTTTAGAAAATAAAAGAAGCGGTCCCGCCTGTCCCATTGCTCTTCACCATTCTACAACAGCAGTAGGTGCATTAACATCCTACATGGGGGTATGAGACCGCCATATAGGAAATGAAACAGACATAAAAAAATCTGCCACATTGATACAGCAGGTTCCCTGCTGTTGTAGTTTTGATAAAGAGCACTGCAAATATACGATATAAATCAGATATGGAAAACGAAAAACAATATTATTTGGATTTAGTAATGATAAAAGAAGCGGTCTCGCCTGTCCCATTGCTCTTTCTTGTATACACAAGGCAGTAGGTGCATTAACATCCTACATGGGGGTACGAAACCGCTATATAAAAATTATTAGTGGATAGGCATAAAAAGTCTGTCACATTGATAGGGAAGATTCTTCTATCGTGGGTTTTTAATAAAACTCACGGCAAATATACGATATAAATAAGAATCCCGCATCATTTCACCGGATACAAGTACCAGCCAAACAAAAAGAATAACCGTTTGTTTGTGAAAGTAGCGGAAAGCGCGTATCTTTGTTTACGCTAATTCAGAGAAGACTCATAATAAAAAAGCATAGGTTATGGAAAAGTATATATTATCGGATAGGAAACGTCTCCCTTACGGGATGATGAATTTCGCTGTGATTCGCCGTGATGATTATTATTACGTGGATAAGACGATGTTCATTCCTATGATAGAACAATCGGACCGTTTTTTCTTTTTTATTCGTCCCCGCCGCTTCGGCAAGAGTCTGACCGTGAATATGCTGCAACATTATTATGATGTACGTACCCGGGACAAGTTTGATGCCCTGTTTGGAAACCTCTACATAGGCACGCATCCTACACCGGAACGTAACAGCTATCTGGTGCTATACCTTAATTTTTCCGGTATTGACGGCGAACTGCATAATTACCGTAAGGGGCTGGATGCGCATTGCAAAACTTGTTTCGATTACTTCTGTGACGTATATGCTGAATATTTGCCGCAAGGCATTAAGGAAAAGTTAGACGAAAAGGAGGGGGCTGTTGAGCAATTGGACTATCTCTTTCATGAGTGCGAACGTGCCAATCAAAAAATGTATCTCTTCATCGATGAATATGACCACTTCACCAATGCCATCCTTTCGGATGCCGAAAGCCTGCACCGATATACCGAAGAAACTCATAAGGAAGGATACCTGCGTGCCTTTTTCAATAAAGTGAAAGCCGGTACCTATTCCAGCATTGAGCGCTGCTTCATCACCGGTGTGAGTCCCGTAACGATGGACGACCTTACTAGTGGTTTCAATATTGGCACCAACTACTCGCTTTCATCTAAATTCAACGAAATGATGGGCTTTACCGAAGGCGAGGTACGGGAGATGCTGACTTATTATTCAACTACAATCCCTTTTCATCACACCATTGATGAGCTGATAGGACTTATGAAACCGTGGTATGACAACTACTGCTTTGCGCAAGAGTGCTATGGCGACACTACCCTGTACAACTCCAATATGGTGCTTTATTTCGTCAAAAACTATATAGATAATAACGGTAAAGTACCGAAAAACATGATAGAAAGCAACATCCGTATCGACTACGAAAAGTTACGTATGCTCATCCGTAAGGACAAGGAGTTTGCGCACGATGCCTCTGTCATACAGACCTTGGTAAGTCAAGGATACATTACCGGTGAGTTAAAAGATGGCTTTCCGGCTGCCAATATTGTAAACCCCGACAATTTCGTGAGCTTGCTTTATTATTTCGGTATGCTTACCGTCAGCGGAACATTTGAAGGCAAGACCAAACTTACTATTCCGAACCAAGTAGTACGGGAGCAACTATATACCTATCTGCTGAACACCTATAACGAAGCCGATCTTAGTTTCAGCAACCATGAAAAAGATGAGCTGGCTTCTGCATTAGCTTATCGCGGCGCATGGCAGTCTTACTTTTCCTACATCGGCGATTGCCTAAAGCGTTACGCCTCGCAGCGCGACAAGCAGAAAGGCGAGTTCTTCGTACACGGTTTCACGCTGGCTATGACGGCACAGAACCGCTTCTACCGCCCCATTTCCGAAGCAGACACACAAGCCGGATATGCTGATATTTTCCTCTGCCCCTTACTAGATATCTACCCTGATATGCAGCACAGCTACATCATCGAGCTAAAGTATGCCAAGTACAAAGACCCCGAAAACCGTGTGGAGGAACTTAGGCAGGAGGGTATTGCTCAAGCTAATTGGTATGCGGATACCGATACGGTGAAAAATGCTGTGGGCAGCACGCAACTTCACAAGATTGTGGTGGTCTATAAAGGCATGGAAATGAGGGTATGCGAGGAAATCTACTAAAGATAGGTCTTTCTGAACCATTCTCCTTGATTCCTATTCTTCTTTATCAGAGAGAGAATAAGGGAAGGCATCGCGTTCAGTTCCCCGCTTATAATTCGGTTCACTGCTCATATCAAACTTAATCTTAGCTCCTTTTATCAGGGAGGAATGCTCCAGAAAATTCTTGTCGTACTTCTTGCCGTTGTATTTCATCTCGCGGAAATAACGGTTCTCGTCGCTATTCATAATAAAGGAGCAAAAGCTTAAAATGCATTTCAGTACACCGCTTTTGCTCCTTACTTGGTTTGCCCTTTCGGGGCAGATATCAATCAAACAATAATCTTATTCTGCTGTCAGAACTTCAAGTTCTGAAACCGTAGCCCGCTTGCCACCATCGATAGCCGACAATGCTTGGAGCTTGACGAAGCGAGCTTGGCGCGGAGTAAACTCTACCGTCTGCGTTGCCTTGGAGTTGGCAAACGTGCCCGAAGCAACTGCTTTACCCCAATCTTTACCATCATTACTAAGGTAAATCTCGTATTTTGCAATCCGTCCTTCGGCAGAATCCTGGCGGGGAGTGTACTTAATCCCTTTCACCTTCGCTTCTTTAGGAAGAGACAGCTGGATCTCGTGCGGGTAAGGAGCCAGATAGAACTGGTTGTGCACCGTGTGCCAGTGCGTGTTGATGTCACCGTCGGCAGCCAGTTTCATGCTGTTGTCTTCATCACTGTCCACGTAGACTACGCGTTGTCTGCCTTCGGATGTACCCGACAGATTTTTGGTGATGTTTACGTTCAGCTCGGCAGCCGAAGCCCAGTCTCTGCCACTGACTTCCGATAAAGCAACGAGCTTGAAGTAGCGTGCTGCAATCGGTTCTTTCAGTGTAACCACCTGTGCGGAAGATGAATTGGCGAAAGCGCCTTTCACTTTACCTTCCCAGTTCTTGCCGTCTTTGCTGAAGTAGAGTTCATAATCCTTGATACGTCCGTTGCCGGAGTTGCGCGGAGTGTAGATAAACTTATCCACTTCGAGCAGGGAAGCCATGTCTACCACGATTTCGTGCGGATGCTTGGCTACGGGGTCTTGCCAACGGCTGTGCCAGATGGTAGTCGGGTCGCCGTCGATAGCCTTGCGGGCTTCTTCGCCGTTGTTCTCGCTGCTCACGGATACAATCTTCCATGCAGTGCGGTCTACATATATCGGCAATTCGACAGAAGTTTTCAGGCTCTTGCCCAGTTTATCCGAAGTGGCATAAGCTTGCACCTTACCGCCGGAGATAAACTCGATAGGACTTGTATAGGCTGTAAATTCTCCATCGTTCAGACTATAATAGATAGTGGCATCCGGTGTGTTGGTCTTTAGTTGCAGATAACCGTTGTTGTCTCTGTCAATCAGTACAGGCATACATACAGGCATCTGTACACGCGCTTTCTCTGTCAGCTCGTCCTTCAGGTAACTTCTTTCCAAAGGCATCATGATAAAGCTGAATACAGCAGGCTGGGAGAGGAGCTCGTATTTTCTCATCGGGCCCGGGCCGCAACTGGCATTACCCAGCGGACGATGTTTGGCATCCAGACAAAGAACAGTCTCTTTGCGCATCGGTATTTTATACTTGTGCACCAGTTTGCGAAGGTTGGTAGAATCTACCATATCCTGTGCTCTGACGTGCAGGGCGGAAGCCGACATCACATCTCCGGCTACGAAAACGAATCCCATTCCATCCAGGTTGGTGACGGACATCCAGCGTACATCTTCATGATTGCCCATTTCCTGAGGCATCACGTAGTTGACCCACTGGTTGGATACCTTGTCTTCATATACGCCTACATAAGCAGCATCTTTGCGGTCAACGTAGCTTTCTTGCTGTCCGCGGCCAAACCAGCGCATACGTTCGAAGCCTTCGGGCAGTTCCATGCGATAGCCTACTCTGGGGATGATTTCTCCATTCACAGCCGGAATAATGGTACTGTTCACCAAGATAGAGCCGTCGGGAGCTACCGTATACTCGATTTCATTCTCGAAGTCGAATCCTATCTTACCTCTGTAAGTGTTTCTGATTTGCAGAACCACTTTGCCTGCTTCCTGCTTCACGTCCCATTTCCCTGCTTCCAGAGCCATGTTGTACAGGCCTTTGCGCTGCCAGTCTCCGTCTACCTGCTTGTCGTTGTCGGTAGGAGCGCGGAATACGCTCAGTTCCAGTCCCTTGCTCACCATCGGCACACCGTTCAGTGTATAAGCCGAAAGCGTTCCTTCTTTCTGTGAGAAAGTTGCTTCAAAGTTCTGACCTTTCACAATGTATTCGCCATTGGCTTCGCTGAGGCTGATGGCTCCTTTACCTGCTACAAATACAGGTTTAGCACTGTCGGAGAGCTTAATCTGTTCCGATGCTACTTCATAACCTGCCTTCTCCCAATCCGTATCGTGCTTCTGGCAGAAGCTAAAGTTGATGAAGTATTCGGCTCCGGGCACTTTCTTCACTTGTGCGTCCGAGATAGTGATAATCTTGTCTTCCTGTGCGTTCAGGTTCAGGTCTTCCAGATTTCCCGATTGGATGACTTTGCCGTCTTCGGTGATTTCATATCTTCCGTAGAGGTCGTTCAAGCCGGCATGGAATCTTTTGTTCTTTATCTTATATCTGCCGTTGCCTTCGGCTGTAACGCTCAAAGGTTGGTGTATCTTTTTCACTTCCAGAGATTTGGCAGAGTACGTGCGGTCGGCGAAGATTACTCCGTTTGTACAGAAGTTACCATCGTTTGGTTTGTCGCCGAAGTCACCGCCTACGGCCATATAGTGGTCTTTGCCGTCGGGAGTCGGCATTTGGATACCTTGGTCCACCCAGTCCCAGATGAAACCGCCGAGAAGTGCCGGATAGCGTTCGTAAGTTTCCCAATACTCCTTGAAGTTACCGATGGCATTTCCCATGGCGTGAGCGTACTCGCAAACTACGTGAGGTTTCACCGTTTCGCCTTTCTGTGCTTTCTCCAAGCGTTCTCTACCTACGCCTTCCAGCCATTGCACATCAGAGTACATGGTACTGCTGACATCGCAGAATGAACTGTTTCCTTCATAGTGAGTGGGGCGGGTGCTATCAAGCGCTTTTACAGCATTGACTGCCGACTGGAAGTTGATTCCGTTTCCCGATTCATTACCCATCGACCACATCACGATGGAAGCGTGGTTCTTATATCTTTTCACTTGGTTCTCATTACGTTCCGTAAAGGCTTTCTTCCAAGATGGTTCGTGAGATAGTGACATCAGTCCGTGGCATTCTACATTGGCTTCGGCCATGACATAAATACCATACTTATCGCATAAATCGTAGAAGTAAGGATTGTTGGGATAGTGGGAAGTACGTACGGCATTCACATTGAACGACTTCATCAGTTTCACGTCTTTCTCCATTTCCTCTTTCGATACGGTACGGCCGTTCAGGTGGCTGTGGTCATGTCTGTCCACTCCTTTGAACAAGGTCGACTTGCCGTTAATCAGCATTTGTCCGTCTTTGGTAAATTCAATCTTACGGAAACCGACTTTGATGCTGCGGATATCGGTCACTTTTCCTTTTTGCTTCAACGAGAGTGTCAGGTTGTAAAGATTAGGAGTCTCTGCGGTCCACTTCAACGGATTGAGAACTTCAAACTGCATCTTGTTCGGACCTACTTTGCCACGTATGGACTGTGAAGCAACTTCTTTGCCGTCCGGCGTGGTAATCTTTGCCAGGATTTCGCTGTTGCTCTTCTTTCCGGTTAGTTCTACATCCAGAGATACTGTTGCATTCTTGTAGTTCTGGTCTAGGTCTGTGCGAAAGAAGAAATCCCTGATCTGTGTTTGGGGAGCCGACCATACAAAGGCATCTCTGAAGATACCGCTGAAACGCCAGAAGTCTTGGCATTCGAGGTAGCTGCCGTCGGTGAAGCGATATACTTCCACTGCCAGCACGTTCTTGCCCGGTTTAAGATAAGGAGTCAGGTTGAACTCGGCAGGCAGGTAGCTGTCTTCCGAATAACCTACTTTCTTGCCGTTCACCCAAATGTAGAAACCAGCTTCTACACCATTGAAACGGATGAATACGTCTCTTCCTTTCCACGATTCGGGCAGGGTGAAGTCTCTGCGGTAGCTGCCAACGGGGTTGGGCATGGAGGCGAAAGTATAGTCCGCCGGACGATGCTGGATGACGTTGGGCCATTCCACGTGTCTCCAGTCACAGAAAGGATAGATGGTGTTACAGTATAACGGCTTGTCCCAGTTCTTGTTGTTGCGTACAGCTTCGATTTGCCAAGTGGCGGGCACTTTGATGTCGTCCCATTGGCTTACATCATAGTTGGGCAGGTAGAAGTCCTGAGGTCTGTCCTTCGGATCGGCCACCCAGTGGAATTTCCATGTGCCGTTCAGAGTCATGTAGTAGGGTGACTCTTCGATTACGGAGGTGGTTGCTTGTTTTTCATCGGCAAAAGGAATGGCTATTTGGTAAGCCTCTTCCTTGTTGACTCCAGAAATGTACTCATTGTCCCATTCCGGGCGCGCATCTTTCTGTGCATTGGCACAAAGAGGTGTGAGTAGAAGTGCAATCAGTGCACCGGAGATTGTTTCTTTTCTCATATTATACAGCTAGTTGTTAGATTATTCAATTACAGCAGCAAAACCACCGTTGCGTGCAAGGCGGACGGTTATTTTGTCTTCTTTTTTAAGCGTACGTTCCTTTTTGCGGTAATCCATGGCTTGGCGATTCGCGTTGATTCCGTCTTCAAAGGAAGTCATGCGGTAGGTTTGTCCTTCTTTCAGGAAGTCGGCATTGAGCACAAATTCTCTTTGTTGTTGCTGGTTGTTCGTCATGCCACCGATGAACCATTTGTCGCCTTTGCGTTTGGCAACTATGGCATATTCGCCCACTTTGGCATCCAGTGCAATGGTTTCGTCCCACGTTTGCGGCACTTGGGTGATGAAGCGGGTGCATTCGTCGTTGCGGTAGTAGAGCGTCGGGTTGTCCGCCATCATCTGGATACCGCTTTCAAAGAGGATGAACAAAGCCATCTGATAGGCGCGTGTGCCTATGCTCGCCGAGTTGGGGCGTTCGGAGCGATAAATCTCCGGTTGCATACTGAGCATGGCTCCCGGTGTGTAGTCCATCGGGCCTACGGCATTTCTCATGAAAGGAAGATAGACGCTGTTGTCCGGTCGGCATCCTCCCATCTGTTCCATACCTCTCACACCTTCGTAAGAAAGCACATTCGGGTACTTATACTCCAATCCTGCCGGTTTGAAAGAGCCGTGGAAATCGACAAACAGATGGTGCTTGGCAGCTTCTTTGGCTACTCTTTCGTAATAATCCACCATCCACTGGTCGCTTCTGTCCATAAAGTCAATCTTTACTCCTTTCACTCCCCATTTCTCGAATGTATCGAAGAGGTCGAAGTTGTTTTCTACAGCCAGCCACGTCAGCCAGAGTACGATGCCTACATTCTTTTCTTTGCCGTAGCGTATCAGTTCGTGCACATCTACATCCGGATTGGGAGTAAAAGGATCTCTTGTCGATTTAGCCCAGCCTTCGTCCATGATGATGTAGGATATTCCGTAACGGGCGGCGAAGTCGATGAAGTATTTGTAAGTATCCAGATTGCAGCCTGCTACGAAGTTTACATCCTCACCGTAAGGCGTGGCGCCATTCCACCATTCCCAGCTTGCCAATCCCGGCTTAATCCATGAAGTATCTTCCAATACATTCTTTTCAGCCAGTTGGTAAGTCATGGTGTTCTCTATCAATTGCCCGTCGTTTTGGGCAATAACAAAGTAACGCCACGGGAAGCTGCGCTGTCCGTTGGTTTTGGCAATATAGTTGGCTTCTTTCAGAATCTTAAGGCTGCGGTCGCCGTCTTCGCCGAAGTCGAGGGGAACTTTAGGAAATACGGAAGACATTCCGTTGCTGCCGTTGCTTTTCAGGAAGAGTGCCGGATAGTCGGTCAGTGCCGATTCGCTGATGAGGATTTTGTAATCCTTGCGGGTATCGATGAGCAAGGGGAGAAGTGCCATCTTATCGGCAGCTTTCCAGTTTTGACTTTCCACGTGGCGGTATTCTTCTTCGTAAGCAGTTTTGAAACCACCCGGTTGCTGCATATGCAGCAGGTAGTTGCCGGGGAAGTTCACTTGAAACGTTTCATTGTTGACCTCAATCATGCCTTTCTTGTTGGTGATGAAACGATAGGCAATACCGTCGTCGAAGGCACGGAACTCAACCGAGTAGTCTCCTTTGAACTTCAACAGGATCTGATTGTATTTGTTGGATACGGTTGAGTGTTTCAGTGGGATGATTGGCGTTAGTGATTCGTTGATGCTCTTCCTGCTTGCTTTAATCAGTTTGGGATGGCTTCCGGCTTCTTGGTTGCCTATCTCCATCTGAAGATTGCATTGTTTCAGTAAAGTGTCATTCCGGCATACTACGTCGTAGTAGATTTTATCGGAAAGGCTTATCGAAACTTGGATGTCTCCGTCCGGAGACGTCAGACGATGCATCTTCTGGCTGTAGCTATGCAAGGATGCGCAAAGGGTTAGTGCTAGTAATAAATGCTTTTTCATGATAATGTGTTAAAAGAGGTTTGCTATATACTAGTACAAATGTAGCGTATAACAGGGATTAATCATTATGATTTCGCGACAATACTATCTGTTTTGTTTCATATGTCACTCTATCATACAGAAATGTCACAAATGTCATACGCTCTGTTTCTCATGCCTCTCATTGTTTCAGTTTCAGGGTAATAATCAATTCCACTCTGCATCCGGCTGCGTTGGTAAATGTACCTATATATTCGCCTGCTTTCCGGCTGTTGAAGTTGGATACGGTAGCTTCGCGGCGGTCGGAAGAGAATCCGTCCGGGCCTTCCCAATGCCAGTCGCCATTGGAAGGATGCGGGCCGAAGTTTACGCTGTCACCCTCTTTCACTTCCATCTCGGTGACGTTTTTCCATCCGCCATAATTGATGTAAGATACCAAGTCGGGACAGATGGTTTTTCCTTCCACAACTACGGTAAAGGTAGCGGAGCTTTGGCGACCATAGCTGTCGGTATAGGTGACGGTATATTTTCCGGCTTGCTTGGGGAGTACGGTTTGCAGTTGTACTTCCCGTGTGCCGGCAAAGAAGCCTTCCGGTCCATTCCATGTCCAGTTGCCGTCTTTCGCGTTTTCTACTTCAGGGGAGAGTGTGAAGTTCCCTCCCGGGTTGACACGGATAAAGCTGCTGTTCGCCCATTTCCCTTCCATATCTCTAACTTTGGGAGTGATGGTGGCAGCTTGTTCCCCCTTCATTGAAATCAGGAAGTTGGTAAGGCTATGGTTACCGGCCTCATCGGTATAGATGGCTGTATAGGTGCCTCCACGCTGCACATTCTCCAGTTTAACGATTCGTTCTGTAGATGTGAATCCTGCCGGACCCGTCCATTTCCAGTTGCCCTTTGCCGGTTTTGGTTCAAAAGTGACCGTTGCACCTTTATCTATCACAGCTATGCTTTTCTCGATAACTTCACCTTTAGATACGGAAACATTCGGTTGGATCACCTGTGTGCTCTTGATTTTATCATAAGCTATCTTTGCCATCAGGGCAGAGCCGGCGTCGTCCGGGTGCACATTATCCGGAAACTCTTTCTTAGCACCCAGTAGTGGCTGGTGGAAGTCGATGATATTGGCTCCGATCTCTTCGGCAATTTCCTTCACGCTCGGAATAAGTTCCGACTCAACCATTGTGTTCTGTGGAGCTTTGACCGGTCCGAATAAAGGTGGTGCCAGACATACATAGATGATGGGATCTTTTCCACCTTGTCTGAACTCTGCTACCATATCCAGATAGTTGGATTTAAACTCACCTTTCAATTGATTCCAGCGCCAAGGGTCGGCATCGTTAGTACCCAAGGCGATAATCAGGATTTGCGGATTAGCTTCTTTGGCTTTGATGAAGCGGTCGGTCTTCCAGTAAGGCGCGTCGCTGTTCTTGAACATGGTTGTGCCGCTTACTCCGCAGTTGAGAACAGAATAACCGCTTCCCAACAATCCGTTCATTTGTCCCGGCCAGGCTTTTTCCTGACAGGTGTTTCCAAATCCCTCCGTGATGCTGTTGCCCACGCAAACAATCTTGACCGGTGGCTGCATTCTCACTACAGTTTCATCCGCATCAGGGGTGGATGGCTCTCCTTTTGTTGTATCTTCGTTGCTACTACAGGCTGTTGAAAGCATGGTGAATGCGAAGCCAAGTAGTAAACTCCATCTTTTTATCATATAGCTATTAATTTAACGTTATGGCTTTTCATCCGGTGTCACTTGTGTCATAATTACTGCGCCAACCATTTCCAATGCTGTCCATGTCTTTCCGTCACCCGGTGCAAATGGCGTTTGCTTCGCCCACTCGTTGAAAGTGATGTTGTTGGTGCGATCACGTGTTTCCCAAGCGGCATCGGCATTCATACGCATCCATTCGTAATAGGTGATGGGTTTTCTGGAGGACGTATAGTCAACCTCGTAATCCCATAGGTTGTTATCTTTCACGAAGAGCCCCATACCACGGGCAAATTCAGATTGCCAAGTACCGTCGCGATGCCATTTGGACATAATGCCGTTTTCATTTACCCTGTCTCTCATCACGAACTGGATGGATTGTTTGGCATGGTCAGCATATTTTTCATCTTTCGTCACGCGGTGCAGTGCATTTGCGGCTTCTATAAAAGCACCAACGTTGTAGACGTTGTATGAGCCTGTCTTAACTCCTTGTCTATCGATGTTCTCGTCGATGGCCCCGTTAGGTTCTCGAAGCGTCGTGAATATCCAACCGTAAATATCTTTTGCCTGTTCCAGGTATTTCTCATCTCCAGTCGATTCGTATAAATAGCAAGCCATGGATACGGCCGGGTTATTACTTAGGCCAGATTTGTTGCCATTGTGTATATCCCACCAGATGCCACCGCCAAGTTCTGTATCGTATCCGCGTTTATAGAGAAAATCCCAATCCCACTTTGCTTGTTCAAGGAATACCTTATTACCGGTGATTTGATAACCTCTGATAAAAGCCAAGCCCGCCCATAATAAGTCGTCTTGAAAGTCATTCCAAGTCCAGTCGGTAATATCATTGGTCTTGGGATTCTTTTCGTGTTCCATGAATGCATTGAGCAGGTCGTTAATCAATGGCTTGAGTGACTCGTCTTTTCGGAAATAGTAACGGTCTTCTACCATTAAGATAATCAAAGCCTGATTCCAGAAATAAGCCCAGTGGTTGGAACCCAAATAATCCCGATAATAGGTAAGCCCATCTTTGCTGTTACCTTTCTTTAGCAAGAATGCCTTATTGTAGTAATAGTAGGAACTATCTGCGATAGATAGTGGGATTTTATCGTCTCCTTCCGGTTCGGGATCCGGGTCTGGTGTGGGTTCCGGATTATCGGTAGGTGGCTGAGTTGGTTCGCCATCATCTCCGCTGCACGAGATGGGTAAAAGTGCGAACATACAAATTAAGAGTCCTATTAGTTTCTTCATAATACAAAATGGATTAATGAGGAAAGGGGATATTACGAAATACAATCTCGTAATCTCCCACTTTCCCGGAATTAGTTATACATTATTCAATTCCATAAGCGTAGATTTCAGCTAAAGCCGAATTGGCGCCATTGTTACTTTCGGTTATCAATACTTTAAAGTAACGTCCTTTCTTCGGGATGATGCTGAATATTTGGGCTCCGTTTTCTTTCTTCATGGAGAAGCTTCCTACCTTTTCTCCCCAATTCTCTTTATCAGAGCTTACATAGAATTCTCCACATTTCACATAAGAGTAGTTTTCTCTGTGCATCAAAGCAAATTGGGTGAAAGTACGTTCTTTTTGTGCATCGATAATTAATTCGTGAGGTAATGCATGAGAACCGTTTTGCCACTGTGAATGCCAGAAAGTAGCAAGATCATTGTCCAATACACATCCGGCTCGGCCATTAATAGCACCTTCACCCTGTAGCTCTTCCGTATTTGCTTCCGCAGTCCAACCTGTACGATTGAACTGTGTTCCCATGATACGAATTGCCATCGGATACAGACCATTTGTAGAGGAAACCTCGAATCGGGAAACGTTGCTGATTTGTATTGGCAACATATAATCACCTGGCTCCAATTGTCCTCCTTCTATTTCAACTGGCAGATTGGTTTCTGTTGTTCCATTAGCGAGTGTCATCGAATTGGTGAACGAATAAGTCCCCTCCGGAAGTAGTCTGAAAACAGTATTATTAGCTTCGTTGTAATTATTGATGTAGTTTTCATCAACTCCGAATCCGCAATCAATATCCCACTTGTTATCAGTATCAAGCTTGAAAGGAATCTTTTCCGAAATCTTAGACACTAAACCGTAAGTATACGCTTTCACATTTACATTAGGGTCTCTGAATCCAAGAGAGGGCATAACGACATCTTTCAGTTGCAAAAACAATTGATTCTTATTAGCATTGATTGAGTCAGTCTGGCTAATGATGTGCAACGGAAGCACCCAAATCGCACTCGGATTACTCTCTAAAGATGCTAAAACTTCTCTGGGTTTTAATGACAAATTCACCAGTTTATAACTCTCGTTAGCCGAGAAACTTAATTGTGTTTCGTTAAATGAATAAGCACTCGGGCTGATAACCTTATAGTTTACACCTTCCAGTTCACTGTATTCACTGTCTACTTCTTCTTGCGTCAGCACGTTTATTGCTGCTTCTGAACCCAAGCTCGGGTCACTTCCTGCTTTGACCACTGAGAAAGAGTACACATTGTCTTCTTCTGTATTATACAACGTCACATCTTGTTTCCCGCTGATATTCAGGTATAATATCTTGTGGAACCTGTCCGGTATCTGATTTTCAAGATCATATTCCGATCCTTCGCAGGCACCTAATGTCATGAGGCAGCCTGCCAACAATGATAGATATATTGTCTTTTTCATTTTCTTACTTCTTTAATAATTCATTAATATTCCGGAGCTTGAACTAATTGCGGATTATTATAGATCTCACTTGCCTTGATAGGCCATAAATACATATGGTTGTGCCATTGGAACTGTTGGTTGATAACAGTACGTTTATTCAGCTCATTGAATGATGGATTCATGCCAGCACCCAGTACATTCAATCCTTCGCGTGCACCGGCTCTCAATGTTTGAGGTGCAGTCATCCAGCGGCGTACATCGTAGAAGCGATGACCTTCACCCCACAGCTCAACGAAACGTTCATTGCGTACCCAATCCATCATAGTCATACCCGATGTGATGTCTGTTTCTTCCAGTTCGGGTATACCGGCACGTTTGCGGATAGGATTCAGATATTTGATAGCATTCTTATTGTCTCCCAAAGCAGCATAGCATTCGGCTACATTAAGGTAGAGTTCTGCAAGGCGGAAAAGCGGTTTAGCATAATTCTTACGATTGTCTGTACCTGTGACTGAGGAAATACGAATCTCGGGTGAGGTGTATTTCTTGCTGATATATCCTGTGACCGTATAATCCCGATAGAAGAGATCGTGGTTGTATCCTTGTTTGTTGGCATCCCGTAAATTGATGCGTAAAGGTTTTCCGTCACACATAATGGAGGAATAATCATCTCCATCGAATGAAAGACTTGCATAGAAGCGAGGTTCACGGTTAACGTGCAATTTAATCACTTCACTACGGTCGTTTATATTAGCTGAAGTAAACCATTCATTCTTCGGTGCAAATTCTCCATCTTTCTCCGGTAATTTTCCGTTTACGGTATAATAATGTTCTGCACTATAGAGAGTCGGTGAAATTGCGCACCAACCGTCTACCCAGTTGTTATTATATTGTACGATACGTTTGGGCCACGTTGCAAAGTTGATCCATTGTCTATCACCTTGCATGAATACTCCCCATATGATTTCTTTGTTACCGTCGTTTTCATCGGAGTTAGTGATGCTGCGCAACATAAGTACCCTTTTTGCGAACTCTTTACCTTCTACCGTAGTCGTATCAACACCCGGAATATAAGGAACAGGGAGATCGGCCAAGGTGCGTGGAAGGTTGTTCATATCCACCAATGAACGCCCTCCTTCTTTTTCTGCATATTGCAAGGCATCCAGATTGGCATCCAGTGCACGTTGCCATTTTTGCGGGTCGTAGGTGTGGCTTACCAGTTCTTTGCCATATCCCGGAGTTTCATAGTTGGTGTTCTTCCAATCAGGGTAGGGGAATTTTCCGTTCCATAAGTCAGATGCAGCATAAAGAAGTACACGCCCTTTAATAGCTTTTGCTGCTGTGGATGTGGCGCGTCCCCAGTCGTCTGCCTGACCTGTTGCCGGTAGGTTCGGAGCTGCTTCGTCTAGTTTGTTAACGATATAATCTACCACATAATCATAATGTGAGCGGCCGGGCATATCTTCGGGCATTGTCGATTGAGGAAGACGCTGGTCTACAATGGGAACAGGGCCATACATGGCTAATAAGCGTGAGTGATAATAGGCTTTTAGAAATTCGGCTTCCGATCTCCAACGAGCCTTGTCTGCTTCTGTTGCACCGCGTGGATCATTATCTGCCAAGATATCAAGGAACATATGGCAATGTCCATTATAGTTGTAATAACCATCCCAATAACCGGCTGCATTTGTCGGCGACCATAAGTTCCAGGCTGTTCTTTGGTTGTTTCCATTCCATAAGGGAGGGTCCACTGATTCGTCGGTTGACCATTCGTATGTAGAATACACGAAAGGTGCACAAGATTCTACAGCAATATAGCAAGAGTTAATGAAGTTGACAGCATCCGTAGCGTCGGTCATCGTATCTTTAAATTCCGGTTGTTCGGGTGGGACAACGTCCAGATAATCACATGATGCGAATATGCCTAAGGGTAAAATAGCACTTAGTGCAATCTTTTTTATAGTAAGTTTTTTCATATTGTCAAAGTATTACGAATTAGAAATTCAGTTGTACACCAAAATTGAAAGTACGTTGTAAGGGGTATACATTCCAGCTAAGTTCAGGATCCCAAAGCTTGAACGGACTCCACACGGCGAGATTGTCTCCACTGAAGTAAACACGGCAGTGTGGGAATGAGTATCCTACTTCCAGTGTTTTAAAGCGGATAAAGTTACCATTACGCAACCAGTGACTACTTGCTTGCTTATTGTTGTCAATGTCAGTCTTGCTCAGTCCCAGACGGGGGAAAGTCGCATTCGGGTTAGGATTATCTACGGACCAATGGTCGTCGGATATCCATTTCATCACATTGTTGTTTTTTTCACCAAATTCTGTCATGGCGCCATCAATCATTATTTTACGCTGAGCCGATCCATTGAAGAATACACCGAAATCAATGTTCTTGTATACCAGATTTAATCCTAAACCATATTGGATGCGCGGCATTGAACCGAAGGAAGATAACATAACCTTATCGTCGTCGTTAATCAAGCCGTCGCCATTCACATCACGATACTTGATATCTCCGGGTTTCAACTGACTGCCTAATCCGCTCTGATCGGGGCCATTCGTAATTTCTTCTTGATTCTGGAAGTAACCTTCTGAGATATATCCCCACGACATACTTAAAGGCTGGCCTGTTCTTTTCTTCCATACAGCTTCATAGTTGGGCTCATCATAGTAAACATATTTGTTTCTGTTGTAGGTGAAGTTGGCACGTAAGTCTACATTTAAGTCTTTGACTACTTCTTTGTGCCAGTTTAAACTGACCTCTACCCCTTTATTATCTACCTCCCCGATGTTGCTCCAAGGAGTTGTGCCGAAATAACCCAATAAGGTTGGCCATGAACCGCGTCGCATAAGTATCTTATGACGGTGGTCAAAGAAATAATCCACAGTAATATTCAACTGGTTGAACAATTCCATGTCGACACCTATATCTAACTTGTTCACACGTTCCCAACAAGCACCTTCAACACCGAAAGTACCAAATGAAGGACCTTTTTGTTCAAACTCACCATCGAATCCGGTATGATAACCCCCACCTGTAAGGCCAATGTTGTTTACATACAGATAATGACCTGCACCAGAATCCATTTGATCACTACCTACCACACCGTAAGATCCACGGAGTTTAAAGTAGTTCACGTGTTGTTTAATCGGTTCCCAGAAATCTTCTTCACTGATGGCCCAACCCAAAGACATTGCCGGGAAAAACTCGAAACGGTCATCTTTTAATAAACGTTCGCTACCGTTGTAACCGAAGTTGAACTCTGCCAGATACTTATGTTGGTAGTCGTAAGTGAAACGTCCGGAAAAGCCTTGCAATCTGTTGGGACGTACACCCGAGCGATTTTCACGTTGCATATACATTAACATACCTGAAACTGAATGGCTGCCGAAAGTACGGCTATAATCCATTTGTGCATCAAAATAGAATGTGCTGTTAGAGGAATATCCATTGTCCTTTTCTACAATATAATCGTCACCTGAATCTCCAAGTCGTTCAACATCATATGTATCCGGTTCGTCGGGATTCCACGTATTGGTTTTCATGCGATAATAATAAGGAGCGATGCTGCGTGTGAAGTTGCTTGACGACCAGCTCTTGAAATTCACCAAAGCCGTAAATTTCAATCCTTTAGTTACAAAATCCAGACCTTGCTCGATATTCATTACCGTATTGAGCGTGTTGTAGTTTTCTTCTTTGAGCGAACTCAACATTTTGGCATATGGATTAGTGTATAACTCTGAGCCGGAAAGTATATCATTACCAAAGCGGATGTGAGTGTCACCCGGTTGGGCCGGATGAGTAGCCGGGAAAAGTATTGGAGCAACATCACGTGCAGTGCCGAACAAATCGGAAGTTGAATAGTCGGGACCTTTTAATTTTCCGATTTGAGCGTTCATTCTCAAGCCTACTTTGGTTGAAGAAGTCAACTTGTAAGTCAGGTTGTTCTGGAAAATGTAGTTCCAACGGTCGATATTGTTGTCGTACGAATATGTTTTAGGAGTATTCAACATACCGGTATCATGGTTGGCTTGTATAGACATATAGTAGGTAATTCTTGACCCACCACCGGAAACATTGATGTTAGCACGTTCGTTCCATGTATGGCTTTTGAACATTACGTCTTGCCAGTTTACATCCGGATACCGATTCGGATATTTGTGGCTACGTGTCATGTCAATGTCTTCCTGAGAGTAGCGGGCATCTTTATCACGTGCCAGCGCCGCTTCATTATAAGTTTCCATCCAAGTAGCACCATCTACGTATTCTACAAATTTCATCGGTTTTTGCAGCGAGGCTTCTACAGAAACGTTTATCTTGGCACGTTGATTGATTTCACCGTCTTTCGTAGTGACCAACATTACACCGTTTGCACCGCGTGCTCCATAAATGGCAGTTGCAGATGCATCTTTCAATATTGAAAAGCTTTCAATAGATTCAGTAGGTATACGGTCTAGGTCACTTGCGGAAATTTCTACCCCGTCCATTAAGATTAAAGGAGTTGATACTCCACCGAATGTGCCGATACCGCGAATGTAGAAAGAAGAGTTAGAACCCGGTTCGCCGCTGCTGGCAGTGGAGACTACACCTGCAAGTTTACCCGCAATACTGTTTGTTAATGAGGAACTCGGGGTTCTTAGACTAGAACCTTTGACGGAAGTAATAGACCCTGTTACAGAGATTTTCTTCTGCGTACCAGCTCCTACGATAACAACTTCACTCAACATCTCATTATCACTCACCATCTTAACATTTAACTCTCCTTGGTCTGTTACGTAGATAGTCTGTGTTTTATAGCCAATGTAACTGATTTCCAGCGTAGTGCTTTTCCCTAAATTAACTGGAATCGAGAAATTACCATTAACGTCACTTATCACACCGGTTTGGGTTCCTTTTATACGTATGTTTGCACCAATAATAGGACTCCCGTCAGTGTCGTCTACAATCTTACCTACCAGTGTTCTCGTCTTTTTCTCTTGTTGCAGACTCAGAAAGTCTTCTTGTGTTTTCACTTCTTCAGATACTTGACTAGCGACTGCTGTTGTTTTCTCGCCTGTCTCCAGATGATTGGAGGCGGCAGCAGACACTGGGCAAATCATTAAGCATAAGAGTGGATATTTCAGCCACCATGCTTTTTTTAATAAACCATCATTTTCCATGTTCTTAGAATTTGGACATTAATAATTATACTTATTCTTTTTAATGACACCTTAGTTAACAAATGTTTCTACAGTTAAACTCATGCCTTAATTCTGTATTCTATTGTTTTATTTCACTGTTTTTTTAACCGATTAATTAACTTTCCCGGTGATGCAAAATTATAGTAGAATCGAAAAAGTACTTTATGATTTTATGCCATTTATGTATTGATGCAGTAGGATGGCATAAATAAACATAGAAATGTCATAGAAATATATAACCTGTAGGGGAGGTTGATTTATAACGTATGCGGGAATTTGAAAACTGTGTAGAAATGAATTAGTCCGTATAGCTATCTTTTTCCTTGGGCTGCATAAACGACAGTCTGAAATTCGGGTGTCAGATAGAACGTTGTTGCTAAGTAATTTATCTTCGTTACTTGATTAAATATTCTTAGGGTGGGGAGGGGAAAAAGTTATTATTTTACTTTCTACAAAGCTTTGCCAATCGCCTTTTTAATAAGCTTTTCCATGATAGTATATCCTTCTGCTGTGGGATGAACTCCGTCTTTGGTATATGCCGGATTCAAAGCTTTATTGTCTCCTGCAACCATTGCCTGATAGTAGTCTACAAACGGTATTTTATGTTCCTTTGCATAGTTTTCAATTCTGGCATTGAGGGATGCTATCTTTTCAGCTCCGTCTTTAATCGAAGGATTCCAGCCAAAAGAAGCTGCGGGCAATGTGGAGGTCAGAATAACTTTTATCTTATTGGCTTTTGCCAGTTCCACCATCGACACAATGTTTCCGAAAGTATAATCTTCATTATAAGGTCCTGTGTTTTCAGCCACATCATTTGTTCCTGCATTAATCACGACCAATGCCGGAGACAGATTGATAACGTCTTCGCGGTAACGCAATAGGAATTGATAAGAAGTCTGTCCGCTGATGCCGCGTCCGATATACCCGTTGTCTGTGAAGAAAGAACGGTGCGTGTTGACCCAACCTTCCGTGATGGAGTTGCCCATAAAAACGACTCTTTTATTTTTCTTATCCGGTCGAGGGAGTTCTTTGTTTGCTTTAGAATAATGTCCCAGATTCCCGAAATCGCGATTCTGAGCGTCAGCTTCTGCCCATGACAAGCACAGGCAGAAGGTTGCTAAACAGATATAACTTTTAATTTTCGATGTTTTCATAGTGCTCTCCTTTTTAAATGCTGTTCAATAAATCCAGTTTTCCTTCATTAACCAACTTCAGTATCAACTCTCCGAAGAGAGTATTCTGCCAAGCAAACCAAGCACGGGTGAAGTTGGCAGGGTCGTCTTTGTGGAAAGATTCGTGCATAAAACCTGTTCCTGCATCTGTGTCCATCAGCATCTTGATGCACTGCTTTATTTCCTTATCGTCCTGACTGGTGAAAGCTTTCATCATAATGCTCATCGGCCAAACCATATCGTAACCGATGTGCGGGCCGCCTATCCCTTCTCCGGCTTTTCCTTTGAAGAAGTACGGGTTGTCCTCACTCCATACGAAACGACGTGTATTCTGATAAATGGGGTCGTTCACATCCACATCTCCCAGGTAAGGCATAGCAAGAAGGCTGGGCACATTAGCGTCGTCCATCAGCATATGGTTGCCGAAGCCGTCCACTTCGAAAGCATACATCTTTCCATATTTCGGGTGATTGTAAACTGCATATTTCTTCAATGCAGTCTCCACCTCATTGGCCAAGTCGATGCATTCTTTTGAGAGTGATGCTTGCTTATTTACCGTTGAAAGTATCTCGGCAGCTTTCCTTAAAGAAGAAACTGCAAAGAAATTGGAAGGAATCAGGAATTGGAATGTGGTGGCATCGTCGGAAGGGCGGAAGGAAGATACAATCAGCCCGACCGGATTGACAGGAGCGCCCAGACCGTTATTGTTCAAAGTATCGAGGGCACGTTCCGTTTTGCGTTGGAACTTATAAGGGCCAATACCGTCTTTGCGCTGCTGTTCTTTAAAAGTTTTCAGGATATTGATAATAGCTTCCAACCATGCCTCATCGAAAACGCTTGCATCACCCGTTTCTTTCCAGTATTGATATGCCAAGCGGAGCGGGTAGCAGAGAGAGTCTATTTCCCATTTGCGCTCGTGCAGTTCGGGTTTCATGTCCGTATCGTCCGACATCCAATCGCCTCCGGTAGGGCCGTCGTTGTATCCGTTGGCATACGGGTCGATGTTGATGCACATGAATTGGCGGCGGATCACGCCTTCGAGCATCTTTTTCAGTTCGGGGTCTTTGTGAGCCAACTGTACATAAGGCCATACCTGTGCACCGGAGTCGCGCAACCACATGGCGTGGATGTCTCCGGTATAGACAAATGTATCAGGCTTACCGTTCAGTAAGCGATAGTGAACGGTGGTATCCAGCGTATTAGGGAAACAATTCTCGAACATCCATGCCAGTTTGGGATTGGATAACATCTTCTTTATCCGCACGATTTCAGCTTCCACCGCCTTCGAAACGTAAAGTCTGTTTTTTACAGCCGGACGATTCGTCTTATAGGCAGCAGCCATTTGGGCATAGTTCACTATTTTGGTGTTATCCTGCTTCATGGCAGGTTCTATAGCTTTGGCATGGTTGCTCATGCATAATAAGGCAACAGCACAAAGACCGATATTTTTCTTTTGCATATCTTTGGGTATTAGTTTATTTATAACTTGATAGCTGCCATTCGGGCATACATCTCGACCATGGCGGCTTGTGTCAGCAGCCATTTCTTACTGTCCTGAGAGTCTCCCGTGAAATCCGTTTCAAACAGTCCTTTATTGTCTCTCGCATTTTCCCATGCATAGTCCAGACTCTGGTTGAAAGAGTCCAGATAGGTTTTATTATTGTCTATGAGATAAAGTTCGATAAAACCTCTCAGCATAACTGCCGAGAACCATACATCTCCCTTCTTTATTATTTTGAATGAGGGAGTATTTTCAGGAGTATAGTTCATGAAGAAATAGTTGTGGCAACCCTTGGCGATGTTTTGTGCATCGGCAAGATATTCTTTTTCCCCGGTGAACTGGTAGAGCATAGAGGCGGATTGCATCATTTGACCACTGTTGTAGGCGAATTTGGCTTTACCTACTTTCCCGTCCAGGGTGATGTGGTCGAAGTAAAGGTAATCGGTTGAATCTTGCAGTTGCTCTTTGGTCCAGTTATAGAGTTGTTCTCCTTTACTCAGATAGATGCTGTCTTTGGTTGCCTGAAAGAGTTTCAAGGCAAAGACAGAGCCGGGAGCGTTTGAACAAGTATTTTTCGATCTTTTCCTTTGTTCGCACCAGTAAATGCCACCGCCTAGCTTGTCATCAATGCCACTTTCTATGAAATTCCAGATGAATTGGGCTTTTTGAAGATATTTATCTTTCTGAGTTATCAGATATGTATCGGTGAAGTCGATGCCCAACCAGATGTTATCGTCGTAGAAGCGGTCTGATGGGGGTGCCGTATTGATATATGAGGCATAGCCTTCGGGAGATCTACGGTTATCGAAGTATTTTTCGAGACCAATCAGGACTCGATTGTCAAGTAATGATTGGTAAAGGGTGTCTTGCGTGATGGCAAATAGAGCGTTCACGGCGGAGAAAGTGCCGGAGTAGGGCCATAAGTAAGAATATTGATTGGGTGTATTCTTTTGCTCTTCGGAAGCAAGGTATGTTGCGGTGTAGTCGGCGATATTGGATGGATAGTTCTCCCGCAACAGACAAGTACCGGGAACGGAATAATTGGAGTACAGAGAATCCAACGTTTGCTTAGCCCGCATCACCGACTGATTGTTGTATACCAGAGATTGCTGTTCTGTACGACAACTGATGATGACTAATACGCATATCAATAGGCTAAAAAGTACTTGTCTTGAACTCATGGCATTTAATTAAAAGTTATGTATATGTTTACGTATTCGTTTCTTTTCTAAAACAGGTAGTAATATCGGAATAGTACTACCTGTTTTGTGTTTCCTGATTTATGAATCTTTCTTTCTACTAATATCTCACTACCTATGAATTTTACCTTGATAATGATTCAAACCTGTTATCCGGTTACAAAGTTAGGAGCGAACGGAGAAAATGATATATGATTTCATGACATTAGTGTATTGATAGGCCGGAATGGCATAAATATAGATAGATATGTCACAAAACTATATATTCTTTGATGAAAAAAGGAAGAGCACCCCTTGCAGTAAACTGCATTAGAAGTGCTCTTTATAGGAGAAAGCTACCTCAAAAATAGAGGTGACTTTTAGAAGTTATTCAGATTGAATTTATTTCTTAGGCTTTCTGCGTGCCCATCCTTCTTCACTGAAGTCAGGTTCTTTGTCTTTAAAGAACTGTTGCCAGTCATCAGTCTGTTTCGGACCACGGGCGCCGTATCCACGTTCTTCGCGACTAGGCTTATCACTTTTCTTTTTCTTATCAGCCGATTTATCGTCCTTTGATGCTCTTTCAGCTCTAGGTGCTCTGTCTGCTCTTTCGGTGCGAGCTCCGCTGCGTCTCTCCGAAGAACCGCCAAAAGGACGTTTTCCTCCTCTGCGTTCTGCCGAGCCACCGCTTTTGCGACCTTCGCCACTTTCTTCGCCAGCCACTTCAACAGACACTTTTCGTCCGTTCCAGCTAGATCGGCTCAATGCTTTTACCACATTCTGCGCTTCATTTTCAGGAACTTCGAAGAAAGAGAAGTTTTGCATCAGGTCGATGCGTCCCAGTTCGATGCGTCCGCGTGTGTTGCTGTTCAACAAACCAATCAGTTCATTCGGGAAGAAGTTGTCCGTTTTACCCAGATTGATAAACAGGCGGGTAAATCCCGGTGCAGCCTGACGACTTCTTTTCTCGAATCCGCCTTCTTTGCGCTCACCTCTTGCGCCACGTTCTCCACGGCTGTCGGTCGGTGTTTCTATTTCGGCACGGTTGCGGTAATACTCAGAGAAGCGGTTGAACTCATGCGAAACCATACGCTTGATAAGGTCTTCTTTGCTCAGCCATTCCAGTTTACGGTATATTTCGGGCATAAATTCAGAGATTTCCTCTTCGTTTACTTTCACCTTTTCGAGGTCGTCAATAACCTTAATCAACTGCTTCTGGCAGATACCTGCTGCTGTCGGCATCTCTCCGGCAATGAACTTCTTGCTGATAATACGCTCAATCTCGCGGAGTTTTCCTTTTTCACGAAGGTTGATGATAGCGATGGATGTACCAGTCTTTCCGGCACGTCCCGTACGTCCGCTACGGTGAGTGTAGCTTTCCGTATCGTCGGGCAAACCGTAGTTGATGACGTGAGTCAGGTCATCCACGTCGAGTCCACGGGCAGCTACGTCGGTGGCAACAAGCAGTTGCAAGTTGCGGATGCGGAACTTCTGCATCACGGCGTCGCGTTGAGCCTGTGAAAGTTCGCCATGCAGTGCGTCGGCGTTGTAGCCTTCTTGCATTAGTTTATCTGCAATCTCCTGAGTTTCTTTACGGGTGCGGCAGAAGATGATACCATAAATCTGCGGATAATAGTCGACAATACGTTTCAGTGCTTCGAATTTATCTTTGGCTTGCACCGTAAAAGCTACGTGTTTCACGTTGCTGGTGCTTTCATTCTTACGTCCGATAGTGATTTCTTTTGCGTCACGCAGGTATTTCTTAGAAATACGTGCAATCTCCGGGCTCATTGTTGCCGAGAAAAGCAACGTGTTGCGTTCCTGCGGTACATCGGCAAGGATAGCGTTGATGCTGTCTGTAAATCCCATGTTCAGCATTTCGTCAGCTTCATCCATCACCACGTTGCGGATGGTAGACAGTGAAACGGTTTTCCGTTCCATCAAGTCCAGCAAGCGTCCGGGAGTGGCTACGATGATATGCACGCCGCGTTTCAGGCTGCGTATCTGGCTGTCGATGGATGAACCACCGTAAACGGGCAGTACTTTCAGTCCGTCAACGTATTTTGAATAGTCGTTCAAATCTCCTGCTATCTGGAGACAAAGCTCACGGGTAGGGCAGAGGATAAGTGATTGGGGGATTCTGTTCTTTACGTCAATCTGTTGGATCAGGGGGAGGCCGAATGCGGCTGTCTTACCTGTTCCTGTCTGTGCAAGAGCTACTACGTCATTATTTTCTCCTAAAAGGTACGGAATCACTTCCTCTTGTACCGGCATGGGATTCTCATATCCCATCTCTTCAATTGCTCTACGTATCTCCGGAGAAACGCCAAGCTCTTCAAATGTCTTCATTAAATCTCTGTATATCTTTTAATTCGGGTGCAAAGATAGAGAATAATTACGAATTATGAATTACAAATGACGATTTATTCCAGTAGGATGCTGCGCAACTGTTCTATTTCTTCCGCAGAAAGACCGATTCCTTTCTTCAGATAGCCCTGCACGCTTCCATATTCCGCTTCGATTTGTTCTCTGGCGGCGTTTAGGAAATCTTCTTTAGCCGAGTAGATGGTGGTGATTGCTTCTTGTGAATTGACAGGCAATTTATAGGCATATCTAGAGGCTTTCGGGATATTGAAGTAGTCATTGCTGAGGCGGTAGTCGCTCATGATTACTTCATCGTTGACGCCTAAAGCGGCAAGCAATAAGGCGGAAACCACTCCCGTGCGTCCTTTGCCGGAGGTGCAATGAATCACAGCCGGATAATTGTTACGGTTCAGAAGAACGCTAAACAGCTCTTTATATTCCTTCCGGTAGTTGCTGACTAGTTCGCGGTTCATCCGCTCCACCAATCGGTAAATGGTATCGCTTTTTATTTTCTCTTCTTGAATGCCTTGCAGAATTTTCTCCATGTTCCCTGCTAGGATAGGGATATGAATGATATTAAACTCTTGGTTATTCAGTTGCGGGTAATTTTGGCGTTCACTCTCCGAACGTAGGTCTATAATGGTTCTTATACCCATGTTCTTCAGTTCCCGGCGGGAGCAGCGCGGGATACTGTCTATTTGTGCCGAACGGTATATCATTCCAAATCGAACTGTTTTTCCAGAATCGGTAGATTTATATCCACCTAAATCGCGGAAGTTCTGTATTCCTGGGATGTTGACGTTGCGGGTAGCAACTTTAATCCTGTATTTGTCGTTGAATACCATCAGGTAATAGTAACGTTGAGACGGGTCATTGGTCACAATGCTCATCTTTCCGTCGGTAATGGAGGTCATTGCTACGGGATGATTTTCAGGAATCAGCTCAGGAGAGTTAGAAGCGTATACTTTTACCTGTCCTTCCAGAGCCGGTACTGTTTCCCATTTGATAATACAATTTCCCACGTTATTCTCTTCGCACACCACGGTGATGTTGGGCGATGTGTCAGAGCAGGAGGGGAGCACTAAGAGAACGGTAAGCCAGCTTAACAGGTTTTTGTACATAGTTTCTTTGTCTTTAAAATCACGTAAATGCAAAGATAGGAATTACCCGCAGATGTGGTAATTCCTTTGCGATAATTAGCCTACGTTAATAGTAATTTACGTGTCGGGAGAATCTTACTTGTAGCTCTTCGCAAACTCCATCGAAACAGAATTGCTAAAGCTGCGGCAAACCTCGGCTGCAAAATCCTTTCCGCATCGGATAATCTTGTCCCAAGTCTCTTCATTCAAGTTCCCTAGGTCACGATAGCGCACATCATACTTAAGCATTCCGTAGATTAACCCTGCATTGAAGTTGTCGCCCGCCCCGATGGTACTCACTGCTTCCAGGGGTTCAATTGGATAGTCTTTATTAACTAAGTTAGTGCGAAGAGATACTTTCTCCCCTCCCGAAGTGCAGATAAAGCGGGGACAGTAGAACTTGATTTTATCTTTATAGATTTTGTCTGCGTCCTGAAGGTTATACATATAAGAGAAATCTTCTGATGAACCACGGACGATATCCGCATATTCCAGATTCTCGATAATGGTAGGAGCCAGCTTCATCGCCTCATCTTTGTGTGAAGAGCGGAAGTTGGGGTCATAATAAACAATGGCTTTCTTCTCACGCGCCTGGTCGAGCAATTCCAGAATCTTTTCCCGCAGAACGGGATTGAGGGCATAGTACGAGCCTATCATCACGATGTCGTCTTCTTCCAGTTTAGGAAAAAGAACATCCAGACGTTGCTTGGGGTAATCTTTGTAGAAGATATATTCGGCATCGCTCTTCTCATTGAGAAAGGCGAGCGATACCGGTGATTTTCCGTCGGGGAATACATTCACGTGCTTGGTAGGGATATTGTTCTCGCGCATGAATTGCAGAATGATATTGCCTACGCGGTCATTGCCCGTCTCGCTGATGAAGCTGACGTTGGCGCCCATTCGCCCCAGAGAAACGATGCCGTTGAATACAGAGCCTCCCGGTACGGCTGCGGAAGGCTGGTCGCCTCGAAAGATGATATCGAGGATTGTTTCGCCGATACCTATTACTTTTCGCATAGTGATCTTGATTTTTCTCCCAGATAGCCGCCGTGGTGTCGTTTAGAATATTCTGCGATGGTGAAACCGGTTTCCTTCATGGTTTGCACCACTAGTATATCGCCAATCACTGTCATGGCAGTAGTCGATGTAGTTGGTGTCATGCCCAGCGTGCATACTTCCGCCGGTTTGCCGGTGCTCAGGCAGACATCCGATTCGTGTGCCAGGGGGCTGTCGGGATTTCCGGTGATAACGATAAACTTCAGTTCCGGGTCCAAGTTGTGCGCCAAGCGGGTCAGCTCAACGATTTCGCGCGTCTTGCCGGAGTTGGAGATAAGCAACAGTAAATCGTTCTTCTGTAAGATACCCAAATCTCCGTGTTGCGCTTCGCTGGGGTGCAGAAACACGGATGGGATTCCGGTGGAACAGAAAGTAGTAGCGATGTTCATGGCAATCTGTCCGGCCTTTCCCATGCCGGAAGTAACTAATTTCCCTTTTTTCTGATGTATTTGTTCTACAATCAGTTTCACGGCTTTCTCGTAAGCGTCTGTTACAGGTATGTTGAGCACGGCCTGTGCTTCCTGTTGCAAGAGTTGTTTGATGGAGTCTATCATATAATCAGTTTATTTTTTCTTTTAGTTCTTCCAAGGTGTTTGTCACTTCGTAGTATGTTGAAAATGGTTGTCGGGCAAAGCCTTTTTCTTCCAGCGTTTTGAGTGCTTTCAGCAGTTCATCGTAGAACCCGTATTCGTTGTAAAAGATCACCTTCTTCCGGTGGTAACCGATGGAAGCGGCAGCTATTACGTGAAAAATCTCATCGAGTGTGCCTACGCCACCGGGCAGTGCTACGAGTATGTCCGACTTCTCCGTTATTACGTCTTTGCGATCACTCAGGTTGCGTGTATGAATCACTTCGTCCAAGAGAGTGCTCACCCTCCCTTTTTCTTCCAGTTTGGTGGGAACTACTCCGACGACTGTGCCGCCGCTGTCTTTCACCGCACGCGCCACACATTCCATCAGTCCGAGGTCGGCACCTCCATAAATCAACGTTTTGCCTGTTTGCCCCATCCATTCGCCAATCTGGCGGGCGCTGTCAAAGTACATTTTGTCAATGTTTTCCGAGGCAGAACAGAATATTCCTATCTTTTTCATATACGTTGTTACTGTTATAGTCTACAAATATCTGCAATTTTCTATAAACAGCAATAAGTTTTATTGTATTTTTGTGGCATTAATTCAATAAGGAAGTATAAAACAATGCATTGCAACCAATATACACTGCCCAATGGCCTGCGCATCATCCACGAACCGACTCTCTCAAAAGTAGCTTATTGTGGTTTTGCCATCGATGCCGGAACGCGCGACGAGGCGGAGAATGAACAGGGAATGGCTCATTTTGTAGAACATCTTATCTTTAAAGGAACTGAGAAGCGGAAAGCGTGGCACATCCTCAACCGGATGGAAAATGTGGGCGGCGACTTGAATGCTTATACTAATAAGGAGGAAACGGTGGTTTATGCCGCCTTTCTGACCGAGCATCTGGGGCGTGCGCTGGAGTTGTTGGGAGATATTGTATTTCATTCCACTTTCCCGCAACATGAGATTGAGAAAGAGACTGAAGTGATTATCGACGAAATCCAATCTTACGAGGATACTCCTTCCGAACTTATCTTCGATGATTTTGAAGATATGATTTTCCGCAATCATCCTCTAGGGAGAAATATACTAGGCAAACCGGAATTGCTGAGGAGCTTTCGCACGGAAGATGTGCTGTCGTTCACTCGTCGGTATTATCAGCCGGGGAATATGGTGTTCTTCGTGCAGGGGCAATATGACTTCAAGAAGATTGTCCGGATGGCAGAGAAATACTTCTCGGATATCCCATCCGTGGCAGTGGATAATCGCCGTACACCTCCGCCGTTCTACGTCCCCGAGCATCTCACGGTGAATAAAGAGACGCATCAGGCTCATGTGATGATTGGCAGTCGCGGCTATAATGCGTTTGATGATAAGCGGACAGCTTTGTATCTGCTGAACAATATCCTCGGTGGTCCCGGCATGAACAGTAAGTTGAACGTTTCTCTTCGCGAGCGGAGAGGGCTGGTTTATACCGTCGAGTCCAACCTGACTTCGTACACCGATACGGGTGTGTTCTGCATTTACTTCGGCACGGATACGGAAGACATGGATACTTGTCTGAAACTGACTTATAAAGAATTGAAGCGAATGCGGGATGTGAAGATGTCGTCTTCTCAACTGGCAGCGGCGAAGAAACAATTGATTGGGCAAATCGGTGTCGCTTCCGATAATTTTGAGAATAATGCGTTGGGGATGGCGAAGACTTTCTTGCATTACCATAAGTTTGAATCTTCCGAGCTGGTGTTTAAACGCATTGAATCGCTGACTGCCGAGCAGTTGCTGGAAGTGGCGAATGAGATGTTTGCGGAGGAGTATTTGTCTACGTTGATTTACAGGTAGTTGTGTGGAATATCATTGACATAATTCGCCAACATGACAATACTATATTAACTGAGATTCACCTCTTTCACCTTTCTCTTGAAACACTGATGGATAAGTCGATTGCGGGTGAAGGGGAATGTGTTTTTAGGTCTAACTAACGGTTTCACCGCTTTCACCGCTAACCTTTGTATACACCACTTTCGGAAAGCAATAGAAACAGGAAAGTGAAAGCGGTGAAGGCGGAAAACGAGTAGGAAAACAGGTGGTCCTTCACCCTGTATCTCCTTATTCATCGGCATTTCAAGAAAAAGGTGAAAGGGGTGAACCGAGGACATAACCAATAGTAGGAATAGCTCCGAAATGGCTGATGAAATAGGTATTAGTACTTTCCGACAGAGATAAAATGAGTATTTTAACAAGCATTGTTACACCGCATATCAAGCATTGTTACACCGCATATCAAGCATTGTTACACTGCATAACAAGCATTGTTAACTGTGATATCAAGCATTGCTAATTGTGATAACAAGTATTAATAGCTGAGTTCCCAAGTGTTAATAGTCAATATGTTAGCTATTAATAGCTGGTAACTTAAGTATTAATAGCTGAGTTAAACCTACCCTCCTTTTCTCTTTTTATATTTCTTTTCATCAATCGGATATATTATTCATCCTTCGTTTATTTACTCAATACCAGCAAACTCTCCGGCCCCATATTGAAAAGCAAATCAATAATGCTCAGATTGGGCAGAAACCCGAGTTTGGGTTCAAACACCTGATAGTAGGGGTGCGGAACGAACTCCGGGTCCTCCACTCGGAAGTCCTTCTTGGGATGGATGATTTCACGGAAGTCCGTTTCTTCGGGGGTGAAATCTGTTTTGTATTCAGAGGTCCGTTCCATCGTGGGATGAATATCAATCAATTCGCAAACCAAGTGGCAGAGTTCCTCGTTGAAATCGATTAGAAACTCGTATTTCTTTTCGTAGAAGGGGTGGAAGTCATCTTTGTAGTATTCAAAGAAAGGCGTGTTGTTGTAAGCCGATTCGATGGCGTTCCAATGCAGGTGGCGCCAGTTGCCGTGGTCGGAGATGCGGATGTCCTTCATGGGGCATTTCAGCGTATCGGGTTTCACGGTAGGGATGGAGAGTGCCAGTTCACCGGCAGGTGCGGCGATGGTGCAACGGTTGCGGTAGGTTTGCTTTATGTAGTGGTCATGTTGTTCTACATACACGTTGTCGTATGCCAGCAGTTTGCTGTAGTATTCTATCGGAGCGAGATATGCAGAGGATAAATAGGCTGTTTTCATTGCTTTTTTATGGATTGATACAGTTGGGGGATTGTTCGTTTAACTACTTGTTTTACCGTCTAAATCTGTCGTTCACTATTTCACCGTTCTAAGGAAGCGATTCCATCGGTATCCGTCGAACACCCCCGTTCCTTTCTCTTTGGAGAACCAGATAAGCGAAGCTTTCCCGATGATATGGTCTTGCGGAACGAATCCGAACAGGCGCGAATCGGACAGGTTGACGGTGTTGTTGGCTCCCATCCAATAGTAATCTTTGGTGAAATAGCAATGTTGTGTAGGTTTTCCGTCCACATAGAGCGTGTCGTTCTTGATTTCCGCTTGTTTGCCTTCGTGCATCACGAGCGTGTTTCGCAGCAATGTGGCGTTCCACGGATAGACCCTGACGAACTTTCCTTTGCCGGGGACGATAAGCGGTTTCAGCTCCGCTTCATCTTTTCGGGTCAAAGGCTGAATCCAGTTTCTGTCACTCATAGCTTGTTCCAGCAAGTAATATTCATAACGGCTGAAACTGCGGACGTGCGTGCTGTCGCTGCTTCCCATCAGTCCGTCGTCGGCGATGGAAAGGGTGTTCATGAGGGAGGTTATCAGGTTTTCTTTGCCGGCAGGATAAGCGTACAGTCTCTTTTTGTCAGGGTTGAACTGCGCTTTGGGTGAGATGGCGGAGAAGAGTGAATCTACCAGCAAAGTATCTCCCGGAGTGCCGATGCAACGGCTGATATATATTTCACGACGGTCGATGATTGGTTGATTGATTCCTGCAGGATTGTTAAAGACGACAATATCTTGCGCCCGTACAGGACGTTCGCACCAGCGATGATAGGAGAATAGCGACATGAAAGGCACACGAAGCCCGTAGCTCCACTTGTTGACTAAGATGCGTTCTCCCTGAAAGATGGAATTTTCCATTCCGGTGGAGGGGATGAGACAAGACGTAAAAGCAAATCCCCGGAGCAGAAGCACTGCTACTATTGCTCCGGCGAATACTAGTATCCATTTGAATTTACGGATGTTCATCATATCAATGTAAACCTCAGTCTACCCATTTGAAAAGGCGGTTCCAGCGGATTTTACCGTCAAACCAACCACGGTCTTTGTCTAGAGATAACCACACTACGATAGGCTTGCCTACCACGTGGTCTTCGGGAACGAAGCCCCAATAACGGGAGTCGGCAGAGTTGTGACGGTTATCACCCATCATCCAGTAGTAATCCATCTTGAAGGTATACTGGTTGGTCTTTTCGCCGTTGATGTAGAATCCGTCCGGCTTCACTTCCAGTTTGTTGCCTTCGTAAGCCACGATGCAACGTTCGTAGATAGGAAGGTTGTCTTCCGTCAGCGTAATCGTAGCTCCCTTGGCAGGAATCCAGATAGGACCGTAGTTGTTGCGATTCCACTTAGTGTAAAGGTTCAGCGGATACATTTGTCCGGCATATTCTTCCGGTTCCATCACTATCTTGCTGATTAACTTCTTGTTGCCCGATAAAGTGTCATACATCTTTTTGGTTAGCGGGAAATGATATACGGGATTCAGCTTTCCTTCTGCATTCCGGCTGTTGAGTCCCATTTCCAATAGTCCGCCTTCCCAACCGGAATCTTCAATTAACATCGTGTCGTCGTTGCTTATGCCAAGTTCGCGAAGCATATCCTCAGGAATGTACGGACCAGTAGTCTGAACGAAGTAATTGAATTGTAGGTTTTCAGGATTTTCAATAGCCTTTCCGTCTATCATCACTTGTCCGTCCACAATTTGGAGCGTGTCGCCTGGCAAGCCTACACAGCGTTTTACGTAATTCTCCCGACGGTCCACCGGACGCCAGAGGACTTCTCCGTAAGTGCGCGGATTGTCGATAATCTGCTTGCGGCCGGCAGCATAGTATAAATTGTAAATGGTACGTTGTTGTTCGCGTGTCAAGCTATCCATTTCTATTTGTTTGGGATACATCCGCTGCCCTTCATTGTAAGCTAGTGTATAGAAGTCGGTAGTCTGCTGATATTTTACCGCTACGGTATCTCCTGCGGGGAAGTTGAACACAACAATATCGTTCAACTTTACCTTCCCGAAGCCCGGCACCCGTTTATACTTCCACTGCGGCCACTCGAAATACGATTTAGTATTAACAATTGGCAGTGTATGCTGTGCCAACGGCATAGAAAGCGGAGTGTTCGGCACGCGGGGACCGTAGCTCATCTTGCTCACATACAGGAAATCGCCCACCAACAATGATTTTTCTAACGAAGAAGAAGGAATCTGGTAGTTCTGGAAGATATAGATATTGACGAAGTAGACGGCTACCAACGCAAAAACGATGGCATCTACCCAACTCATGACGCTGCGGACAGCCGGATTCTTCGACTTTTTCCAGAACGACCAAGGTATTTTCTTTGTGATATAAATATCGAAAATGACAGGAACGATGATTAATCCCCACCAACTCCGTACCCAGACGAGGAAGGCGAGATAAAGAACAATAGCAATGGCGCATTTAATCCATTGAGCGCGTGTGGCTTGACTCATAATGATATATTTATTTAAAACTTGGTTCCGGTTTCTTAATCGTTTAAGAACGGAAATAAATCGCTCATGCCCAGATAACCTTCATGGTTGGCAGTATACTCGGCAGCCAGTACGGCTCCCAGTACAAAGCCTCCGCGGCTTTTGGCATCGTGCGTGATTGAAATGGTATCTACGTCCGATTCGTAACGGATGGTGTGGATGCCGAACACTTCACCTTCGCGGATGGAGCTGACAGGCAGCTCGTTGGCAGCGCAGGCTTCGGTTCCGCTCACCGTTCCGTCCGGTGCGGCAAAAGTACCTTTCACCCATTTATCCTTGCGGTCTATATTCTCTAGAATACCTTCCGCCAGAGTGATAGCTGTTCCGCTGGGAGCATCCATTTTGTGGATGTGGTGCGTTTCGCTCATAGACACGTCGTATCCGGGGAATTGGTTCATTATCTTGGCTAGATACTTGTTTACGGCAGAGAAAATGGAAACACCCAGACTGAAGTTTGACGACCAGAAAAGTGTTTTGCCGCCTTCTGTGCATAGTTCCTTGATTTCTTCGCCATGCTCGGCCATCCATCCGGTGCTACCCGATACGAGTTTCACTCCGGCTTTGAAAGTCTTCATATAATTGCCGTATGCCACCATCGGATTGGTAAATTCAATGGCTACATCTGCCGATTTGAATGCTTCCGATTCGAAGTCTCCCTGATTATCAACATCGATGATGCAGACGATTTCATGTCCGCGACTACGGGCAACTTTCTCTATTTCCTTGCCCATTTTTCCGTAACCGATCAGTGCTATTTTCATTGTTTTCTGACTTATATTCAAAATAATAGTCGCAAAGATAAGATTTTTATTACATTTGCAGCGCACATTAACGTCTTGTTAACATGGAACACCTTCTCCACTACGTGTGGAAACATAAATTATTTCCCCTCAAAATACTGCAAACCACCAAAGGCTTACCGGTAGAAGTAATAGACCCCGGACTCCATAACTCCAATGCCGGCCCCGATTTCTTTAATGCAAAACTAAAGATAGACGGCACGCTGTGGGTGGGAAACGTAGAGATACATACTCATGCATCCGACTGGTTTCGCCACGGACACGAGAGCGATAAAACATACGATTCCGTCATTCTGCACGTCGTTGCCGAGCCGGATGCCGAAGTGAGCCGCTCCAATGGAGAAGTGATTCCGCAATTGCAGTTGACCTGCCCCGAGCATATACAAACTCATTATCACGAACTTTGTGCGGCCGACCAGTATCCGGCTTGTTATTCCGTCATCAGTTCTTTGCCCAAACTGACGATTCACTCGTGGCTGACAGCCTTGCAAACGGAACGGCTTGAACAGAAAGCCAAGCTTATCGGCGAGCGGCTGAAACGTTGCGGCAGTAATTGGGAAGACGCATTCTTCATCACGCTGGCACGCAACTACGGTTTCGGACTCAATGGAGATGCTTTTGAAATGTGGGCGGGCTTGCTGCCGTTTCGTGCGGTGGATAAGCATCGGAATGATTTGTTTCAGATAGAAGCCTTCTTCTTCGGTATGGCTGGTTTGCTCGAAGAAACGTTTTTGAAGAAAGAGCAGGAGGATGATTACAGTTTCCGCTTGCGCAAGGAGTTTCGCTATTTGCAGCGGAAGTTCGAGATTACTCAGGTGATGGATGCTTCTCTGTGGAGCTTTCTAAGGCTACGGCCCGAGAACTTTCCTCATGTGCGGCTGGCACAATTGGCTTATCTCTATCAGAAAGCAGACAAACTCTTCTCTCGTGTGCTCGAAGCTGAAACCTTGTCGGAGGTGAGAGCGATACTGCGCACCCGCACTTCCGCTTATTGGAAAGACCATTTTATGTTCGGACGGCCTTCTCCTGAACGGGAGAAAACGATGGGAGAGGGTTCGCTCAACCTGATAGTGATAAATACCGTTGTCCCGTTTCTATATACCTACGGCTTGCATAAGGCTGACGATGGGATGTGTGAACGTGCCGGGCGTTTCCTCGAAGAGTTGAAAGCTGAGAATAATCATATCATCCGTTCGTGGAGCAATGCCGGACTACCCGTAACTTCTGCTGCGGATAGCCAGGCGTTGATACAACTCCGAAAGGAATACTGCGACAAGAGAAAATGTTTGTATTGCCGTTTCGGGTATGAGTATTTGCGGAAGAAGTAAGAGTCGTATATACTATTTCGTTGCTTCCATATATGGAGATGTTAAAGATGTGATTATCTTTGTGGCTTGAAAGTGAGACTTAATATAGAGGCAATAAACCACTAATATTTTATGATTATGGAAGTGAAAAGATTTTTGTATGGTCTGTTAGTCAGTGTGTTGCTGGCAAGCGTATCTTTGAACTCTTACGGTAGTGATTCAGTAACTAGAGCCGGGGATGAAGCAGCACACGAGCAGGAAGATTTCAAGACGTTTCTGGATAAGTTTACTTCCAGTGCCGCTTTTCAATATACCCGTATTAAGTTTCCGTTGAAAACCCCTATTACTTTGTTGGCAGATGACGGAGAAACTGAAAAGACATTTCCTTTCACTCAAGAGAAATGGCCGTTGCTGGATGGAGAGATGATGAAAGAGGAGCGTATCGAGCAGGAAGAAGGGGGAGTCTATGTATCAAAGTTTACGCTAAACGAGCCGAAGCATAAAGTGTTTGAAGCAGGCTACGAAGAGTCTGAGGTTGATTTGCGCGTCGAGTTTGAACTGTTGCCCGATGGTAAATGGTATGTGGTAGATTGCTATACCGGATGGTACGCTTACGATTTGCCTATCGGCGAATTGAAGCAGACCATTCAACACGTGAAAGAAGAGAACGCAGCTTTTAAGGAGTTGCATCCCTGAAACTATGGATTCCCCACATAATATCCCAATTCCGACTCTTTTCCATCTACCATCTCCCTCACAATACCGTTCTTAGCGTTAAACTCCTGAAAGAGTTCTTCGTAATCGCGTGTGTAGTCAGCATCGGGAACCACATTCACGTCAAACCTCAATTCCGCCCTTCCATTGGGAATCATATTGCCGTAGATGCGTATGCGGTGCACCACTTCGCCGACGTTCTTTATGCTGTTGTAGGTAGCTTTAAACTGCCGGATGCCCTTCTCCGGGATGATGATGTGCGAGCTTTTATCCAGTATGATGCATCCGCAGGACGGTTGCATATCCGAAATAATCAGCGGGGCTTCTCCAGTGTTGGTGATAGCAAACATGATATCGAGTTGCTGCCCTTGTTTGATAGGATAGTAATGCCTGACGGAATCCTGTATCGTCATGCTTGTGGGGCGCACCTCCTTTTTGCATGAAGCAAAGCAGAAAGGAAGCATTGCCAGTGCGAGAATATAAAATATCGATTTGTTCATAGTTCCTATTATATTTAGTGAGATCACTCTTTCGTCCATTTATGAGGGAATGAATGCTATTTCATCCACTCCGATTTGCGCACCTTGCTTTCCCGAACCGGTCATTTTTATACTTAATGTTTCTGTTCCATTCAAGTCAGCCGATAGGACAGCTTTAACCATTTCCCCCTTTTCATCGTGATTATTCGGGTCGAGATGAATCTTTTTGTAGCTTACTCCGTCTTTCAGCAATTCAATTTCCAGCGGTGCATAGATTCGATGGCGGGGAAGATGGAGGAAGCTAATATAAACTGTGCCCGATGCATCTATTCCTTTTACAGGCAGAGTGATGTTATATTCATCTTGTGGGATGATTACCCAACCTTGATGATAATTGCCCGGTAAACCGTGAGTCCCGTCTGTAAGTAAGCACCTATTATTATCAACCATTTTATCTGATGCAGATGTTGCAGTCGGGCGAATCCCAAGAAATAGATTACTCTTTTTTAAGTCCGAAGCAAGTATGTATTGTTCCCATTCCTTTATATAATAATCGATTTCATCGGACGATTCGCTGTAATACTCCATTCCGGCAAATGCTTTATGCTCTCGGAGTTGGGTTATCCATTGCCGGGCTTGAGGGATAGGGCGAAGCGTTTTGCCATCTTCCTTAGCATATCCGTAAGCATCATAACTATGATTGCGTCCCAATTCGAGCCGGGTGAAGGATAAAGCGGTCTGAAGTTCATGGAGCTTTTTGCGTTCTTTTCCTTTAGCGTTGGAAACAAAATCGCCCATTTCATCGTAGAATTTGATAAACTTATCCGGATGGAGGAAAGATTCCTCCGTTTCTTTGATGCTCGCATAAACTCCCAGCTTCTTTCCGGATTGGGTGCTGTTTTCTAAATGCAGATAGTAATCGTACAACCACTTTCTCGCTACAGGAAACTCTTGATTCAGGAACTTACCGACTAACTCCTCTACGGAAAGATCAGGATTGATAAGTAGTGAAGATAATACAAAAGTCCTCATTTCATCGAGAGAAGAGTAGCTATATCCGCTCCCGTTGTAGAAGATGCCGCTGGCTCCATGCTTCTTGAACAGTTGCAGTCTTTGCCGGGCTATCTTAAGCACGGGGAAAGGAGTCAGATAGTCGTCGAAGTTATTGATATAATCCCATATATAGATGTTCTTCGTGACCTTCTTCCATTGTTCCAGTTGTTTAGTGAAGACCTTTACGTGCACTTCTTTCTTATCTATCCTGCGTAGCGGGAGGTCTATGGCACTAACCATTACCCCGGCGTTTGCCGGTAGTAGTTTCTCTGTTGCCTGGCGGGTACTGAGATAGGATGTCGTAAAGAAGAAGTGATGAGGAAATCGACCGGACAAGCGGATGATTAACTCTGTGACCGCAGGAGTGGCGTTCTTGGTAGTGTTCCCCATTGCCGTACACGACGAGCAGGTGCAAACAAATGGATTATCATCCGGTGCAATCAAGAAACGCATCTTTGCATTTTCTCCATAATTATCTACAATATAGCTTTCAAGCTGCCGATACATATCTTCGGAAGAAAAGCAAAGTTGCTCCTCATTCCGCTTACCGTCGATGGTGGCACATAGCTTTTCGGCATTCTCTCCAAGAACTTTCCGCAGATTATGCCCCCATATTCCCCAACTATCATCAAAGTTGTTCAGCCCGACGACACCTACATAGTCGGCATTTAGACCTGTGGGCGAGTAGATGCTTTGATAGTCGAAAGCAAATGTTCCGGTCGTATCTTTCAGGTTGATAAGGGCAGGGGGAAGATCGGAACCGTTGATACGGGGATCCTCCTGGCTTATCTTCTTTATCAGTTGATATTGCAACCACAACATTTGCCTGCTGTCCGAAGCTGTCAGGCTGATATCCGCCCCTTTGCACGTAAGCTTAAAACCATCTTGCAGCGTAGGGTCAATGCGGATAATGATGCGCCACATATCTTTCTCCGAAACGCCGAAAGCTATCATCTCATCCTCTTTCGCCCGCTTGTTGAGATGCTCGTATAAATACTTTGCCCAACGCGTATCTTTGTCGATAGGGTTCTCGCCGATAGTGACGAGATATCCTTCTTTAGACGCGAACATCTCCGTGTGTGCCTGCATACGGCAACCAGATAGAAGGCTGCAAAGGCACACGATTCCCACCAAGAGGGGGGAGAACCTGTCAGAATGAGATGTAAATCTGTGCATAGATGTTGTATAAGTTTTTATAACGTGTCGTTACAGTCTCTATCCGGTCTAACGGATTGATTCCCCTCACGCTATTTATCTGGTTATAATAGGTGTTCCAAGTACCCATTAAGCCTATCGTTATATTAGGAGAAACCATATATTGTCCGCCCAGTCCCACCATCGTATTGGTGTGCGAGAAAGAGCCGGGCAGTGCATAATCCAACACAGCCGTTTCCGGTGCCGAACCGATGCTTGCCATGGCGTTGATATTCGTCTTTCCGTCGCTTGCGGGGAAATACTTGGCGCCTACCTGTGCATTATAATAGAAGTTGGAGTTGAAGAAGTGCATATCCAGCTTCGTGCTGAGGCGAACCGTTTCGATGGTCTTGGCAAGTTCCGCGCCCACGGTGAACAAATTGGTTTTCTCTTCATCCCAGCCCGTGAAGATATAACCGTTTTCTCCATTGCTCCCGGCGAAGTATTCATCATTCCATTCAAAACGCTTGTCGTAAGCAGCCACGCGCCTGTATCCGATGTGCGCACCTATCTCCCAGTCATTCTTTAGATAATGGCGCACAGCGACGTCGGCAGTAATGTCCGGGAAATATTTCGTGGCAAACGCTGCATTGACCGTACCACTCCATTTAGGTGAGAATTGATGCGTCCATTCGCCTTGCACCTGTATGCCGACACCTCCCGGAGTCTGTTCTTCTGCATCCATGCTGCCGCTAGCCGAACCGCTGCGTCCGGCATAGTTGATGCGTCCGGTGTAATCGTTCTTTCGCGTCTTGCGTGTATATTCCACCGTAGCAACAGAAGTTATAATGTCTTCTTCTCCGTAGCGTGCACGCAGATAAGTCAACGCCAGTTCATTCTTCAGCATCATGCTCTTCAGTCCTGATAAGTGCCGTTGGAAAGAACGATATTCCATGATGGAAGGTTCGTAGAACTTCTGATAGTAATAAGCGGAATCGGCTTGCTTATAGGCTTCGTACACCACCCCTTTGGTGTATTTCAACGAACGGTTCATGCTGTCGTAAAGCAAGGCGGTGTCAAGCACGGCTAGTGCTTTCTCCGGTTCTTTTGCTTTCGTCAATTGCAGGGCACGGTATTCGCTGCTCTGCGAGAATGCACCGATAATCTCTTTATTGCTCGGATATTTGTGAAGTATCGGCTGTAGATATTCCAAAGAAGCTTCGTATCTCCTTTCGCGCTCATAAACCGTTGCCCGCTTGGCTTGGAAGAAAGGCTCTTCCGGATAGAAATTGATGGCTTGCTCCGTATACTTCTCAAATTCATCGTACCTTCCCAGCAATCCGGACGAATTAATCGCATAGCGCAACCCGAGGTCGCTCGAAGGGTTGAGGCTGACGAGCTGAACGGCAAAATCGTATGCTTTCTGCGTAGCCCCCGCTTCCATACACCTTTTGATATAGGGCACAGCCAGTTCCTCATACCCGATGACGTAGAAGATGCGCATATCTTCATCGCTCTGCTCGATGGCGGAAAGATAAAGTTGCAGCGCTTCTTCGGTTTTGTCCATCTTGTCGAGGATAAATGCTCTTTTCAGTGTGCCGTTCTCGTAGTCGGGGAAGTGGATCGTGATGGTGTCCAGTGTGGCGAGTGCTTCATTGTAGCGCTTCATGTTGATGTAGCAATTCAACGCCTTCTCCCAAGCTGCACCGTTCACTTCCCGGTCGTCCAGATGCTTGTGGGATACGAACAGCACGTGTGGCAATGCTTCCGAATACAAGCCGAGTTCCATCAACTTGTCGGCTTTCTTCATATGCTGTGCCGACATGGCTAAGGCAATATCGTAATCATCAGGATACATTTCGTACATCTTCTTCAGCGTTGCAAAAGCAAGGTCGTCCTCGTTCATCTGGCGATAGAGCACATATTCCTTGTACATGATTCCCTTATCCGTATTGCCGTATTGCTTTTTGGCTTCACGGATATAGAAAAGCGCGTCATCCGTATATCCTCGGGTGACGGATGTATTCAGCAGATAATCCAGTGCTTCCTTATTCTTGTTTCCTCTGTCGAAAGCCATGCCGTATAGCACATAAGGGTCCCGTTGCTTTTCCGCTCGGGCAGCTTCCATCAACTGCTCGTTGTAAATACGCTGGAGGGCGGGACTGTTGTATCTCCTCATTTGTTCGCGAATAAAAGCGAGTGCTTCGGGATAACGCGCCAATTCACCGAGGATACCGACTCTTTTTCTAATCAGTGCCATGCTTCCGGGCAGGGCTACCAGTCCGTTCGACGACCATCCCAAAGCCGCTTCCCGGTTTCCGTCCTGTAGATGCAGGTTGATAAGGTCCAGATAATATTCTTCTTCCGGCGATGTTTTGATTAGTTCCGTTAGTTTCTCGATAGCTTCTTTCCGGTTGCCGTCTTTCTTCATCTGCCGGTAGCCTACTTCCATGCTGTAGATATAGTCTTTCCGCAGAATGGTATCATTGGGATAAATCTGGTTGATTCTCTTCAGCAGGCGGTCGGCTTCCACGTTGTTGTTCTGCTTGCGATACAATTCAATCTTCCTTCGCCACAAACCTCTCCAGTATGGATTCACTTCCAGAAGTTCGTTCACGTAGCAGATGGCGCTTGAATAGTTTTCGGTGATATCTTCTACTTCTACCAGCAGATGCTTGGCATCGACATTGTTGTAGTTATCTTCCACGGCTTTGATAAGATGATAGCGCGAACGGTCATAGTCCTTCACGTTAAACCAATACTTACCCATCAACCATTCGAGGTCCGATACATTCGGGTATTTCGCAAGGCCTTCATCCAAAAGAGTCTTACCCGCTTCCCATTCTTCGTTGGCAAAATGCTCCTTTACAATCTGGGCATACTGCTCCGGAGTCTGGAAGCCTTTGTCAGTCCCCACGGAGGAGGTGATGAGCAAGAGCAGGCAGCCCAATATGGTAATCTTATGAATAAACTCTCTGTTCATTATATCTTATCCTTTCCAATTTATATAGCAGGTTCGGTACTTGCGGCTTCTGCAGTTTTTTCCTCTGCTTTGCTCGCTTTTCTTTGCTTGAATCCTGTACGTTCCACCTTCTTCCACTTAAAGTCTCTTTTAGTCAGGTAACTGAGATATCCTCTCAGCGAGCAGAAGGTGATGATGGGATGATAGATGATCGGCTCCAGTATGGAAGCAACGATAATCCACAAGTATTCGTATCCTCTTCTGTAGAGCATCCCCACATAATAGTCGTAAGTGATGACGACGATGGACAGGAACTGGCAAAAGGTGTAGATGGTGAGATAAATCATCCATGCGGTATTCCAGTTGACAGCTCCGGTGAAGGCAAGATAGAGAAACACAAGTAAGCCGACAAACTCGATGATGGGTGCCAGAAATTCAAAGATAACCATATAGGGCAGCGTCAATAGCCCCATCTGCTTATAGTTCTTATTGAAAATCATCTTATGATGGATGCTGAGCGTTTGGAATAATCCAAGCGCCCAGCGGGTACGCTGACGGTAAAGCATGACTAAGTTGGGCGGACCTTCCGTCCAACAACAAGTGTCAGGAATCTGAACTATCTTATAAGGGCGTGAGAAGTCGCACATATATCCCACCATGCGCGTAATCAAATCCATGTCCTCCGCATGAGAAGGAGCATCATATCCACCGGCGGCAATGGCTACCGAACGGTCAAAAAGCCCGAATCCACCGGAAACATTCGGCATTCCGTTGATGGCGGACCAGCCCATTTTGCCAATCAGGTAAGAACGCATATACTCCAGATTCTGGAACAACGGAATCGGTGTGCGGGGAGTTCTTACCTCCACTATTTGTCCGTCTTTTACGGTGCATCCGTTTGCCATAAGCATCGTTCCGCTGACAGCAATTACCTGTGTGTGCGAAGAGATAATAGGCGAGATGCAACGGTAAAGAGCGTATTTCTCGAGGATGCAATCCACATCGGTGCAGATGAAGTAAGGATAAGAAGCCGCATTGATGCCCGCATTGGAAGCATCCGCCTTGGTTCCACCGTTCTCCTTGTCGACGACGATGAGCTGGCTGTATTTGGGATTCGTTGATTTCAGAAGCCGCCTGAAGGGTTGGGTCTTGATTCGTTCGATATAGGCGTAGGGTACTTCCACCAGTTCGTAATACTCGGTCATCTTATCCAGCGTGCTGTCCGTGCTGCCGTCGTTCACGATAACAACCTCGTAGAGCGGATACTCCAATGCCAACATAGAGTTTACATTATCAATAATCGACTTTTCTTCGTTATAGGCAGGAGCAATCACCGAAATACCGGGTGTATAGGGAGATTCCTTGATTGTTTTTCGCACATAGCTTTCCACATAATAGTTTTTCCTCCGTTTCAGCGAGATGAACGAAAGAAAGGCAAATAGGATAAAGGATATAGCCAGCATACTCGTATAAAAGAATACGAAATAATTGAAGAATGTAAATAGAAACTCTCTCATATCCTTCTAGATTATTTGGTTGATTAATGGGTGCCTGGTGTGGGCAAACAAAATCGCTGTGTGAGAATCTGCCTTTCTCTCCAGTTGCTCGAATGTCTTTCTACCCATGGCACTGTATTCATAAAGGGCTTTCAGCACAATTCGCTTCGTTGCCCAGTTGTCGGCATCGCCGTATGCATTGTACAAGAATCCCAAAGCCTTGTCCGTCTTCAGGTCTGCAATGGCAAGTATGATTTTTTGCCTCACCTCTTCCGGTTGCATATGATACATTTCAATCAGTTTAGGTTCTATTTCTTTATATTTCAGTTTCCCCAGCGTCTTAATCGCTTCCCCGCGTATTTCTGCGGAGCGTGCATTCAGTTGCTTGGCCAAGATGGGGGCGCTGTCTGTTTCATTGTACAGGCGGATTTCGTTGATGAAGAATATCTTCACGTTCTCTTCGGCGGAGGTATTGACCCATTTAATGAAACTGGGCGTGTTGTATCCCACGATTTTGCGGTGTTCCAGTATGGCGTGCAATTCCATCATGTCCCATTGCCTGAGCTTCATGCCGATATCTTCGTCGAAGAAACGGAACGGGTTTCCCTGGCTTAGCCACATATAAGTATAGCGCGACGAATTTCTCAACTCCATTTCCCGATGGTAGAGGAAACGAACCAATACGGCTTCGGACGCATATCCGTTGATGGACTGAATTAGTTTCAGTGCTTGGATTTTCGCTCTCTTGCGTCCGAATTGCAGTTCGCGCTCAAAAAAGCGGGTAATCTGAAGAACTGTCTGTATCGTTTGGTAATTGAGCTCGTTGATTTCATCCTCGTGTACACTCTTTAGCTCAGTGAGTAGCTGTGTGATGATGCGCAGCTCGTTCGGCTTCGGACGTTTCTTGGTATCATACTTCAGTCTCTCGGCTATTTCTTCTTCGGACAGCGGGTTGGTGTCTAAAGATATAGCTTTCATCTCTTCGTAATATTTGTCGAAGGCTTTATTGTATTTGCGCTTTTCTTTACGTCTCCTGAATATACCGTATATGATGTGTATTAGCAAAAACAAGTACGCCAAGATGCAGAACATTACAGCGATTGAGCATATTCTTATGATTAAAGGAAAGCCAATAAACTTGTAATATATCCAATAGAAATAATATTCTATGTAATCTAAGCCATATAATACTTGATCCATCTAGTCTAATATATTTAAATAAAAACTTGTATATTCAGAACAGAAAGCATATATTTGTTGCTATAAGCGTTCTGTGGTATACAAATATACGAAATAAGTTGTATAATTTATCCAGTGTTGCGGAGATGCCTTGTACGCCTGCTTTTAGGGCTTAAAACTTTTCTCGGTGGAAAGGTGGGAAACCACAAATAGGGTGACTAAAGTGGAACTTTGGTATAGGAAAGTTTTTTGAATAGTTAACAATTTGAGCTATTGTGAAGCATAAGATAAACATATCTATATTGTGAAATAAGAAAACAAACAATAATTTTAAATTTGAATTAATGATGAAGGTTAAGAAGTTTATGTTCGTCCTTATGGGGACGATGTTAGTATTCTCTTCCTGTTCCGATTCGGAACTGGGGAACGGTGAAGATGGAAGGGGGACGGAGCAATCTGCAACGAACTCTCCGCTGGTGAATGTATATGCTGATGAAGATTGTTCGGAAGCGAGCCTGCTTGCAGGGGATATTTTGTTGAAAGAGGGTGCCACGCGCACACTTACATTGAATGCTCCTATTCATGCCGATAAGGTATATATGAAGTATAATACGGCTTCGGGCGGTGAAGCAACGAAAACATTTGCTTTGACTCCGGTTGCCCGTAGTGGAGGTGTAGGCTTCTCTTATGCCACCAGTCAGAAGGCATCGGTTACGCTTGCCCTTCCGGAGGATGCCGTGAAGCCGACTTCTGAAACGGATGCCGGTTATCTTTTCTATCACAATACGGGTGTGGCTATGTTTGAAGACGGATGGCCTACGAAACCTGCCTCGTGGTATGATGAAGATTTCAATGATGTTGTTTTTGAGTACGACTTGAAAGTAACTGAATGTCAGGATGCCGCACAAATGGAAAAGCAGGGAAGCAAAGAAGAATTGCTGATTACGTTGGATGTCCGTGCCATGGGCGGGCAGAATCCTACTGTGCTGGGTGTCATTCTGGAAGGGTTGGATAGCAAGTATATCGATCGTATCACGGCAAGCCTTCAGTTGAAAGGCGGACAAGGAACGATGACGGAATTGGCAAAGAAAGATTTTTCTAGCGATGCCACTGTGGTAGTTGAAAAGCGCGACTGGAACTGGAAGAACCAAACTGTCAATAGATATTCTAAGCTGACAGTAGATAAAACTCCGGTGGAAGGGACGATTATTACGCTGGATGGCTTGTCTACTTTAAAAGAAAATGATGGCAAATTCTTTCAGGTGACGCCGGGATTTATCAAAGAAGGCTTGGAAATGGTGCGTGCGGAAGTGAGACTGATAGGCAAAGAAGGACTGACGGGTGCTGAAAGAACAGCTCAGCTTGAAGCATTCAGAGAGCTGATTCTTAACACTAACCGGCAGAATTTCTTTATTAAGACTGCTCACGGAATCGAAATCCATATGAAAGGTTATGCTCCAACGTCTGCTTATCAGGAGAAATATAAAGAACTGGTTGCAAAAGACAGTGAACTGGATGCAAATATCCCGTATACAAATGTGGATGGTTATACATGGGGTGTGAAAGTTCCTGTTGGAGCAAGACACGCTTTCGAGAACATTTCTTTTGCTGAAGCGTATACCGAATTTACTGAGTGGATTGATTCCAACGGTGCTTCTAATAAGGGATGGTACTTGAAACCTGATGCGGAAAAGACGGTAAGATACTGGTAAGTAAATCGGGGATTCGGTTTCAAGTTGGGTTCTACTGCTTGAAACTGTAGTTCCAGCTGCTTGAAACTAGAGTTTCACCCGCTTGAAACTACAGTTCCAGAGCCTTTGGAACTACAGTTTCACACCGATGGAACTACAGTTTCAAGCAATGAAACAAAAATCAGCTATACGGCAGTGACTGCTACGATGTACTGATGCAATAAAATAACGCCTTAGACTTTCGGCCTGAAAGTCTAAGGCGTTATTATGTTTAAGAGTTCAGTTTCGTGTGACAGCAAGTTTTGCTATCACCGTGCTGTCACCTGTTGCTGTCACAGCGTTAAAGGCTTACAACCAGAAGGTTAGATGCCAATCGGTGACAGTGTGACAGATATTTGAAGAAAATGTTTTTTGTAGGAGGTTAAAACATAAACATAGCGACTGCAACAATACGGTTGTTGCAAACGGCATGCGTATCTCTGATTTTCCCGCTAGAGGCATTCAGCGAGCCATACCATGCGGAACTCAGCGTATATTCTAATCCGAATTTCCAATGAGGTACGTTGTAAGTCAGTTCGGCTCCGGCAGTGACAAGCTGGTCGATGTTGGTGCCTGTGCCATACAATTCCGTCTTTCCGTCCTTAACGTAAAGTTCATCGCTCGTTCCCAGATTCTTGGCATAGCCCACGAAAACTCCCGGTTTCCATTTCCTACCGTACACCACATTCAGCCACGAACTTGAAACACGAATCGGAGTGTACTCTTTCTCTCCGGTACGCTTAACCACCGACTTCACTCCAAACCCGCCCAAGCCCGAAGCCTGCGTAAGATTGGAACCTAACACGCTTTTCGCACCGACGAACCAGTCCTTATTTGTATATTTCACATGAGCTTCGTAAGAAAGGGTCGTGATGCGTTCGTCCACCTTAAACTTCTTGTTGCCGTTTCCGATAGCTTCCGTGCGTGGCTTCAATGAAATCATCTCGATGCCGACACCCGCCAGCAAACCTCCTGATTTGTAATCAGCTCCAACGTATAGCTCGGGGATGCAACCTTTCTTTATATATTCCTGACTCTTTCCGGCAGGACCCTGCGACAGGTATTGAGACTGCCACACCGCCGCTCCCGTCAACTGGAAGTTCTTCTCCGTATAGCGATAACGAATTTGCGGTGCACGGCTGAAAGGCTGGAACGGAGCACCTACCGAAAGGTTAAGAATCTGCGGCGAAACGTCTCCAAACAACGGATGCCACGTCTGACCGAGCAACAGAGCCGACTTACCCCAATCCAGATTCAGGTAAGCATGGCGAAGACGAATCACGGAATAAGACGTTCCCGTGCCGCGAAAGTCAATTTCCACCTTGGCGGAAGTCTTGGCTGTGCCCAGCTTAGGTCCGGCAACGTCTACTCCCAAGCGGGAATAAAGCGTGTAGAAATTACTGCTAGGCGTCGAGTTCAGGTCATTCCCATCCTCGTCGCGTACTTTATCTTTCGGATACATATAGAACAAACCGTCCACTGTCTCCTCATTCGCACGGCTGTTGTAATAAAAGTCCGTGCGAATCTGCCCGTAGAATTTAAAGCTAAAATCCTTCTTCTGTGCAAAGCTGCCTGATACGGTAATCAAGCATAGTAATAATAGAATGTTTTTCTTCATAATGTGCCTGTTAATAAACGGGCGCAAAATTACATAAAATAACTGGTTATCAGCTTATCGTTGATTAAAAAAGGCGGAGATAGCTTGATTATATTTGCTGAGGTTCGAGCTTTTGTGAATAGCTTTCAGCAGTTTGCGGTCTGCTTGTGGCATCAGATATTCCCAGAAGGTCTTCATCTTGTTCAGCAGCTGACCATCGCCTCCTTCCAGTTGCGCGGCATACTGGCTATACACGGAAGTATGCATCGAACGTAGTTTTTCGCCCATTTCATCGGGAGAAAGCATTCTGTTCTCTTTATATTCGAGAGCCAAAGCCGGGTTGGCTAGCAATCCTCGTCCCAGCATGATACCTGCCAGTTCAGGAAACCGTTCGCTGATGCGCCGGATATCCTCCAAAGTATTCAAGTCTCCATTGTAAACAAGCGGATGCTCGCAAACTTTCCGGAAAGCGGCGAACCCGTCGAGGTCTACCTCTCCTTTATATTGCTGTTTCCCCAGACGAGGATGCATCGTCACTTGGCGTAACGGGAAGCTGTTCAGTATCGGAGCCAGAGCGATGCACTCCTCTGCGTTTTCCCAACCCAGTCGCATCTTTACCGAGAAACTGATTTGCGGATACTTCACAGTCAGTTCGAGCAAAGCCTTCACCTCATCCGGATAGGGCAACATCCCCGAGCCGTTATGTCTCTTTGCCAGAATAGGGAAAGGACATCCCAGATTAATGTCTACCTCCTGATAGTTTTTCTCGATGAAAAGGGCTAAAATCGTTTCTGCCTTCTCGATAGATGAAGCTATCAGCTGTGGAACCAAGTGTGGCGCCTGATTGTTTTCCGGTTCAATTCCTCGGATGTCTCTGCGGCGGAAGCTGCCTTTTTCGAGTCGCACAAACGGAGTATAATAAGTATCTACACCTCCAAAACAGGCGGAATGCGCATTGCGGTAGAACACCTCAGTGTACCCTTGAAGCGGGGCAAAGTGGATAGGAAGGACTTTTTGCATCGTTATATATTTTTGTGCAAAGATACGGAAAAACCGCATAATTCGATTTTTAAGGCCCCACTATTGGCAATAATAACGATTTTATTTGATTCCATTGAACCTTATTAGAAGAAAGTAACTATATTTGTGTCATCCAAACGAAAGAGATATGAAAGTAAAGAAAATTAGTTCGGCTAACGTGGAGGCTTGTTCGCTTCCCAAATTATTTGACGAGGAAAAGATCGATTTCCAATCAGTCCAGTGTGTCAATTGGTCTGAATATCCCTACAAACCCAAAGTAAATTTTCGCATTGCTCACACACAGGACTCTATTTTATTGCATTTCAAGGTAAGAGAGGAGAGTGTCCGTGCTAAGTATGGCGAAGACAATGGTTCGGTATGGACCGACTCTTGTGTGGAATTCTTCTCTATACCGGCAGGCGATGGGGTGTATTATAATATTGAATGCAACTGCATCGGAACGATTCTGATAGGAGCAGGTCCCGCCCGCAACAACCGTGAGCATGCCCCGAAGGAAGTGACGGCTCTCGTGCAGCGCTGGTCCAGTCTTGGCAATGCTACTTTTGAAGAGCGTGCTGCCGATGCCGATTGGGAAGTTGCACTGATTATCCCTTATGCTGTTTTCTTCAAGCATCAGATTGAATCTCTCGATGAAAAGGAGATAAAAGCTAACTTCTATAAATGTGGTGACGAACTGAAAACTCCCCACTTCCTTTCTTGGAACCCGATAGAGATAGAGCAACCTGATTTTCATCGGCCAGACTTCTTCGGGACGTTGGAGTTTGAATAAATATTAAGGCACGGATTGCATCGATTTCACGGTTTTATGCAGTTAGATATTCCGTGTAGTCTATGTAATTCGTGCCTGACAGATAAAAGTAAAAAGGGAGCTTGATGGCTCCCTTTTTACTTTTATCTATTTCACAATCCCTCTTTCTGAGTTCTTCACGAAGTTGACGATGTTCTCAATCTCTTCACTCATCGGAACCTGATCGACAATCTTCTGCACAGCATCATGGATGCTAAAGTTACCTTGATAAATCAAACGGTACGCATTGGCGATATGGCGGAGGACTCTTTCCGTCGTGTTATGGTGCTGCGAAAGCACTACGGCATTCACCCCGTGGTATGCAACCGGGTTCCCGGACATGATGACATAAGGAGGCACATCCTTGGAGATGCGGCATCCGCTTTGTACCAGTGTCCAACTACCGATGTGGCAATATTGGTGCAGGGTGACATTGCCGCTCAGGATAGCGCAATCGTCCAGCGTACATTCTCCGGCAATGGTAGTGCCGATACCAACAACGCAATTGTTGCTGATTTGCACATCATGGCAGAGGTGTACTTTATCCATCAGATAATTCCCGTTACCAATTCGGGTAGCATTGCCGGCAAACGTGGCACGGCTGATGACTACATTCTCGCGGATATCGTTATTGTCTCCGATTATCAGGCTACTCTCTTCTCCTGCATAGTGGAAGTCTTGCGGCTCCGCTCCCAAGACAGCATTCTGATGTATTTTGTTCCCTTTTCCCATTTTAGTACCTTGCAGGATACTAGCATAAGACATGATGGTGCAATCGTCTCCAATTTCTACATTTCTTTCGATGTAGGCAAAAGGGAGAACAGTTACATTCTTGCCTAATTTTGCTTCAGGGTCTACATAAGCTAACGGACTAATCATAATAGTATGTGTTTAAAGTTAATCTTCTCTTCCACCACCCAGTGCTTGATAAAGGCTTACTACAGCCTGCATCAAGTCGAAGCTGTCGGATACCTGAGAGATTTGCGCGCTCAGGTAAGACTGCTGTGCAGACAGCACTTCGAGATAGGTTGATGTCCCTAAGTTAAATAATTCTTTTGTATCTTCCGCAGCTTTCTTAGCAGATTCTACCTGCAATAGGCGCGATTCCACCTTTTCACTGGTATTCTGGTACAAACTTAGCGCATTGCTGACTTCACTTCCGGCATTCAACAGGGCTTGTTGGAACGAAAGTTTGGCTTGTTCTTCCTGTGCTTTTGCTGCTTTCAGGCGGGCGATGTTTGCACCACGGTAGAACAATGGCTGTGTCAGTGAGCCAATGGCAGAAGCCAACAGCTTGCCCGGATTTAATATCGCACTTCCGGCACTGTTCGTCCATCCGGCAGAACCGTTCAATGTGATTTGTGGATAGAAGGCGGCACGAGCCGAGTTCGTATTATAGTAGCAGCTTGCCAAAGACATTTCGGCAGCTTTTACGTCGGGACGGTTTGAAAGCAGTTGCAACGGAATGCCTGCTGAAAATTCAGAAGGAAGAGATTGTGCTTCCAACTGCGTGCGGCGGATAGCGTGCGGTGCTTCTCCCAAGAAGTTGGAAAGCGCGTTTTCCGTTTCGCGGATGCTCTGCTCAATGTCGGGAATGCTAGCGAGCACCTGTGCATAGGCAGCCTTGCTCTGTTCTACGCCTGCCGAATTGATGTTGTACATAGCGGCATCTTTCATCGCCTCCATTGTTTCGGCATTTTGTTTCAATATCTCAGCCGTTTGTTTGGTGATTGCCAGTTGGCGGTCGAGCATGAGCAATGTGTAGTACATATTGGCTACGTTCGCAATAACTTGTGTCTGCACTGCCTGACGGTATGCCTTCACTTGTTTAAGAGTGACCTGTGCATTCCGCTTAGAGTTCAGCAATTGACCGAACAGGTCGACTTGCCAGCTAGCCGTTACAGGCAGCGAGTATGTCTTTGTAGCTGCATTCTTGTCGAAGCTGCTGATGGTTCCTTGCGGAGACAAGCCCAATGAAGGCGCATAAGCCAATCGGGCTGACATTAGTGAAGCTTCTGCCGCTTTCACATTCTGAGCGGCTGAAAGGAGGTCGGTGTTTTGCTGTAATCCCTGCTCGATGAGCGACTGGAGTTGCGGGTCGGTGAAGACTTCTCTCCACGGCAGATTACCGAAGTTGGCTGTATCCGATGCCAATGTATCATTGTCCGCTACCGGATCACGATACAGGCCGGAAGTTGTGATGTCTTCGGGTCTGTCATACGACTTATAGATGTGGCAACTGCTCAGCAGAGCAGTTGCACACAACATATATAGAATCTGTTTCTTCATATCGAATTTCATTATTTAGCGTATTGTTCAATCTCAGTTACGGCATCCGTATTGTCGATATCTTCCCATTCCATCGGTTTCACCTTCTCTTGCAGGTATTGGAAGATTACGAACAATGAAGGAACGATGAAGATCTGGCAAATCATACCAATCAACATACCACCGATAGAAGCCGTACCCAGTGTGCGGTTACCATGAGCACCTACACCGAAAGCAAACATCAACGGAAGCAAACCGACTACCATCGCCAATGATGTCATCAAGATAGGACGCAGACGGGCACCGGCTCCTAAGACGGCTGCCCATGTGATACTCATACCCATCTTACGGCGGTCGAGCGCGAACTCAACAATCAGGATGGCATTCTTCGCCAACAGACCCATCAACATGATTAACGCAATCTGCATATATATATTGTTGGACATCGTACCCAGTATCATCTTCAGCGACGATATACTACCGATTGCACTCATTCCGTTGACGAACAGGAAGCTACCCAGCAAACCGAACGGAATGGACAGCAACACGGCAAGCGGAAGAATGTAACTTTCGTACTGTGCACTCAGCAACAGATAAACGAACACGAAACAGAGGATGAAAATCAAACCTGTCGTACTACCGCTACTTTGTGCTTCTTCACGTGCCATACCTCCCAATTCATACGTATATCCTGCCGGAAGATTCTCCTTTGCCACCTCTGCCAGTGCAGCCAATGCCTGACCTGAAGTGTATCCGGCAGCCGGAGCTACCATCACCTTCATTGATGTGTAAAGGTTGAAACGGCTGATAATATCCGGACCGTATACCTTTTCAACAGAGATGAACTGGGAAATCGGCGCCATTTCGCCTTGGTTGTTACGAACCTTGATATTATTCAACGACTCCAGATTCTTGCGCGAAAGCGGGTCGGACTGAATCATAACACGATACATCTTACCGAAACGGTTGAAGTTGGATGCATACAAACCTCCGTAATATCCCTGCATGGTAGTAAGGATGTCATTCGGGCTGATGCCTGCTTTCTTACAAGCTGCCGCATCAATATCAATCATATATTGCGGGAAGTTCGGGTTGAAGGTCGTTTTAGCCGAGTTGATTTCCGGTCGTGCTTCCAAAGCTGCCGTGTAGTCGTTTGCCACATCGAAGAACTTGTTCAGGTCGCCACCCGTCTTATCCTGCATATTCACCTCGATATCAGTAGATGCCGAGTAACCCGGAATCATCGGAGGAGCGAAGAACAACACCTGCGCTTCTTTGATAATTTTCTGAGCACGCATATATAAGGAGCCGACAATAACGTCTGAATTCTGAATCATCGAACGCTCGTCCCAGTCTTTCAGTTTGATGATGAAAGAACCGTAAGACGGTCCCTGACCACCGATGAAACTGAAACCGGAGATCAGTGTGCGTGAAGATACTGCCGGGTCGGCAGCAATCAGGCTGTCTACACGTGCCATTATCTGTTCAGCGCGGTCTTGTGATGTTCCCGGAGGCAGTGTCACAGCTCCCATCAGTGTACCGGTATCTTCGTTTGGCACCATACCTGTCGGGGTGGTGTTCATAAAGAATACTAGCAATACGATAGAGAGAACAACTAATCCCATCGACAGCCATTTCTTTTGGATGAAGAATAGTACGTGTTTCTTATACTTCTTTAATATCGAATCATAAGCAGCATTGAAAGATGTATGGAAACGGTCGACAAACGTTTGTTTCTTCTCTCCGTGGTTAGCATGAGGTTTCAGCAGAACGGCACACAATGCCGGGCTTAGCGTCAATGCGTTCAATGCCGACAGACCGATAGCAACGGCCATGGTCGTACCGAATTGGCGGTAGAATGTACCGGCAGTACCACCCATGAAACTTACCGGGATGAACACTGCCATCATGACCAGTGTGATAGATACGATAGCACCACCCAACTCATTCATGGCGTCGATAGATGCCAAACGTGCCGAGGTGTATCCCTGGTCGAGCTTGGCATGTACACCCTCGACAACCACAATGGCGTCGTCGACCACAATCGCAATGGCGAGCACAAGGGCACAGAGCGTCAGCAAGTTCAAACTAAACCCGATGAGCGAAAGGATAAAGAACGTACCGATAAGTGCCACCGGAATGGCAATGGTCGGAATCAATGTAGAACGTAAATCCTGCAAGAAGATATATACTACGATAAATACGAGAATAAATGCTTCGAACAATGTCTTCAACACTTCGTGGATAGAAGCGAACAAGAAGTCGTTGGCATTCATAGAAACGTTCAGTTTCAGTCCGGCAGGCAGCGTAGTAGATGCTTCGTCCAGCAACTTCTGGATATCGGTGATGGTCTGCGTTGCATTCGTACCCGCCATCTGATAAACGATACAGGTTACTGCTTTATGTCCGTTTACACGGTTGGTAAAGTTGTATCCCAAGCGGTCAAGCTGAATTTCGGCAATATCATTCAGGCGAAGTATCTCACCATTGGGAAGAGACTTGATAACGATATTCTCAAATTCTTCCGGTTGTTGCAGACGTCCTTTATAGCGGATTGTATACTGGAAAGTCTGGTTACTACGTTCACCGAATTGTCCCGGAGCCGCTTCGATATTCTGCTCCGCCAAGGCGTTGGATACGTCACTCGGTATCAGTTTGTATTGCGCCATTACGTCCGGACGCAGCCAGATACGCATGGAGTAGTCCTGTCCCATCACACTCGCATCACCCACACCCTGCACACGCTGTACCTGAGGAATCAGGTTAATCTTTGCGTAGTTCTCGATGAAAGCGTCGGTATACGTATCGCTCTCGTCGAACAGGGAGAATACGATCAACATAGAAGTCTGGCGTTTCTGGGTAGTTACACCGATTCGGGTAACTTCGGCAGGCAGCAGACCTTGCGCCATGGATACACGGTTCTGCACGTTGACGGCAGCCATGTCAGGGTCGGTTCCTTGCTTAAAATATATGGAAATATCTCCTGCACCTGTATTGGAGGCGTTGGAGGTCATATACATCATGTTTTCCACACCGTTGATTTGTTCCTCAAGCGGAGCAATCACGGAGTTCAATACGGTTGACGCACTGGCACCCGTATAGGTGGCTCTCACCGATACGGTAGGAGGTGCGATGTCCGGATACTGGGTGATAGGCAATGTAGCCAATCCGATAGCACCCAGGATGACTATCAATATCGAAATAACCGTTGATAGAACCGGACGGTTAATAAATCTGTCTAATTTCATACGATTATCTGATTATTAGTTGAAAGCAGTAGCTAAGTTTCCGTCGCGTTGGTCTTTCAAATGCTGTTGGTAGTTTGCTTCTTTCTGGGCAGGGGTGATGGGCTGTATAGTCTGACCGTCTCTCAAACTCTGCACACCTTCGATTACGATTTTATCACCCGGGTTCAGACCGGAAGTAACCAGATAGTCTTTTCCGTTATCCAGATTGAAGATGCCGATTTCGGTATATTTCACTGTGTTGTCCGATTGCAGCACGTATACGAACTTCTTGTCTTGGATTTCTACAGTTGCAGCCTGCGGTATGCTAATTACGTTCTCCATACTGTAAGGAATCAGCACGTTGGCTGTTCCGCCGCTGCGCAGCACGTGTTCTTTATTGGGGAAGAGGGCGCGCATGGTTACCGATCCTGTGGATTGGTCGATTACTCCTGTGATAGCGTCTACCTTACCTTCAATGGCATATTCTGTACCATCTATCAGTTGCAGTTTGATGGCCGGTATCTTGCCGATTTCTTCCTTGATAGTGCCGCCGGTCTTAGTCATAGCCAGCAAATCTTTTTCTGTCATTGAGAAATAGGCATATACTTCGTCGATTTCGGAAACGGTAGTCATCGGGGTGGCAATGGAGGGAGTCACCAATGCTCCCAGACGATAAGGAATATCGTTTATCACACCGTCAGAAGGACTTGTCACTTGCGTGAAAGAGAGGTTCTGCTTAGCACTAATCAGCTGTGCATTTGCCTGAGCCAGTTGTGCCTGAGTCTGTGCTAACGCATTTTCTGCCATCGACAGGTCGTAGTCACTGATAATCTTTTTCTTGTTCAGCTCGCGTTTGTTGTCTACGGTCAGTTGTTGAGTTCGCACTGCTGCTTCGGCTGTGGCCACTGCTGCTTTGGCAGTGCGTACTGATGCTTCATACTGAGTGGGGTCTACAATGAACAGCACTTGTCCTTTGCGGACAGCGGCTCCTTCATCTACACATAGTTTTGTGATGAATCCTGAAACCTGAGGGCGGATTTCAACATCTTGTTTACCTTTGATTGTTGCCGGATAGGCAGTGGTTAAATCAGCAGTCGTCTTTTGTAATTCTTGTACAGCATATTCAGGAACCTGTCCTGTTACGTTGCCCTTATTGCCACAGCTCGACAAGAGGGCTACGCAAAATGCAAATAAAACAATTCTACTTTTCATACTTTATTATTATCTTTTTTTAATTTAGTGCGTTTTGTTGCCAGTGTGTTACTCATTTGCATAGATGAGAGCTTCAAAGAAGAAAAAACCGGAAACTAATTGGCTGAAATTAGTTTCCGGCTGCAAAAGTACGGTATTTTCAGTATTCTTGTACACTGATACCGTGTTTTTTAACTATGTTTTTTACTTTAGTTTATGAGAAACAGGCGACATGATGAAACTGAACTCATAATCTTGGTACGGAAGGCGGTATTGATCCAACGGAATAGCGCCCCAACTGTTGACGCAAGCCAAGCCCATTTGTACCTTGTCGATGCAGAAGTTCGTGAAGTCTGCCTTTTCTACTTCCGGTGAGTGGCGTTGGTCTTTTCCTGCGCCGTCATCCAATGACTCGATGGTGTAGTTCAGGGCAGAAGCAGAGAACGGAGCTTCGGATACGAACTGCAAGCCGTTGCCACCGATGTTCAGCAGTCTCCACCAGCGTACATCCGTTTTCGTTCCGGTTTCCTGCGGACGGATATAAGGATAGAATTGTTCTTCCACTGTCTGGCGATATTTGCCTATCATTGCACCATGGTTACGGTCTGCATAGTTTTCTACCGGGCCGCGTCCGTAGTATTCTACTTCATTAAAGTCTACCGGCATACGTAGCTGCATACCGAAGCGGAACATCTCAGAAACTTTCTTGCTCTTGTCTGCTACCATCTTCTGGGTCACTTTTACAGCTCCCTTGTTGTTGATAGTATAAGTAAGGTAGAGCTTTCCACCTACCGACTTCATGTCGTATTCTGCACGAACCACGGCTTGGTCGTTTTCAACAGCGTGCTTCAGAGAAGTCAGCTTGATTTCCGGATTCTTCCAGATAGCGTATCTGTGTTGCAATCCTGCTCCGAAGTCATTGTCCGTTGGTGCACGCCAGAAGTTGGGAGTCAGCATACTGCCGTCTTCCATCATCTGCATTCCGTTCACGTCGTAGCGGCAGAGGTAACCGTTGTGCTTGTTGAACTCAACCGTGAAGTCCTCACCGTTCACAATCAGGTAGTTTCTATCATTATCCTTGATGCTGGGGACGATGGTTGCGATGTTGGACGCTTGTTGGTTCTCCAGTTTAAGTTCCGGTGCTTTGTAGTCGCGGATGGTTAGCTGGTCGTAGGCAACAGTGGCTCCTGCGGGCAACAGTGTTTCGGCAGCTTTCAGTTTGTAGCTCACGTTGAGCAGTAATTCTTTGCAAGGACAGATATTCTTGGTATCCAACGGAATTTGCACTTTTACGGTTTGTTGCGGTGCCACTTTCAGGTCTGATACGATGCCGTTTTGCAGCACTTCTCCGTCGGCGAGTAATTGCCATTCCAAGTAGTAGGCAGACAGGTCGCGGAAGAAGTTCTCGTTGTAGATGTTGATTTCGCCTTTGGCAAGGTCGGCTGGTGTAGTCCAGATGTCCTGATAGAAGTAAGCCACTTCGTAAGCGTGCGGATTGGGCACACGGTCGGGGCTGATTAAACCGTTATCATTGAAGTTATTGTCCGAGCCGTCATATTTATTGAAGTCACCGCCGTAGCCGTAGATAGCTACTCCGTCTTTGTTCTTCCAGTGGCAGGACTGGTCTACGAAGTCCCAGATAAAGCCACCTTGGTATTTGGGATATTTACGGATGATGTCCCAGTATTCTTTGAATCCACCTTGCGAGTTACCCATGGCGTGAGCATATTCGCATTGAATCAGCGGTTTCTGAATGTCGCCTTCGCAATATTTGATGCAACCATTATAGCCTAAATACATCGGGCAATAAATGTCGGTGAACTCACTCGTTCCGGCTTGTTCGTATTGCACGGCACGCGTCTTGTCTTCGTTCTTAATCCAAGTATAGCATTTTTCAAAGTTCGGGCCCATTCCGGCTTCATTACCCAGCGACCAGAAAATGATAGAAGGATGGTTGTAGCTACGTTGCACGTTGCGTTGGTTGCGCTCCATGTGTGCTTTGGCATAGCTCGGATTCTTTGCCAGTGTCTTTTCGCCGTAACCCATTCCGTGAGATTCTACGTTTGCTTCGGCTACTACATAGATACCGTATTGGTCACAAAGTTCATACCAACGGTTGTCGTCCGGGTAGTGGCAGGTACGCACGGCGTTGATATTAAGTTCCTTCATCACTTTGATGTCTTGCAGCATACGTTCCAAAGATACTACATATCCACCGTCGGGGTCCATCTCGTGGCGGTCGGCTCCTTTGAAGAGTACCGGCTGTCCGTTGACGAGTATTTGTCCGCCTTTCAGCTCAATCTTGCGGAAACCTACTTTAATAGGGATTATTTCCGTTACATTGTTCCCGTTTTTCAGGGTAGCGGTCAGTGTATATAGATTAGGAGTTTCGGCAGTCCATTTGGCTGGGTTGGCAACGTTGAATGTAGTGTTCAGCTTCCCCGAACCTTTGAGGTCGGCGGTAGCTATGCTCTTTCCTTGAGCATCTGTCAGGTCTAAGGCTACTGTGCCGCTGCCTTTCAAGTCAATAGCTATGTTGAGCGTACCGTCTTTGTATTGGCTGTCAAGATCGGGAGTGACGCGGATGTCCTGAATGTGCTTTTTGTCGCGGGCATAGAGGTAGCAGTCGCGGCCTACACCGGAGTAGCGGAAGAAGTCCTGGTCTTCCAGATAGCTACCGTCGCACCAGCGGAACACTTGGAAGGCGATAACGTTCTTTCCCGGTTTCAGGTAGTTAGTCAGGTTGAATTCAGCTTCCAGTTTGCTGTCTTCGCTGTAGCCCACGTAGCGTCCGTTCACCCAAAGATACATATTAGAGGTAACAGAGCCGAAGTGCGCAAAGATTTCTTTTCCTTTCCAGTCGGCGGGAAGAGTTATTTCTTTCCGGTAAGAGCCTACGTGGTTGTTTTCGGTGGGAACGAGTGGGGGATTGTTGGCGAATTGGCTTCTCCATGCGTATCCTACATTTACGTAGATAGGATCACCGTAGCCGTTGAGTTCCCACACACCGGGCACCTTGATGTCGTCCCAGCCTTTGTCGTTAAAGTTGGTTTGGAAGAAGTCGGTTGGGCGTGCGTCAGCGTTTCTCACCCAGTTAAATTTCCAAAGTCCGTTCAAAGTCATGAAGTTCTTTGAATCTTCTTTGATGCCGGCGTTAGCTTCATCAGCCGATGCGTAAGCAAAATAATTAGTGTGCATTGCGGAGCGGTTGACGGCATTTACTTCCGGATCTTTCCACTCATTAAAATTTTGTGCCTGGATGGCAGTAAGCCCTAATGCGGCCAAGCAGCAAGTTAGTAGTTGTTTCTTCATGGGTTTTTCTATTAGGTTTGAATTTCGGGAGTCAAAGATAGGCAATATTTCAATTGGAGAAGGAGGATAATAAGTCTATTTATGGATACGTATCATTCAATTTTGCTTTTTTTGTAGATATTTGGTATTAAAAACGTTGGGATGGCGGGCAGATGGGTAATAAAAAGAAGTGAGATACTGTTTTTTGCTTTTCAGCTGATACAGTATCTCACGTTTCATTTAGCCGGTAATTATGTAAACCTTCCCCTTTCGGTTTATGCTGCCGGGTCCGGAGTTTCTCCGCTGCCGCCTTCGTCGGGTTTTACCGGATCGTTTCCTCCGCCGTTGCCCGAAGAACTGCTGCCACCGCTACGTTCCGTTTTCTGGATACTTACCCTTTTGAGCATATCCTTGAATTTGTATCCCGGAGTAAATACGATTTTTACCCGTTGAACGGTGTCGGCGTCCACATCTTTTTCCTCATCCTGACTTTTGCAGCGCATCCCCGGACGGAAACAACCGAAGTCTCCCAGTTGCACGGATAGTCCTTTATTAAGGTTCGTGTTCAGCGCATCAATCATTGCGTCTATCACGTGCTTCACTGCTCCTTCGGGAATCATTCCGAACATGGATACCTCTTTACACAAATCTCTGAAATTCACCGTGTTCGTGATAACGTTTTGTGCTACATACTTTTCAGCCTTTGTCTTGTCAAAGCCGAAAACTCTTTTCTTTACTACATACTTTAATGCCATAGTCTTTCTTTTTTTAATAGTTAGTTAATCTGTTATTTTTTGTTTTGTGATCACGATGCAAAGATATGTGTTTGGAAATTCCTGACCAAGCAGAAATGAAGAAGTGCGTTAATAAGTTCGTTAATATGAATTTGGGGGTGGATGGGGCTATTTACCTTATATAAATATGAACCTTTTCTCCGCAAAACTATTAAATGTGTATATCACACAGAGCCGTATCCGGTATAAAACAGAAACATCTTTGCTGAATGACTTATTATTATCCTGCAACAGAATTATTTTCTCGGAGAATAATTATTATAAATCTGGCAAGCTCACAACCAATATCATATTTGTCTATAAGCCGTTCTTTGAATAGCACATTGTTTGTTTCACCTAGGTTTCATAGTTATTGGTATTTGTTCTGTTGTCATTATTGCCTTTTTATTACTTAATGTTAAAGTCGATTGTTTGGTTTTGCATAAACCACCTGTTTGCCTGCACCATAACGAATGAGTATTCCTTGATCGATAAAAGTATTCAGTTCATTGATTGCCCGTTTCTTGGTGTGTCCTGTCAACCGGCAATAGTCGGTGCGAGTCAGGCATGGGTATTTCTGGAGATGTTCCTCTATCAATGCCAAACATTCTTTTTCGCTGCGCCCGTCGCCATGTGGACGGGTGATTGATTCTCCGCGTTCCGGCTTCATTTGCCAACCTACTTCTTTTTTAAATTGGCTACCAACACGGAAATTTATATTCTTCAGTTTGATGGACTGTGCATGAACATCCTTTTTGTTCATTACGGGAGGGCCTTGCAACGATACGGAGAAATGTCCGATGTCTCCCATTTCTACAATCCATCCGTTGGATAGCAAATCTCTCAGTTCATTCTGAAAAGATTGCATAGCTCCAGCCAGCATACTGCGGCTCATTCCTGTAAATTTGTGTACCCGATCCAAGAATTCTTCTTGATCGATGGTTCCCTTGAATACTACCCGGGGATGTAGTGGTTGCTCCTCGCCAGTCTGTTGGATATCAGGCGTTTCATAAAGGTCATAATGTATGCTCATATGCGTAATTATTTTGTGTCGGCAAAATGATATATCCGTTTGCCTATTCGGATGTGCTTCGTTCTCTACTTTTATTTCGTTCCACTATAGTTTCTCTTGCGTTCCACTATAGTGTTCCGCAAGAATAACTATAGTGTTCTTTACGAAACACTATAGTGGAACGAACTAAGATTGGCAGCAAACTTACTAAATTATATTGGAATATTATGTAAGTGTAGTAAGGTTAAGAATTTCAATGCTTCATTCTTTGTCTTTGAACATATGTTTGATAACATAGAAACAGGACCAACTAAATATTTAATCCGTGATATTAACGAATATTCACGATGTCGTTTTGAAATTGTCGCTTTAAATTTCTTTATTTGCAAAAATGAATACGTGACATCAGTGCAATGAAATAACGGCAATATCTATATATATTAGGATAGGCTATTTGTTCACCAAACAATACGAATATGAAAGCATTTACTTCAAACATTAACTAGAAGTTTAGTATATGAAAAAGATAATTTTACTTTTCTTGTTGAGTCTTTTCTTGGTAGAAACTTCGTATTCTCAAGAAATAGTTCCTGTCTATTCTTTAGCTCAAGTCACAGAAGATTTCGACTATTACATAAATACTTTAAAGACGAATCATCCTAATTTGTATGCGTTTGTTTCAGAAGATTATTTTAATAAAGAAGTGGAAAAGGCACGTAGTATGCTTACGGATTCGATGAATATTGTTGATTTATGGAGAACAATGTTAAGGCTTCAGCATTGTTTGGATGGACACTCCGGCATGGATTATATTGATCTAAAAAATTCATTTCCATTGGTTTACGGAGATGCTTTTTATTTGTATCCTGATAGCATCACCTATAATGAAATATTTATGAATGGTATGAAAGTGATATCAATCAATGGTATGGAAGCTCAAAAGATTATACACGAACTAGACAAATGTATATGGGCAGAAGAAAACCCAAAGTTGCGATTATGTCATTTAAGAGGGTATTTCCCTTCCTTAACATATTCTGTATTAAAATTAGCTCCTCCTTATAAAGTTGTATATCAAGGAGAAAATGGAGAGGAAATAGTAAAAACTGAAATAGGTATCCAAGACTCTTTCACGGATTTTAATAAAGCTTTTACAGGTATTCCATTTGACTATAAACTTTACCCTGAAGAATCAATTGCATATCTCGAAGTGAATTCATTTAGCTTACCAGGTTTGGCAGAAGACGGTTTAATCGAGACTTTTCAAAAAACACTTGATACCCTTTTTGTTGAAAAGAAAATCAATGATTATAAATACCTGTTTATTGATATTTCGAAAAACACTGGGGGGGATGATCGGGCTGGTGAAGCAATATTTGGTAAATTAAAGCATGACAGCGTTGCGATTCCTCTGGTTCTGGATAAAGACAGTGGATATTGTGTTTATCCTCATGTACCAACTGGTTATAGTGGTCTTGTATTCGTTATAGCCGGGCATTGGACATATTCGGCAGCACATACCTTTTATTTATTGATGAGAAATTCACATAGAGGAATATTTGTAGGAGAACCTCCTGGGCATTATCGTCAAGTTTATGCACCATTAGTCCGATATAAAATGCCGAATACTAAGCTTCCTTTTCAATGTGCCAGAAGCTCCTATATCTATTTTGAAGAAACTACCCCAGACATACCATGGAGTATTGATTGCTTCCATGAGGCGTTTACTCTGGATGATCTCAAAAAAATGATAGAATTGTACAACAACAAAAAACAATAGAAGATATACGTCTATCAACTCTTAGATGTTATGTAAATAAAGGGATAGGATACAGTCAATAAACCGAATCACCTCTGCAAAAAAAGAAATAAAAACCTCATTGAAATTGTTTATTAACCTAAGCCACCCTAGCGTTTTTTAATAAATTAGCTAGAAAGAGTGGTGTTTATTGAATAAGAACCCTTATTTTTGCATCATGTTACAATTTGAGAATCAAAAGATAAAGCAAATCATTCGCAGGACCCTTCCGGTAGTAACGCTGGTGGTCATGCTCTATTCCTGTGCCAGCATTGGAAGGCCAGAGGGTGGTCCCCGAGATTTTGACCCTCCCCGTTTCATCAGCAGTACTCCTGCAGCGGGTGCGGTGAATAGCCAGAGAACTAAAGTTTCTCTTCAGTTTGACGAATTTATCAAATTGGAGAAGGCAACCGAGAAAGTGGTTGTGTCTCCACCGCAGATACAGCAACCGGAAATTAAGGCTTCGGGAAAACGGATACAGGTAAACCTGCTCGACTCCCTGAAACCTAACACGACCTACACAATCGACTTCTCCGACGCCATTGTAGACAACAACGAAGGAAACCCGTTGGGGAACTTTGCATTCACCTTTTCTACCGGTGCGCAGATAGACACGATGGAAGTATCGGGAACGATGCTCGACGCCTCCAACCTCGAACCCATCAAAGGAATGCTGGTCGGACTGCACTCCAACCTCAACGATACGGCTTTCACCACGCTGCCTTTCGACCGTGTGGCACGCACCGATAGCCGCGGGCGATTCTCCATTCGTGGCATAGCTCCCGGCACCTACCGCATCTACGGATTGATGGATGCCGATCAAAACTTCACCTTCAATCAGAAGAGCGAGGTAATTGCCTTCCATGATTCAGTAATAATCCCCCGCATGGAAGAGCGTATGCGCATGGATACCGCATGGGTGGACTCATTGACTTATGATACCATTGTCGAAAGGAAATATACGTATTACTTGCCGGACGACATTATCCTCCGTGCCTTCAAAGAAAAGAATTTCTCACAATATCTGATAAAGTCCGAACGGCTCATTCCGCATAAGTTTACGTTCTATTTTGCCAATAAAGCCGACACCCTGCCCGTGCTGAAAGGACTCAACTTCGATGAAAAAGACGCCTTTATCATCGAGAAGAATCAACGGAACGATACCATCCATTATTGGGTGAAAGATTCTCTGCTCTTCAAGCAAGACACGCTTGCTATGAGCCTTACCTATCTTTATACAGATACGCTGAACCAGCTCGTACCCCGCACCGATACCCTGAATCTCGTATCGAAGCAGAAGTATAAGAAAGAAGAACCTGAGAAGAAGAAAAAGAAGAAGAAAGATGATGAAGAGGAAGAACCGATACCAACTAAATTCCTGCCGGTGAATGTCAGCGCACCTTCGTCGATGGATGTGTACGGCTATATATCTCTGACCTTTGATGAACCGATTGCCAGCTTTGACAGTGCGGCTATTCATCTGCGACAGAAGGTAGACACGCTCTGGAAAGACATCCCGTTCGAATTTGAACAGGATTCCTTGAATCTGAAGAAGTTTAATCTGTATTATGACTGGGAGCCGACGCTTGAATACGAGTTTGCGGTAGACTCCACAGCTTTTCACGGTATTTACGGTCTGTTTACTGATAAGATAAAACAAGCATTCAAAGTGCGTAGCGAGGACGAATATTTTACGCTTAAGTTCAATATTACAGGAGCCGATTCACTGGCATATGTCGAGTTGCTCGACGCACAAGATAAAGTGGTGCGCAAGCGACGTGTGAATGATAAAGGAGTCGCAGACTTCTATTTCCTGAATCCTGGGAAATATGGAGCTCGATTAATTAATGATACAAACGGAAACGGAGAATGGGACACTGGAGACTTTGCAAAAGGCATTCAGCCAGAGAAGGTCTACTATTATCCGAGTATATTAGAATATAAGGCACTGTGGGATGTGGAGCAACCATGGAACATCCATGCAACACCCGTTGACAAACAGAAACCGGATGAACTTAAAAAACAAAAACCAGATGAAGACAAAAAGAAGAAAGATAGGGAAAATCAGAACCGCCGTCGCTGATTTCAGAAATAAGCTTGCAGTTGCACTAGTTGCATTGCTGTTAGGTGCTTTCGCCCTTCCCGCCAGTGCTCAGTGTGAAGCCAAAAACGACGCGTTCCAATCCGGCGAACACGTGATGTACGATTTATTCTTTAACTGGAGGTTTATATGGGTGAAAGCTGGACTTGCCAGCCTGACAACAAATGCAACGACCTATCATTCGGAGCCTGCTTATCGGATTAATCTGCTGGCTATTGGTAGCAAGCGAGCCGATGTCGTCTTTAAGATGCGCGACACGCTGACCTGTGTAATTGGTGAGAAGCTGGAGCCGCGTTACTTCCGCAAAGGTGCAGAAGAAGGAAAACGCTATACGGTGGATGAGGCTTGGTTCTCCTATAAAGACGGACTTTGCTTTGCCAATCAGAAGCGCGTATATAAGGATGGAAAGATTCATGAGTCCGAAGAAAACGATAGCCGTTGCATCTATGATATGTTGAGTATTCTTGCTCAGGCGCGTTCTTATGACCCGACCGACTACAAGGTAGGCGAGAAGATTAAGTTTCCGATGGCTACCGGGCGCAAAGTGGAAGAGCAGACATTGATTTATCGGGGCAAAGATAATGTAACAGGAGAGAATAAAGTAACCTATCGCTGTCTCGTCTTTTCGCTCGTAGAATACGACAAGAAAGGAAAGGAGAAGGAGGTGATTACTTTCTACATAACGGATGACTTGAACCACCTTCCTGTTCGTCTGGATATGTTTTTGAACTTCGGTTCGGCAAAAGCATTCCTAAAAAGCGTCACCGGAAATCGCCATCCGCTGACCTCCATCGTGAAATAATCAGAGAGTGAATGGCACTTTCTGGTCTTTCCTGAATACACTCGATTCGAAAGTGGCAATCAGATCTCCGTTCTGGTTGGTCACGTCTACTTGATAGCATCCTGTACTGCGTCCGATGTATCGTTCGCGTGCTTCGGCATACAGGGTGTCGCCCGGTCCGCTTGCACGCAGAAAGGTGATATTGGACGAGAGGGAAAAAGCCAGTGTGCCGTGTGAATTGGCTGCTGCGGCAAGTGCTAGGTCCGCCAGTGTGAAGATGGCTCCTCCCTGTGTTCGAGCGCCTGCATTAAGGTGCTCTGGTTTAATTTCCAGCTTTGCTTTGCTATATCCTTCGTATACTTCGAGCAGTACTACACCTGCATTTTCGGCGAAAAGGTCGTTTTTAAAGAATTCTTGTGGGGTCATGATATTTGTTTTTGAGATTTTGTAAGTCATAATAGACTTATGTTATTATAATATCTTTTTAAGTTATTCAGTATCAGGAAGTGCATTGCGTGGCTCCAACGCCATAGTAGAGGGATAGCTGGCTGGAATTTCCAGCTTTCGCGGCTATATATTGGCTTTGCAGTATAGCAACTTTGATGGCATTTACAGCCTCACTGTAATTAATCATTTGGTTATTCTTATCTTATATATTTTGCGCAAAGTTAACCAATTATATATGATTAGGCACTTAAATAGCGTGTGAATTTTATGCCTTTACAATAAGAAAGAAATCCCCTCTTGCTTGCTTTCACTCCATTTTAAGGCGTCGAAATACTGATATTACATAATTTATGTTACTTTTGTACCCAACTTGGATATAGTTCTATGGAAATGGATAACATACCTTCCTCTGGAGAAATAGATGATTTGGCTTTATGGAACCTCTTAATCAAAGGAGATCAAAAAGCTTTGGAGATACTTTATCAAAAGTACTATTCTCTTTTGTTGAACTATGGACTGAAGTGTAATCCTAATAAAGAACTCATAAAAGATTGTATTCAAGACCTGTTTGTTAATTTATACCAGAATAGCAGTGTTAAAACTGACAATATCACTGTTCGCTCTTACTTGTTGAAGGCTCTAAGAAATAATCTACTCTATAAGCTGAGTTCTCAGAAAGAAGAAAACTCGTTAGATGAATCTGTATTTCATATTCCGGAAAATGAAGATTTATTTGAGCAGCTATTTCCTAAGAATGATCAAGATGTGCTGTTAGCACGTCGGTTGATGGATGCTGTTTCGCAATTAACTCCGAACCAAAAGTCAGTTCTCTATTTGCGTTATGTGAAAGAACTATCTTATAAAGAGATAGCAGACGTCATGGACATGAATGTGCAATCATCCATGAATTTGGCAAACCGTGCTTTAACGAAACTGCGTTCTCTTATTGGTCAAGATGAACATCTGTTGGGACTATGGCAGCTTCTTATTATTAAAATGGTATTGTCTCTCTAAATATTTTATATATTTCTTGGGTTTTTAATCCTCTTATTTATAGTGTATTATAGGTGTTTTTTGAATATTTCTTTTATTTTATCTGAAAAAAAGAGAAAAAACACTGAGTATGTTTTTCCTCTTTTTCCATTCTACTATAAAAGGAAGAATATGAAATATAGCAAAATAGAAATAAGAAATACGATACGAAGGCTCATTGTATACTTCAAAATGCAGGAGGAAGTCTCATCGCAAGAGGAGATGGCCGATTTGTGGAGTAAAATAGAGACGGGTATAAGAAAGAAAAAGCAGAAGAGACAGCGCCGGTATTTCATTATCACCACTGCATCCGCTGCTGCTTTGATTGGCTTAATGTGGTTGGGTGCTGAACAGTTTCTTATAAATAACGATTCGGATATTTCTGTGGTAGCTTCAAAAATGACGAATGAGTCTGCCATGGGTGAAGATATTCAGTTGATAGTTTCGCAGAAAGAAGTGATTCCGGTGAAAAAAGGCTCTACAGTCACATATTCTCAGAGCGGTACGGTAAGTGTGGGTGAAGAAGAAATATCCCATACTGCTACGGAGGATTTATATGATCAGATTATCGTTCCTAAAGGAAAGTTCACCCGGTTAATTCTTGCCGACGGTTCCAGTTTGCATATCAATGCAGGAACAAAGGTGGTTTATCCCAAGCGTTTTGAAAAGAACAGGCGTGAGATATTTGTGGACGGGGAAATCTATATAGATGTGAAGCGCGATGAATCGGCTCCTTTCTTTGTGAAAACTGACAGGTTTGAGGTGGAAGTGCTGGGAACTGCTTTCAATGTCAGTGCATATAAAGAAGATAATTACGGAGAAGTGGTATTGCTGCGAGGCGCCGTGAATCTGAAAGATAGTAAGAAGAATACATTAAGGTTGTCTCCCAATCAGCTGGCATCTGTTGGCGAAGGGGCTATTCAAGGCAAAAAGGATGTGAATGCAGTAGATTATATTGCTTGGACAAAAGGACTGTTTGTGCTAGATACCGAACCATTGGAAAGAGTCTTTCTTAAGTTGGAACGCTATTACGGTATATCTATTCAATATGATGTTGCAGTAAAAGAGATGATGGTGTGTGGTATCTTGGACTTAAACTATTCGCTGGAGGAGGTTTTATCAAGAATTGCAATTACAGCACCAATAAAATATGAGAGTACGGAAAAGGGATTCGTGATTACGAAAAAATAGTGAGTGATAACGTATGTTTAATCTTTTATTTAAATGCCTATGATGTAGTGAATAACTAAAAAAAGTATCCGGATAATACTGGAATATTATCCGGATGAAATAACTTTTATCAAACCACTTTCAGTGGTCAAATTTTTAATCTTACAAAAATATGAAAAACCCAGAAATTAATGTAAGCATGAGTGCTAAATTTATGAAATTCATGCTTGCCTTTAGCATCTTTTTTATTTCGGCGACTGTAAATGCAGTAGAATTGTCCGAATATAACCAGACTAAGAGATTTACATTTGAATTAAAAGACGTGCCCATAAAGAATGTGATTAAGTATATAGAGAAACAAAGTGAATATGTTTTCTTCTATTATGCTAATGTTCTTGATGATTCTAGAAAGGTAAGCATCACAGTCTTAAACTTGCCGGTCAATGATGTATTGAATAAATTATTTAAAGATATGCCGGTGAATTATGAAATTAAAGATCGACAAATCTTACTCAAAAAGCAAGAAACGATTCCGGCCTCAAAATTCCAGCAAACCAAAGGGAAGAGATTAATTCAGGGATTGGTAAAAGATGAAACAGGAGAAACTGTTATTGGTGCGGCTATCAAAGTAAAAGGGACAACAATAGGTACTACTACAAATATGGACGGACTTTATAATTTAACGGTACCGTCAGAAAATTCAATTTTGATAGTTTCGTATATCGGTTATGCCACACAGGAAGTAAAAGTGGGGGGACGCCAGAATATAATTATCACATTGAAGGAAGATGCAAAAACACTAGACGAAGTTGTTGTTACAGCGTATGGAACTGGTCAGAAGAAGGCTAGTATGGTAGGTTCAGTGCAAACTATACGACCGTCGGATTTGAAAGTTCCAGCATCTAATCTTTCAACCTCATTTGCCGGACGTTTGGCGGGTGTGATTGCCGTACAACGCAGTGGAGAACCCGGTGCAGATGGTGCCAATTTTTGGATTCGTGGTGTTTCGACATTGGGTAGCGCCAGTACTTCTCCGTTGATTATCATTGATGGCGTAGAGGCTTCTACGACCGACTTGAATGCGCTCGATCCTGAAGTAATCGACAGTTTCTCTATCTTGAAAGACGCTACAGCAACAGCCATGTATGGTATGCGTGGTGCTAACGGTGTCATGATTGTGACTACCAAGTCGGGAGCTGCTTTGGACAAACCGATTATCAACTTCCGTTTTGAAGGAAGTATGCACCAACCGACCAAGATACCCGAGTTTGTGGACGGTGTTAACTTCATGGAGTTGTACAACGAAGCAGTTCGCAACCAGCCAATGGGAAAAGTTCCTTATACACAGGAGCAAATCGACGGAACCCGTCGGGGGCTAAATCCCTATATATTCCCCAATGTGCAATGGTATGACGAAATGTTCAAAGACCGCTCTTTCAGCGAAACATTCAACTTTAACATCCGTGGTGGTGGTAAGAAGGTGGACTACTTCTCCAGTGTTTCTGTCAGCCACGAAAGTGGTATGCTGAAGAGCCGTTCTAAAGATTTCTTCTCTTACGACAACAACATCAGTCGTATGCGTTATTCATTCCAAAATAATATCAATGCGAAGTTGGGTGCTACTTCACGCCTTTCATTGAAGTTGAACGTCATGTTGGTAGACAAGCGCAGTCCCAAAGACAGTACCGGTGACTTGTTTTCTAGTGTGATGGACTCCAATCCGGTGGATGCGCCGATTTTGTATCCGGAGGATGGCGAGACAACTTATCTCAAATGGGGTGTACCGCAGAAAGGTAAATCGGACTACAACCCGTTGGCTTCGATGGTGAACGGATATTCGGACACTTTCCAAAGCACGGTGATTGCCTCGTTAAATTTTGATCAAGATCTCCGTATGGTTACTCCGGGATTGAAATTCAAGGCTATGGCTTCGTTGAAAAACTACACCAATTCGGTACAGACTCGTTCGGCTACTTGGAATATCTTCTCGATGAATAACTGGAGACTCAACGGAGACGGTACGTATGATTATGATTTGACTATGGAGGGTACGGAACAGACTACCGAACTGAAAACTACCAGTAGCAATGCCGGTAACCGCCGCATCTATTTGCAAGCCATGTTTGAATACAACCGCATGTTCGGCAAACACGATGTGGGTGGTTTACTCATCTATAACCAAGATGAATATGTAGACAACGATCCGGGTACGGATTTGCTGAAAGCACTGCCTACCCGTCGTCAAGGCATTGCCGCCAGAGCTTCCTACGCTTACGATAATCGGTATTTGATGGAAGTAAACTTAGGATACAATGGTTCCGAAAACTTCGCCAAAGGTAACCGCTGGGGTTTCTTCCCCTCTGTAGCTTTGGGATACAACATCAGTGAGGAGAAATTCTTTGAACCATTGAAAAACATTGTTACTCGCATGAAGGTCAGGGCTTCCTATGGTTTGGTAGGTAACGGTGAAATTGGTGGCGCACGTTTTGCTTACTTGTCCGATGTCAATCTTACTGGAAGCGATTCTTTTACTACCGGCATCAATATGAATGTTTCTATGAAAGGTCCTAAATACAACCGTTTTGCCAACGAGGCGTTGACTTGGGAGGTGGGACGAAAATTCAACGCCGGTATTGATTTGGCCATCAAGAACAGATTCAACTTAACGTTTGATATATTCCGCGAAGAGCGCTCAGACATCTTCCAAGAAAAGGCTACCATTCCTTCTTATACAGGTGTATATGGTACCAAAACCTATGTTAACAGCGCCAAAGTCCGCAACCAGGGTGTGGATGCTTCTATCGACTTCGGTCATCAATTCAACAAAGATTTCAGCATGACTTTCAAGAGCACTTTTACGTATGCGCACAATGAAATTCTGAAATACGAAGAGGCTGTCGGCGACTATACCAACTTGTCGAAAATAGGTTATAGCGTTTCACAACAGTGGGGATACATTGCCGACTACCTTTTTGCCGACAATGTGGAAGTAGCCAACCATCCTTCACAAATGATTGGTGGCACGGTAGAAGCCGGTGATATTAAATATGTCAATATTCCTAATAAGTATGGACTGTACGACCAAGTAATCGACCAAAATGACCGTTTGCCTATCGGTAATCCGACTACGCCGGAAATTGTTTACGGTTTTGGACCCTCTTTCAAATGGAAAGGTTTCGATTTCTCATTCTTTTTCCAAGGAGTGGCAAAAACTTCTTTGTTCTTGAGCGGACTCTCTCCGTTTGGAAACGACCGGAAAAGAAACATACAGACTTTCATTGCGGACGACCACTGGAGTCCTGACAATCAGAACATCCGTGCTTCTTACCCGCGTCTGACCACGGTGCCTCTTGCCAACAACTCCGAGCGGTCTACGTTCTGGATGCGCGACGGTTCTTTCTTGAAACTGAAAAATGCGGAAATCGGTTATACCTATAAGAATATGCGCCTTTACTTGCGTGGCTCCAACCTGCTTACTTTCTCCGATTTCGACTTATGGGATCCGGAACAAGGAGGAGGCAACGGATTGAAATATCCTACGCAACGTGTATTCAACTTCGGTTTCCAAATGACTATTAAATAAATTTCTTAAAGCTAAATATTATGAAATTGATAAAATATTTATTGATGGCGGTATGCCTGATGACTGTCGTTTCTTGCAATTATTTGGACATTGTACCGGATGAAAAGGCAACGGAAGAAGACGCCTTTAAAAACCCTAAAGCGGCATTGCGCTATTTGTATTCGTGCTATTCTTACATCCCCGAGGCAAGAAATGGTAGTTCTTCATTAGACCTTTTGACCGGTGACGATGTGGTGACTCCTTGGGAACATGAGAAATTTGGTAAATTCGTACAAGGTACATACACTCCGAGCAACCCGATTATCAACTATTGGCACGACTTGTATAAGGGAATCCGCCAATGCTATCTGATGAAAGAGAACGTAGGTTCTGTGCCGGGACTATCGAATGAATTGAAAGCGGAATATACGGCGGAAGCGGATTTCTTGGTGGCATATTACCACTATATTTTGATACGTACCTATGGTCCGAGCATTCTGATTAAAGAGTTGTTCGACGTTAATACGCTGGGCAATCCGGAAACTTTCTTGCCACGTTCTCCGTATGACGAATGTGTGACATGGGTGGCAGAGCAATTGCGTGAAGTGGCGACTCGCCTGCCGGCAGTTCGCACGGGTGATGAATACGGACGTGCCACTGCCACAGCTGCAATGGCTCTTCGCGGTCGTCTGTTGTTGTATGCCGCTTCACCGTTGTTCAACGGAGGTGAAAAGTTTCGTTCAATGTTCAGCAGCTTCACCAATGCAGACGGTACTCCGCTTATCAGTACCTCTTACAACCCTCAGAAATGGAACGATGCCGCCCAGGCTTGTAAGGAGGCTATCGATTTGGCGAAGGCTAATGGCTACGATTTATACTATGCAACAGAAGGAGCATTGAGCAGCACTCCCGAACCCACGGACCTTAATCAACGCTCGTTGCGTTTCACCTTCATCGACAAGGAGAATTCGCCGGAAATTATTTTTGCCGATTGTCGAAAAGAATCAAGCAACTACAGCGTGCAGGGAAAGAGTGTACCTAGATGGGGTTCGTATAGCTGGGGTGGTCTTGCTATTACTTTACGACAGATTGAACGCTTCTATACGGAAAACGGTCTGCCTATCGACGAAGATCCCAATTATCCTTATGCCAACCGCTTCAACATCACGGAGGTTCCTGCGGACAATCTGAACGCTGAAGGAGAAACTATGGTGATGAATATGCAACGCGAACCTCGTTTTTATGCTTGGGTATCGTTCCATAATGGTTATTACGAAGTGATGGGAAAAGATGCAGATACCAAATCGAACAATGCTTTTGCCACCAAATATCTGAGAGGTGAGAAAGGAAAAGAGGAAACCAAGCATTTGGTGCAATTTACTAAATTATCCAACCAAGGAGTTACCTCAGACAATCAACAAGGTACTAAGAGCGGCTACTTAAACAAAAAGGGTGTGAACCCGGCTACTTCTGTCAGCTCATCAGGTTTTACCCCTGCGCACTATCCCTGGCCGGTAATTCGTTTGGCAGAGCTCTACTTGAACTATGCAGAAGCCTGCGTGGAATGTAACAACTTGCCCGAAGCTAAAACGTATTTAAATTTAGTTCGTAAGCGTGGAGGAGTCCCGTCGGTAGAAGAATCTTGGGAAGGAATCGCTACACTCGACCAAAACAAGTTGCGCCAGATTGTCCACCAAGAACGTCACATTGAGCTTTATTTGGAAAACCACAATTTCTATGATATTCGCCGTTGGGGTGAAGCGGAAGTTTTGGGAGAACGCCCAATGGGACTTTCTGTAGAAGAGACGGACTTGGCACGTTTTGCCCAGCCGAAAGAAGTGGAACTTTCCCGTAATTTCATCCCGGCACACTACCTGATGCCGTTGCCCATTAGCGAAATCAATAAAAATCCTAATCTGGTACAGAACCCGGGATATAGTGACTAATTTAAATGTAATACGATTATGAAGAAATATGTAATATATGCAATGGCATTTTTTGCCTTAACCCATACATCTTGCAGTGATAACGACGAGGGAGTAGCTCCTACCGATATTACCAACCTGACCTCGGAAGCCCTTCCCGGCGCTATCCAGCTGAATTGGGAGTGTCCTGATGCGGAGAATAGTAATGTCCGTTATGTGGAAGTGCGGTATTTTGATCCGGCTAAAAAACAAGAAGTGAGAAAAACGGCCAGCAGTTTTAGTAACAGTATCTTAATTGATGACTTGCGGTTGAAATACGGAGAGTATAAGTTCCAAATACAGCCGTTCAGTACTACTTTTACTCCAGGAACAGTTCATGAGATTGCTGAAACGCCGAAACGTGCCGAAGTTACCGAAACATATACCAGCAGGGAACTGACGATCACGGCCAATGATATAGATATTCCGGGAATATATAGCGGCTCTAAAGCGGAATCTTTGTTTGATAACGACAATAAAACTTTTGTGAATTTTGATTATAGCACAAGTACGGCAACCGGAGTTACCCGCTATTATGACATCCACTATCCGAAGACACAGGAATTTATTAAGTTTTCCTATATCAACAGAGACCATAAAGATGCCAAATTCCCTTCGGTAATTGAATGTTATGTGAAAGCGATGGAGTCCGATCCGTGGACACTAGTGACTACATTGACGCAAGATGCCGACGGACTCCCTACCAAACCGCTTGATTCTTTTCTTTCTAAAGAATATAGAGCACCTTTTGCTTTCAATTATTTCCGTTTCCAGGTGCCTACTGTGCATACGGGCAGTGATGTGAAGAACTTCTCATTCGCCGAATTCCGGATTTATGAGGTCGAATATTATTTCTTTGACCCGGAAGCGTGATTATAATCAATGTGTAAATATAAAATTAAAATCATGAGAACATATTTATATTGGAGCTGCTTTGTCATGCTGTTTGCCGTATGTTTATTCTCGGCTTGCAACGACGATGAAGGCGCTGGCAGCATACCGACGTTGGAAATAGTCGCAGAGACTGTTGACTTTGAACAAGAAGGAGGTAGAAAAGCGCTCGAAATTATTTCCAATCGCATCAATTGGGTGGCGGCGGTTAATCTGGAAGCGAGAGGCTGGTGCTCGGTAACAGCCGACGTGCAAGATAAAAAACAATTCATGGAGATTGCGGTTAACAAAAACAATGCCATCGAATCCCGTGAAGCTATTATTACAGTGAGAATCGATGAATTGGTCCGTAAACTAACGGTGCGTCAGTTAGGTTCGGGTAAGGGAATCTTTATTTCTCCCGAGAATATAACTGTCGGAAATGTGGGAGAGACAATCGAATTTACGGTTACTACGAATGTGGAGTATGAAATTATACCATCCGATTGGATTAAGAAAGCTCCGGAAACCAGAACTATAGAATGGCAGACTAATACTCATAACTACATTGTAGACCGTAATACCGGAGATAAGCGTACAGGAACCATTCTTGTAAAAGAAAATAGCGCTGATGAGAAAAAAATATCTGCGGAGTTGGTGGTTACGCAAAGCGCCGGCGAATATGAAAGCGGTGAATCCGGTTATGGAGAAGATGTAATGGTGCCAATTGCAGGAGGTGAGGCTCGCAACAACTTGGGAGCCATCTCCGAAAAATCATCCACTCCTTTCGTAAGAGCTTGGGATGGTAAGTACTCAGGCACAGGCAGCGGCTATCTATGTAGTGACAAGGATGAGTTTAAAGCATCGGAAGCAGAGACCGATCCGGCTAAGAAAACGTGGCCGTTAAGTCTTATTTTCAAATTTGAAGATCAATCCCGGATTGATTATTTTATATGGTATGATGATAAGAACAAGGATGCGTTGTCTGTAGGAGACGTATATGTCAAGACGAAGACCGATGCAGATTTCAAATTGGTGATGAAAGATGTAGCGTTCGATGCTGGTACTACTCCCACACGCATTGATTTTCCGGTGGCATTGATAGATCCGGTAGAAATCAAAGTAGTGGCAAAAACGGTGTATACAACCAATCAGAGTGTCAAAAGATACTTGCTGGTGAGAGAAGTGGAATTCTACCGTCAGAATCCCAACAACTTCGATCCGATGACGCTTTTTGAAGATGTGACGTGTACGCAATTGAAAGCGGGCATTACCGAAAAACAGATTGAAGAATGCACGGATCCCCTGTTCCGTAATATGGCTTTCTATATGTTGAGAGGTAACTATCCTGCCGAGTTCCGCATCAATAACTATAAGGCTTATCCTCACCCGAGCATTTTCCAGAAAGAGAATAAACTGAGCAAGGCGCACGACTTGTTGTCCAATCCTACGGGAATATTCGTGGAACAGGGCAAGGAAGTGATTATCTTGGTTGGCGAAACCAATGGGCTTCCGCTCACAGCCCGTGTCTTGAATCTGTATGTACCGGGTGAAGATGGATTCAACAAGAATTATTCTCATAACCTAAGAAAGGGTACAAACCGCTTCATTGCCGAATCGGATGGCTTGATTTATATCTGTTATCATACACCGGATTATAAATCGGCCCCCGAAATCAAAATCCATATTCCTTCCGGAAAGGTAAACGGATATTTCGACACTAAGATTCATGAGGCAGGAGAATGGGAACGCTTACTGAATGCTGCGGTTGCTCCTCATTTTGATGTATTGGGTGAGTACTCTCATTTGATGTTCCCGGTAAGCAGCTTTAAGTCGTATACTCCCGACGGGAAGGCATTGGTGGATATCTATGATGAATTGGTGCTGCTTGAGCAAGAATTTATGGGATTGAAGAAATACAATCGTATGAATCCGAATTATGTCTGCTTCTCTGTGATGTATAACAACAGTTATATGTATGCCGCTGATTATCATACCGGATACGTGGCCAGTGAGATGAATGATTTATGTAGTGTAGACAAAATGAGAACCAGTGTTTGGGGACCTGCCCATGAAGTAGGACATACTTTCCAAACCAAGCCAGGCTTATGCTGGCATGGAATGACGGAAGTAACCAACAACATTCATTCATTGTATGTACAGACCACCTTTGGAAACCAATCCCGTCTAATGGCTACTCCCAGTAGTGGCAAATATACTAGCCTTTATGAAAAGGGTATGTCACTCTTGTTGCCGATTGATCATCCGCACGTGAGAAAAACGCCGGATGGATCGGATATAGATGTATGGTGTCAGTTAGTACCTTTCTGGCAATTGTATTTGTACACCCAGATAGAAGGAAACAAAGATTTCTATAAAGACTTATACCAAAAGATACGGGAAACAGCCGACAAAGACACACCGGGAGAAAGCCAAGTGGAATTTACGGTACTGGCAAGTGAGGTAGCCGGATTGGATTTTACAGAGTTCTTCACGAAATGGGGATTCTACGAACCGGTGGATTATAAACTGAATGACTATACGTCTAAGCAGTTTACGGTTACTAAAGAGATGGCCGACAAAGCCAAAGAACGTATCAAGGCAATGGGGCTTCCCAAACCATCCAAGAAAGTAGAATATATTTGCGATGATAATAAGGGGCTTTATAAGTCCAATAGCAGCATTGTTACTGGAAGTGCGTCAAGAAACGGTCAGACGTTCTTGATGGTTAATTGGAAGAATGTGGCAGCCTATGAAGTATGGTCTGACAATAAATTACTATTTATCTCCCCGGCCAACACATTTACCCTTCCTGCGCAATTCGTTTTAGGAACCAGGGTTCAGGTCTTTGCGGTAGCTCCATCGGGAGAAAAAGTAGAAGTCTCACTTTGAATCATTGAATAATTTATTAATCGAAAAAAAATAATATGAAACACTATTTTACTGGATTATTAATGTTGGGGGTAATGGGATGCACTACCCCCCAGCAAACACAAAAAGATAACATATCGGGAATCTATCCCAAACTGGCTTTCTACAACAATGAAGGCGAATGTGGAACGGGTGCAGTCGTGCCATGGGCAGGAAGTCTGTGGGCTATCACTTACGGTCCTCACCTGCCATTCGGATCATCCGACAAGTTATATCAGATAACTCCGGACAAGAAGATGACAGTACGTTCGGAAAGTATCGGTGGGACGCCTGCCAACCGTTTAATTCATAAAGAATCGAATCAGCTTAACATCGGTCCTTATTTTATTAACGAAACTGGAGACGTACGAGTGCTTCCTTGGCAAGAGGCTCCCGGCCGCTATACAGGTTCGGCACGCCACCTGACCGATCCTGCTAACAAAATCTATATAGGAACCATGGAAGAAGGTTTCTACGAAGTGGATGTGAACTCTTTGAAAGCCAAAGAACTGTATAGAGACAGCAATGAAGGCTGGCGTCTGTATAAAAAAGATCCTAAAAATAATCCTAAACACGTAGAACTGCTGCCGGGAGCACACGGCAAAGGCTTGTATTCCGGTCAGGGTGTGATGATATTCTCCAACAATGGAGAGAACAGCGCTGCCGCCATGAAACATTTTGATGCTTTATCCGGCTCTCTTTCCGAATGGGATGGCAAAGACTGGAAAGTGATTCGCCGCAACCAATTTGTAGAGTTAACAGGTCCCGGCGGCATCTATGGCAATACAAATCCGGAAACAGATCCGATATGGGCTACAGGATGGGATCATAAATCGGTATTGCTTGGCGTAAGGCAACCGCACAAGGGATGGACTTTCTATCGTCTTCCGAAAGCCAGCCATTCTTACGATGGCGCTCACGGATGGAACACCGAATGGCCGCGTATCCGCAATGTCGGCACTGACGGACAACCGGATTATCTGATGACTATGCACGGCTTGTTCTGGCGTTTCCCGCAGACTTTTACAGCAGAAAACTCAGCAGGTATCCGCCCCCGTACAAGTTATCTGAAAGTGATAGGTGACTTCGCCCGCTGGAATGATGAACTGGTATTCGGTTGCGATGATTCTGCACAGAAAGAGTTTTTAAATAAGCGCAAAGCCAAAGGTAACATTGAAGGTCCCGGACAGTCGAACTCAAACTTATGGTTCACCTCTCTGACGAAACCTGACGAACTGGGTCCTGCAACCGCCGACGGTGCAGTTTGGGAAAAAGAAGAGATACAGGCAAATGTATATTGCGAACCCTATCTGTTTGCCGGCTGGAAAAATCGCTGCTGCTGGTTGCAAAATGATGGAATGCAAGATATCATATTTACATTTGAAGTAGACCGCCAAGGCAATAATACGTGGACCGAAATGGCAAAGATGCCTGTCCCCGCCGGACAATCAGTTTATCTTCCTTTCGACTCAAAAGAACAAGGGGAATGGATTCGTGTGAAATCGGACAAAGGCAGCAATGTCACAGTAAGTTTCGTATATACAGATGCCGATAACCGCTCCGTTTCCTCAGATGGAATTTTCAAAGGCTTGTCTGAAGTAACTGAGGATAAGAGTCTGGGCGGATTGCTGTATGGCTTGGGAAAGAACAGAAGGGCATTGGGGCTTTTGGCTACAAGCATTGAAGATGGCAAAGTGGTGGAAAACGGATATTACGAGATGAGTGATACGTTGACGTTAGTTCGTAAAGAGGATGCAAAGACTGCCGATTTTATCCGTGAGAAATTCTCCATCCCTCATCAGGTTGTTACTATCGACGAATCTTCAATCTTGATTGTAGACGATAAAGGCAGACGTTGGCGGTTGCCGCTGGGCGATGAAAGCTATTCTAAGCTGATGGGACAGGATTTGTTGCGTATCTGCCGCGAAGTGGCTACGGAACGCGATATGTTCAGTTGCCACGGCACATTCTACGAACTGCCTGCCGAAAATGCCGACGGATATGCAAAAATACGTCCGATAGCTACTCATGATTTCCGTATTCATGACTATGCTTCTTATCGCGGTATGCTGATTATGACAGGTATCAATCCGAAAGCTGCGGGTGACAACGAACATATCATTGTTTCTGAAGATGGCAAAGCCGCCGTATGGGCAGGAGCTATCGACGATCTCTGGAGCTTGGGCAAACCGACTGGCAAGGGTGGTCCTTGGAAAAATACGGCTGTTGAAGCGGGAGTGACATCTGACCCGTACCTAATAGGTTTCTACGATAAGAAAGAACTTACCTTGTCGCATGACTCTCAGAAGGAGGTAGCTTTCACCATCGAAGTAGACCCTACCGGCAACGGAAAATGGATGAAATACACCACACTGACCGTGAAACCCGGTGAGAGCCTGACTCATGAATTGAAAGCTCCTTTCCAAGCGAGATGGATTCGTTTCTCTACAGATACGAACACAAATGCTACGGCATGGTTGGAATATAAATAATTTTAAAAACTATTTAGCTTAAAGAATAAGATGAAAATTTCGAGAAGAAACTTCCTGAAGAAGGGATTGGCCGGCACATTGCTGCTCGGCACGGCTACCTTGCCGCAGCCATTGTCCGCTTTCGTCTCTTCTACTTCCGAAGCAGAGAGGAGAAAGTCAAAGAGAGTTGTTTTGATTAGTCTGGATGGAATCTGCGTTGCCGGATTCCAACAGGCAAAAACTCCGAATCTGGATGCGCTACTATCGCAAGGTACACTGTCAGTAGAAACCCGTGTAGTGATGCCCTCATTTACGTTGCCCAATTGGACAAGCCACTTGACTGGTAGCGGTCCCGAGCAGCACGGAGTAGTGAATAACGCTTGGACGCTGGCAAAGCACAAACTTCCAGCCATTGAGACGGATGCCGACGGATATTTTCCTTCGGTATTTAAAGTGCTGAAGGATGCCAATCCGCGCATAAAGACTGCTTTCTATTACAATTGGCTCAACTTAATCTATCCTTATAATCAGAAGTATCTGGATGAGGTAAGTTTCCTAAAAAAAGACGAATATCTGCCGAATTATGAGAAGGCATTCAACTTCATGGTAGAAAATCGTGAAGACCCCACACTGGTATTCCTCTATTCCGTGCACACCGACCATGCCGGACATAAGCACAAATGGATGTCACCGGAATATATACGTTCGATTGAAGAAGCGGATGTGGAAATAGGCAAGTTAATCGACAAGATGAAACAAGAAGACTTGTATGACAACGCACATTTCATGTTCCTGACCGACCACGGTGGAATCGGTTACGGTCATGGCGGTGTCAGCACGGATGAAATGATTGTTCCTTGGGGAATAGTAGGTCCCGGCATTGCTAAAGGAGTGAATATGGTTGAGGCTAATAATACAGTGAATACGGCTGCCGTTATTTTGCATCTGTTCAAAGTAAAACAACCTGCTTGTTGGACGGGTGAAGTGCCGGCATCCATTTTTAGGTGAAGTTGATTTTGCAGTTCTCGTCCCGAAATGAACGATCAAAAGTCCGAAGGACTTGACAAACGCATTTTTATTTTGTATATTTGTAGACGTTAAGTGGAAGAAAACTAAAAATTAAAACTTAAAAATGAAAGAAGGCAATTCATATAAGCATCTATATCTAACCGTAATAAAGTGTAATATTAAGACAGATACTCAAGTAAATATTCATGGGGATTAGGGTGTGAATAATCCCTTTGAAGGCTTTAGGCTGCGAACTCTTATGGGGTTTGCAGCCTTTTTTGTTGCATAAATTTAAATTAAAACTACTAAAACGGTATATGTGGGATTATAATAAACTCTAGACCCGTTTATAATAAACGATAACGGTTTTTATTATAAACTTAAAAAGAGTTTGTGCATTAATGATAAACAATTTTTGATAGATGATGAAGGTGGGAAAAAGAAAGAATGATTTTAATTGAATTGAAAGGTAAATAATAGATACGGTTTCCCGTTCTGAAAGCTGATATGATTCTTTTAAAAACATAGACTTATATTGCTAAAGATGAAATCTGTTATTTGCAGGTCATGTGCGTAGAATAAATAGGGAACGTGCATCTTGCGTCTTCTCTCTAAATTTCTATCAAACCAAATAATAGCCAACAATGAGCGCTAGATTCATAAATTTTATTAGTTTTGTGAAACCTTAATGAATGGAGATGATTATAAAAACCGAAAAGCATCTGCTTGAATTACTGAAAGATGATTCTAATAAAGCGTACACTTATTTATATAATAAGTGGGCGCCGTTGCTGCATCGTTTTGTCTTTTCGTTAGTAAAATCGCGCTCCATGACCGAAGACATAGTGCAAGAAACCTTTGTGAAAATCTGGGATAACCGCAGAAATATAGAAACGGACAAATCATTTAAATCTTATCTTTTCACCATCTCCTATCACATGGTATTGAAGGAATTCAGATATCAGGTGAATCATCCACAAATGGAAGACTATGTTGCATTTACCAATGATATTGAATATTCAGAATCACCGGATATCCATCAATTAGATTTTGATTATTTCATATCCGAACTGGATAAAGCCAAGCTGTTATTATCTCCCCGACAGCGTGAGATATTCGAACTCAGCAAAGAAGAAAATCTCTCCGTGAAAGAAATCGTAGATAAACTCCAAATAACCGAGCAAGTGGTCCGAAATCAATTATCCACATCTTTAAAAATCATCAGGCGGAAGCTCGCAAAATCTTTTTTTATACTGTTCTTCTGGTTATAAAGGTACTCTTATTTTAAAATATGTTTTATAACATATAACTCAGTATGTTATAAAATCCCGTTTCGTGGCTATTACTATAAACCGCAGATAATAGTTATGAACCAAAATAAAGAAAATATTAATCTCTTGATTTCCCGCTATGCCGGGAATAGGCTTCCTCATGAAGATTTAAAGAAGTTGCAGGAGAGCGTAAACAAGCTTTCGGATAAAGAGTTGGGCGACGTTCTGTATGCTGAATGGGAAAGAAGCTTGGCAGAGGAAACAATTGCGAAAAGAAAAAAATACTCAATCGGTATTTGGAGCTCAGCAGCCGCTGTTGCAGCTATTTTTATACTGGTGTTCTTTTTGACGGATAGAGGAGGATGGGAGAGTGATGCGAAGTTGGAACAAATAGCCGTCTCCTTGAAGGATTTATCAAATAACACCGAAGAGATACAGTTGATTATGAACAATCAAAAAACAGTGGAAGTAAAAAGAGGCTCTACTGTTGAATATCAAAAGGACGGTACGGTTTCTATCAATGAGATAAAGGTGGGAAACGAACAGGCAAATGAAACTGAGGATATTAAATATAACCGTTTGCTCGTGCCTAAAGGGAAGTATACCAATGTGATTCTTTCTGATGGAACAAAAATGTGTGTCAATGCAGGGACAAAGGTTGTGTATCCGGCCACGTTCTCAGACAAACGACGGGAGATTTATGTAGACGGTGAAGTGTTTTTGGATGTCGCCCACAACAAGCAGGCACCTTTTATCGTCAATACGGCAGAGTTTAATATACAAGTGTTGGGCACTGTTTTCAATGTAAATGCCTATAGCGATAGTCCGGAACTCAAAGAAGTGGTGCTGGCGCAAGGTAAGGTAAATATAACAAGTACAACCGGTGAGAAACTGACGCTTGCACCCAATGATAAAGCTACCGTTTGGGTTGACGGGAATCTTACAAAGTCTATAGTAAATGCAGAAGAATATATGCTCTGGACAAAGGGCATTTTGTCCCTGAAAAATGAAGAACTGCATACTGTACTTGTTCGTTTGAGCCGTTATTATGGTGTCGACATTAAATGTAGTGATGAAATTGCTACAGTGAACATTGTCGGTAAGGTAGATTTGGAATGCAGTATAGATGAAGTCTTAAGAAGAATTTCAATCACAGGAGGTTTCTCAGTCACCAAGCTAGAAGATGGATATGTGCTGGCACATCAGAAAGTAAACTAAAAAATGGAGAGAAGAAACATATTGTTTAACTTTTAATAAAAAAGTAATATATGAAAACATAGTAACCCTAAAAACAAGAATCCGAACAGTACTGCGAATACTGTCCGGATAAGAAGAAAAAAACCAAAAATCTGGTATTAATCAATTTTACAAAAGTATGGAAAACAATCTAAAAAGAACAATCATAATGAATCGCTTAACGAAAATTATGTTTGTATGGGGATTTTTGTTAACCTCAGTCTGGAGTCATTCCAGCAATCTAATTTATGCACAAAGTCAAAAGTTCACTTTTGACTTTGAACAAACTACTATCAAAACTATTTTTCACTACATTGAGTCGCATAGTGAATTTATATTCATGTATCGTTCGGATCTGCTGGACACTTCCAGAAAGGTATCGGTAGAAGTTGAACAACAGACCATTGAACAGATACTCGACCGTCTTCTGAAAGGTACGTCAGTATCTTATGAAATCAATGACCGGCAGATACTTCTAAAGAAGAAAGAAGCGCAAAGCACTGTCTCACAACAGTCGGAAAGTAAGAAACTGATTCAGGGATTTGTGAAAGATGAAAGAGGAGAACCGATTATCGGGGCAACCGTAAAAGTGAAAGATGAGGCGGCGGGTACTACCACCGATATGAATGGTCTTTATCACTTAACTGTGCCGTCAGAAAATTCGATACTTGTTGTATCCTATATCGGCTACGTCACTCAGGAGGTGAAAGTAGGAAAGCGCCAGAGCATAATTATCGTATTGAAAGAAGATACGAAAAGCCTGGACGAAGTCGTGATTACAGCCTACGGAACAGGGCAAAAGAAAGCTTCTATGGTGGGGTCGGTGCAAACAATCCGCCCGACAGACCTGCAAGCGCCTACAGCTTCCATTTCCAGCACCTTTGCCGGAAGACTTGCCGGAGTAATTGCCGTGCAACGGGGAGGACAGCCCGGAGCCGATGGGGCAAACTTCTATATTCGCGGTATTTCTACCATGAGCGGTGCTACCGATCCGTTGATTATCCTTGATGGTGTGGAAATCTCCGGTGGAGACTTGAATACGATTGATCCTGAGGTCATTGACGGCTTTTCTATCCTAAAAGATGCTACGGCAACAGCCATGTATGGTACTCGAGGAGCCAACGGTGTAATGATTATCACTACCAAGTCGGGTCGCAACATTGACAAGCCGATTATAAACTTTCGTCTCGAAGGGTCTGTATCGACTCCTACCAGCCGTCCGAAGTTTGTGGATGGCGCCACATACATGGAGTTGTTCAATGAAGGCCTGCGTCATGACGGTAGTGGCGAACAGCCGTATACGGCGGAAGAGATTGCCGGTACACGCGCCCGATTGAACCCTTATGTGTATCCTGACGTCAATTGGTATGACGAGATGTTTAAGAATCAGGCGTTCAACCAAACCTTCAATGTAAACATCCGTGGTGGTGGCAAACGGGTGGATTATTTCTCCAGTATGACCATCACTCACCAGACGGGTATGTTAAAGAACCGTGCCGAAGAATTCTTTTCTTATAAGAACAATATCAATCGGATGCGGTATTCATTCCAAAACAATATCAATGCTTATCTGAGTCCTTCCTCCCGCCTTTCCTTGCGCCTGAACGTGCAGATGACAGACGCCAAGACACCGAATGCCGGCGTAGGTGATTTGTTTAGCGCGGCAATCAACACCAGCCCCGTGGAAGCTCCTATTTATTTTCCGGCCGATGGTGTGAACGATCATATTAAATGGGGCGTGAACGACCGTTTGAAACCCTCCTACCAAGGCAACCCTGTGGCAGAATTGGTAAAGGGATACAATGATTCATTCACCAGCACCGTTGTGGCTGCGTTGGATTTTGAACAGAAACTGGACTTCTTCACGAAAGGACTATCTTTCAAGGCATTGGCCTCATTTAAGAACTATTCGAGCAACACCAATAGTACCTATGCCAATTGGAATAAATATCACCTGCAAGGATTTACGGTGAACAACGGTGTATATGATATTACCACCAAACTTCAAAATGTAGATGGAACTGTGATGGATACGGCTTTGAAAGCAGGTGTATCCAATTCGGGCGACCGCCGCTTCTACTTGCAGGCATCGTTGAACTATGATCGTACTTTTGGACAGCACAGCGTAAACGCAATGTTTCTTTATAATCAAGACGAGAAGAATATCCATCTGAGTGAAGGGAATATCATTAACGCACTTCCCTACCGTAAGCAGGGGATTGCTGGGCGTTTCTCCTACTCATACGGTGGCAAATATCTGGCGGAAGTAAATATGGGATACAATGGTTCCGAGAACTTCGCCAAAGGTCATCGCTGGGGATTCTTTCCATCAGTTGCTGTGGGCTACAACATTAGTGAAGAAGAATTTTTCAAACCCTTGAAGAATGTCATCAACGGGCTGAAGATACGTGGCTCATGGGGATTGGTTGGTAATGATAATATCGGTTCCGGACGTTTTGCCTATCAGTCTGTAGTTAATCTGGGAGGCATCGGCTATACTACCGGCATCAACTCCGATTATAGCAAAAATGGACCGACCTATTCACGCTATGCCAATGTAGATCTCACCTGGGAAGTAGGCGAGAAAATCAATATCGGTGTGGATATGCAATTATTCCACTCGCTGAACCTTAGTGTAGATGTGTTCAGGGAGAACCGCCGGGATATCTTCCAGGAACGTAGCACAATTCCTAAATACCTCGGTGTGACAGGTACAAAAGTATTCGGTAACTATGCCGCTATGAAGAATCAGGGCGTCGATCTCTCCATCGATTATTTCAAACAGTTCAATAAAGACTGGTCGGTGACGATGAAAGGAACATTCACCTATGCCCATAATGAAGTGACCGAACTGGACGAATCTCCTAAATACTCTTTCCAATCGAAAGTAGGTCAAAGCTGGAATATGAACGGGGTTTTGATTTCCGACGGATTATTCATCGATCAGTCAGAAGTCGATGCTTATGGTCAGGTGATAGGCGGTATTTTGGGTCCGGGTGACATTAAGTATAAAAACGTATCCAAAATGAAGGGGTATGATGATGACGTAGTGGATGCTTCAGACTGGGTATGGGCTGGTAATCCAACCATTCCTGAGATTGTATACGGATTCGGTCCGTCGTTCCGTTGGAAGAATCTTGATTTCTCTTTCTTTTTCCAGGGGGTAGCAAAGAGTTCATTGATGATGAGTAACTTCCATCCTTTCGGAGACGAAAGTTTGCGTAATGTTTTAGACTGGGTTGCTGAGGAGCGTTGGACGGAAGACAATCCTAATGTTCATGCAGTTTATCCGCGAATTACACGCGTCACCAACAAGAACAATACTACTGCTTCTGATTATTGGCTGCGCAATGCCGCCTTCTTGAAATTGAAGAATGCGGAGATCGGTTATACCTATAAGAATATGCGTTTCTATGTAAGCGGAATGAATCTGTTGACATTCTCTCCGTTTAAGCATTGGGACCCTGAAATGGGTGGAGGAAACGGATTGAAATATCCCACTCAGCGTGTGTTCAACATTGGTTTCCAGATGACGATTAATAAACAATAATACAGTTGCAATATGAAAAATATATATAAGACTCTAATATTCGCAGGGTTGCTGAGCAGTTTCGTTTCATGTGATTATCTTGATATTGTACCCAAAGAAACCGCTACCGAGGAAGACGCCTTTGCATCAGAGGATGCAGCAGAGCGCTATTTATATTCTTGCTACGGATATATGCCCGCTCATCAGAATACGCATGTCAACTGCGACTATGCCGGTGATGAAATCGTGAGTTGTTTTTCTGGTGAACCTATTAAGCTCTACTTTGAAGGGGGATATACTTCATCCAATCTGGGAGGGGTGGAAGCTGTATATCAAAATATGTATAAAGGCATCCGCCAATGCTATCTGTTGAAGACAAACATAGATAAAGTGCTCGGAATGGCGGAAGAAAAGAAAAGCGACTATATCAATCAGGTGGACTTTCTGATAGCCTACTATCACATGAACCTGATGAAGAACTACGGACCAATTGTTTTGGTGAAGGACCTGCCCGATATGGGGATTGCTTACGAAAAGATGGCAGCCCGCTCCCCCTATGATGAGTGTGTAGAATGGGTGGCTGGCGAGCTTGAACGTCTGTCCGGAGTGCTGCCTGCCCATCGTGAAGGAACGGAGTATGGCTTTGCCACTAGTGTAGCAGCCAAAGCACTGCGCTCACGCTTGTTACTCTATGCAGCTTCACCGTTGTTTAATGGCAATTCCGAGTATTATAGTGATTTTGTGAACCATGATGGAACACATCTTATCTCTCAGGAGTTCAGTGCCGACAAATATGTGAGAGCTGCAGACGCTGCTCTCGAAGCAATTAATTTTGCCGAAAGCAATGGATATAATTTGTATAAGCTCACCGGTGACGATGCTTTGATATCCGAAGCTCCTTATCCGACGGACAAAATACAGCGCCAGCTTCGTCTGGTATATACGGACAAGCGGGGAAGCACAGAAGTATTGTGGGCAAATACGCGTAATGAAGAAACCTACAGTTTGCAGAACAAGTCGTTGCCTTTCCGTGCTTTTGGTGGTGGATATGGACCTTCATTGACAATGGTGGAACGTTTCTACACGGAAAATGGACTTCCTATAGAAGAAGATCCGGAGTTTTTTGAACCTTCGGAATGCTATGGCACAGACATTATGGACGACGATACAAAAGGTAAGGGAATAACATTGAACTTGCATTTCAACCGTGAACCGAGATTTTATTCATGGATTTCTTTTCACAACGGATTCTACGAATGTGGTGCGCAGGGAAATTATGTAGGCGACGGAAAAGAAGGCTGTCCTCAGGCAAGCATGGATATGTCTAATAAGAAGAAGCTGAGATGGCTGACTCAGTATAAGAAAAACGATAATTGTGGTAGATGGAGTAGAACCAATAACTATTCCCCTACAGGCTATTTGAATAAGAAAGGCGTTCATCCCGCTATCCAGATTCGTATCGGTGACGGAGCACCCACTCAAAAATATCCGATACCTATCATTCGACTGGGCGAATTGTATCTCAATTATGCCGAAGCTTGTGTAGGCAGCCGAAACCAAGCTTTGATAGAAAAAGGAATGGCGAAACTGGATGAAATTCGTGAACGTGCCGGCATCTCGCCCGTGCTCACTTCATGGGCGAAGGCAAAGCACCCGTTGACCAGCTATTCTGATCCGGACCGCCTGATGGAAATTGTGAAGCAAGAGCGTATGATTGAACTGTATATGGAAGGTCATAACTTTTGGGACTTGCGGCGTTGGAAAATGGGCGAGTATCTTAATAAGAAACAACGGGGTCTGAACGTAGACGGAACAACAGATGCAACTTTCTTGCAACCCATAGAACTGGGCAATGTACGTCGGTTCGCTACTCCGATGAACTACCTGATGCCTATTCCGGTAGACGAAGTAAGTACAAATCCTCAAATGGTTCAAAATCCTAAGTATTAATGATTATGAGAACGCACATATTATTATTCACCCTCCTGTCCATGATAATGTGGGCAGGTTGCTCAGATGATAAAGAAAATATCATCCCTGCCGATATTGTCAATATTGCTAGCAGTTCCACTCCAGGTGCCATTCAATTGACATGGGATTTACCGGAAGATTATTCTACCATCAAGTATGTCAGAGTAGAGTATTATGATCACTATTTGAAGAAAAACATAATCAAGCTGGTGAGTACCTATACCACCGGGCTGGATGTAACTAATACCCGTGCCGAATACGGTCCCTATGAATTTACTTTGCAAGTATTCAGCCCGACTGATACGGGTGGAGAAATACATAAGGTGACTCAGGTTTCAGAACCGGTTCCCACGCCCCCTGTCACCCGTTATAAAGTGGAACTGACGGAGAGTAACCTGTATTGCTGTCATCTGAGTACTACTGAAGGTGACGGAGACGCGATAGGAAACTTGCTGGATGGAAATACGGACACTTATTTCTCTACGGTCAACAATCTCACAATGGCGGATCCGCCCCATTTCTTGCAAGTGGCACTACCCGATGATGTGACTTTGACCGATTTTTCGTTTGAATACAATACCAGCAATCATGCCGGAGGTGAACCAATCGAAGCGAGTGTATGGGTAAGCGCTGTCGGTCCGAAGGAAGATGAAACGGACACTTCCTGGCTGGATGACGGAAACTGGACTAAGATTACGGATTTGACAAAGGATGATGCTGCAAACCCGCTTCCTGTAGGTAATGCCGCAAAATACACATCGGACAAGCTGACATCCGATACGCCGTTTAAATATTTCCGCTTCAGAGTGGAAACAGCTATAAATAGCAGTAATCAGGCACAATTACGTCATTTCTTACTAAGCGAGTTTAGCATCTACGGATACAACCAGCCTGACGACTCGGAAGCTAATTAATTAATTAATAAAGCTATATTCTAATGATGAACAAAATCCTATTACCGGGCATGATGTGCCTGACCGCTTTATCTACCATGGCTCAGGAGCGAAATAAGGGGGATGAGGCTAAGCCTATGAATATTCTCTATATTATGAGCGACGATCATTCGTATCAAACTATCAGCGCTTACGACCAGCGTTATATCCGTACGCCGAATCTCGACCGTATCGGGCAGGAAGGAGTCGTTTTCACTAATAGTTTTGTGGCCAACTCAATCAGTGGTCCTAGCCGTGCCTGTATGCTGACGGGGAAACACAGCCATAAAAATGGATTCACCGACAATGCCCATACATTTGACGGAGCACAGCAGACATTTCCCAAGTTATTGCAAAAGGCGGGATATGAAACTGCTATTGTAGGCAAATGGCATTTAACATCCAATCCTACAGGTTTTGATTATTGGAACATATTGATCGGTCAGGGAGATTATTATAATCCTTTCTTCATCGAAAACGGCAAGCGGATTCAAAAAGAAGGATACGCCACCAATATCATCACGGATATGGCGTTGGAGTGGCTCGACAAGGAGAGGGATGCTGAAAAACCATTCTGTTTGCTGCTGCACCACAAAGCTCCTCATCGCACATGGATGCCTGATACGTGCGATTTAGGAATGTTCGACCATGTTCGTTTCCAATTGCCGGAAAACTTTTATGATAAATACGAGGGACGCGTAGCCGCTTCACAGCAGGAAATGAATATCTTCAAAGATATGGATCTTGTATACGATCTTAAAATGGCGGATAAGGAAAACGAGATACATACCAGTACGGGGCTCGAAAAGCACGGACGGGCGATGTACAACCGTCTGAATCCGGCACAGAAGAAGGCGTGGAATGCATATTATGACCCTATCATTAAAGATTTCAAAGAAAGAAAGCTGGAAGGTAAGGAGCTGGCAGAATGGAAATACCAGCGATATATGCATGATTATCTAAGCGTCATCCACTCTGTAGACCGAAATGTGGGGCGGGTATTAAAATATCTGGAAGAACATGGATTACTTGAAAACACGTTGGTGGTGTATACTTCCGACCAGGGTTTTTATATGGGCGAACATGGATGGTTTGACAAACGCTTCATGTATGAAGAGTCTTTCCGTACACCGCTGTTGATGCGTTTGCCTCATGGCAAGAACGGGAAAGTGAAACAGATGGTCCAGAATATCGACTATGCGCCTACTTTTCTGGAGTTGGCGGGAGTGGAGATACCGGAAGATATACAAGGTGTGTCACTGTTGCCTTTGTTGAAGGGGAAGAATCCTAAAGACTGGCGCAAGTCACTCTATTACCATTTCTATGAGTATCCTGCCGAGCACGCTGTGAAGAGACATTACGGAGTACGTACCAATCGTTACAAGCTGATTCATTTCTACAATGATATTGATAGTTGGGAACTGTTCGACTTGAAAAAAGATCCTTCGGAGATGAATAACCTCTATGGCAAAGTCGGTTATGAAAAGATTACTGAGAAGTTGAGGCAGGAGATGACAAAACTCCAGTTGCAGTATGACGACCCGATTGAGTCTAAACTGAAAGAGAGATAGTTCTTGATTAATCAAGTATTAAAAAAAGAAGGTCGGACTCGCAATGAGTTCGACCTTCTTTTTTATGGAAATATATTGTTTTTGATATTTCTCTATTTATTCAATCTCCATTCGAAGCCATCCTTCGTATCTTTCACTTCAAATCCGAGTGCTGTCAACGTGTTGCGTATTTCGTCGGAGGTAGCCCAGTCTTTATTGGCTTTCGCTTTCATGCGTTGTTCCAGCAGCATATCCACCACTTTTCCGTATGCAGCTTCGCGACCGTCCGAGGAACCTTTCTCTTCTTTCAATCCCATGATTTCGAAGCAGAACAGTTGGAAAGTCTCTTTCAGGTCTTTCAAGTCGTCGGCAGAGATGGTAGCGTTTCCGGCAATGACGTTGTTGATGATGCGTGCACCTTCAAATAGCTGTGCAATGACGATGGGTGTATTCAAATCATCATTCATCGCTTCGTAGCATTTTGCACGCAACTCTTTCACGTTGATACCAGCCGAAGTTGCCGATGAAGGAGTAATCTTTTCCAGTGCGTCGATAGCTTCCGTCAAACGTTGCAAGCCCTTTTCTGAGGCTTGCAGAGCTTCGTTGCTGAAGTCCACCGTACTGCGGTAGTGCGCTTGCAGGATGAAGAAACGAATCGTCATCGGAGAATAGGCTTGTGCCAGCAACTCATGAGTGCCGTTGAAGAATTCGTCCAGCGTGATGAAGTTGCCGAGCGATTTGCCCATTTTCGTTCCGTTGATGGTAATCATATTGTTATGCATCCAGTAGTGCACCATGTCGTCGCCTTGTGAAGCCACCGATTGTGCAATTTCACATTCGTGATGCGGGAAAATCAAGTCCATGCCACCACCGTGGATGTCGAAGTGCTCGCCCAGATACTTACGTCCCATAGCGGTACATTCGGCGTGCCATCCGGGGAAACCGTCACTCCATGGAGACGGCCAGCGCATGATATGTTCGGGTTGTGCCTTCTTCCAGAGGGCGAAGTCGGCGGGATTATGCTTTTCGCTTTGTCCGTCGAGGTCGCGGGTGGTGTTCAGCACGTCGTCCAGATTGCGTCCGGAGAGTTTGCCGTAGTGGTAGTCTTTATTGTATTTGGCTACGTCGAAGTAGACGGAACCTTCGCTTTCGTAGGCGTATCCGGCATCCAGTATCTTCTGAACCAGTTGGATTTGTTCGATGATATGTCCCGAAGCGTGCGGTTCGATGCTTGGAGAAAGGACGTTGAGCGCTTCCATCGCTTTGTGGTAGCGGTTCAGGTAGTACTGAACAACCTCCATTGGTTCCAACTCTTCCAGACGCGCTTTCTTGGCAATTTTATCTTCCCCCTCGTCAGCATCATGTTCCAGATGGCCTACGTCGGTGATATTGCGCACATAGCGTACTTTATATCCTAGATGAGTGAGATAACGGAAGAGTACGTCGAACGTAATAGCCGGGCGGGCGTGTCCCAGATGAGCGTCGCCGTAAACAGTCGGTCCACATACATACATCCCTACGTGTGGCGCGTGAAGTGGTACAAATAGCTCTTTCTTTCTATCTAACGTGTTGTAAATGGTCAGTTGATGTTCCATAACGTTTTACTATTTATTCGATTTTAAACGACAAAGTTAGAATAAAACTTTGATATATGTGATAATTCATCTTGAAATCTGTAGCATATAGCCGTTGCCGTGATTTTCGATTTTAATTCTTTTGTCGGCGGAGAGCATTCTGCGCAGTTTGCTGATATAGTTGTAAAGGGTGTGCTCGTTCATAGTTTTGTCCTTCCACAGTTCACGCAAATCATCCAGCATCACATACTGATTCTTATGTTCGTACAGTAAAATGAGTATTTCAAATTCAAGTCTGCTGAGTGTCTTTATTTCATTCTTGCCCTTGTATAAGGTTTGCGTCAGGAGATTCAACTTCAGCCTGCCTATAGAAATAGAGATGTTGGTGCACGGACGAGCGTGCCTGTCTATATGGGCAAAGAGAATTTCCATGTCAAAAGGTTTCATCAGATAGGTGATTGCTCCTTGTTTCAGTGCTCGTTGCACTTCATGGCTTTCTTTGTGGGACGACATAAATATAATAGGGATATTAGGAGCAACCAATTGTATTTTGGGAACAGCGGAGATGCCGTTCTCGTTGCCGATTTTCAAATCCAGCAGAATGATGTCTGGATTAAATTGTCTGACCAATTCCGATATACCGATAGTGGAATGCTGGCAATTGACTTCGTAGCCATTACCCTGCAATGCATTCATGATGATATTGCTGAATAACAAATCATCATCAACAAAAAGAACTTTAATTTTATCCATAATTTAGGTGTTGTGTTGTGGAAGCTGGCAGATAAAGGTACTGCCTTCTCCCGGTTTACTATCTACTGTGATATTGCCGTTATGTTGTTGTAGGATATGTTTTACGAATGCCAGTCCGATGCCATATCCATTTTGCAGCCTGTCCTTTCCTTTGGGAACCTGATAAAATTGGGTGAATATCTTCTTTTGATGCTTTTTGTCTATTCCCCATCCGTTATCTTTTACTTTGATTGTTGCTGTTCCTTTTTGGGCCGTCAGTTCTACTGTAATATGAACGTTGTTATCGGAATACTTCAGGGCATTTTCCAGTAGGTTGATAAATACATTTTTTATATACATCGGGTCTACTTCGGCCTTCAATCCTCCGGCAGGTGCTTTTATTTCAATCTGAAATTCTTTATAGGGGTATTTCAAAGCAACCGTTTGCCGGGCTGATTCCGCCAGTTCGGATAAGTCTATCATGTGCTTTTGCAAAAAGAGTTGTTGCCGGTCTTTGCGAGCGGTAATAAGCAGGGCATCGATATCTTCTATTAAATCTTGGGCTTGAGAAACGCCTTGCTCAAGCAAAGCACGTTTGTCCGGGTCTGTAGTATCCTTCATGATGTATTTCATGAGCATACATATGTTGTTGATAGGTGATTTTAAATCATGTATCGTTCCGTTGATGCAAGTTTCTCTTCTTTTCAGTTCTTCGTCTTTTCGCTTGATGACCCTCAACTGATAGATGATGCAGGTGATGGCAATGATTACCAATAAAGAGGATATAGCGAGTATGATGCTTTGCTGTTTCAGGAAATCGGATAGTGTAATATCTGCGTGCATCTGTACGAACATTCTTCCTTTAGTGCCGATGGGGTAGAGGGTTGAAGCGTCGGGCTTCTCATCATCAGGTTTTAAGTTGCCGATATGGTCTGTTAATATCGTATCTTTATTGTAGGTGGCGATATAGTAGTCGGCTGCAATGGAGTTGCTGATTAAGTAGTCATTGAAGAGGCTGTCTAGTACGGAAAGGCGGAGAGGGCTATTCTCCATTAGCTTATCTTGAATAAGTTGTGCTATGATATCGCTGATTCCGTTACCAGTTCCCTTGCGTTGGTATGTAGATAGGTTTAAGGTGTCTCCTTTATAACGATTTCGTTCTTCTGGTGACATAGCACTTGCTTCTTTAACAAAAACACGTGGCTTTAATGGATCTATAAAACTGACGTCCTTGTTGTTACGTATGTGTAATTCTCTATCAATGCAATCGCTAAAATGATTTCTAACTTTCAATGACTGCTCTTGGATATAGGTCTGATACATATTATATGTCCAAGTTATTTGTAAACAGGATAAAATAATAGTGGCTAAAATCGTCGTGTAAATTGAGCTCTTCATCTGATTTTGTGTATTTTATGCTATTAATTTTGCTGCAAATGTAATCAAAATATTTTTTTTGATTACTCAAAGATTACATTTTGATTAGCAATACATTCGATTTTTATTCTTTTCTTTGTAGCGTTAACATTAAACATGGACAAAAAATGAAGGAATTGAACGGAAACGAAGTATTGTCTGCTGAAGAAATGGGTAATTTGAAAGGTGGCGGACAGTGGGTTTGTGTAGATGGTGTATGGTACTGGATTGAGACTATCAATTTGGATTCGGAAGAAGGAAAAGAAGAGTAGTCTTTCCATAACTGCTTAACCTCGTTTACCACCAGAAACCTATACGGTCGAAAGATCTAATTTCTATTATATATTTGCGTATAAATCACTCATTTGAGCAATCCTACCACGAGTAGGTATATATAGAAATTAATCTTTCGACCGTTTTTCCTTAAATCTTATGTGCTTTGGAATGAAAAAACATGAGAGAACTACATATTATAATCCCTGTGCGGGTAGATAGTGCAGAGCGGTTTAGAAACTTGGAATTAGTGCTTCATAGTTTATATTCTATGGAAATTCCGGTCACTGTTCTCGAAGCGGACAAGCAATCTTATTGTTCGGCTTTACTTTCCACGTTCCATTACCAATATAAATATATCGAAGATACCAATGAAATCTTTCACCGTACACGCTATTTGAATCAACTTCTCCATATGTGTTCAACCCCCGTTGTAGGAGTATGGGATTCGGATATCATAGTGTCCCAATCTCAGATAGAGCAATCATTGAGTGCCATATTAGAGCAAGGATGCGTGATGAGCAGCCCTTACAGTGGCGAATTTCGTTTCTTGACTGCCCAGCAGAGTAAATCCTATGCAGTCAATCGTGAGTATACCTATCTCCAATCTTGTTTCTCGCCAGATATTCCGTTTCGCAAACGGGCATCTTGGGGCGGAGCATTCCTAGTAAACAGAGAATCCTATCTTCACTGTGGCGGCGAGAATGAACACTTCTACGGTTGGGGTCCCGAAGATGTGGAGCGTGGTCATCGGTTGGAGATACTGGGACATCCTGTTCATCGAGTGGAAAGCGAACCTTTATACCACTTATGGCATCCCCGGGGAGCGAACTCTTCGGCTTCCGATGCTGATAGAGCATTTCAGAACCGGGCAGAGTTAGTGAAGATATGCTCAATGACCCGTAGTGAGTTGGAGCAAGAAGTGAAAACATGGCAATAAAGAAATATATTATGGAAGACAAAGAATTACTAAACAGATATTCTATTACGGAAGCATTGAATAAAGACTTTTATTCATCCTTGGGATTGGCTCGCGGGAAGATGCGTGCAGTTATTTACTTTTTCCACTGTGCCCGTGATTCGGGGGATGAGTATTACGAGCAGATTGCGGGGCATTTGCTGGATGATATTTTTGAGCACCTATCTGTCGACACACCTCTAAGCTTCGCCGATGGACTTTGCGGCATCGGTTGGGGGATGGAATATCTGTTTCAGCAAGGCTTTGTAGAAGGCGAACCCGATGACGCTCTCGCAGAGATAGATTCGTATATCATACATTCCATTTATCTTCAGGAGATGGAGGATTTGGGTCTGGATAACGGAATACTAGGTTTGGGACGTTATATCCTGATGCGTATACGTCCCACTTGGGTAAAAGGCGACACCTTTCGCAGCATCGAACTGAAAGAAAATCTGATCTACCTCATCGACTGGATCGACCGCAAGCTGGACGAAGCCGGAAGTGCGCAAGCCGACATCCTCGATTGGCTGTTCGAACTACGGGACACCGGGTTCTATAAGACAAAAGTGGAAAAGATGATAGCCAAATTGCAGAAATAACGAGAGTTAAGCAGAACACACAAAAAGATAAGCGCATGAAAGAAGCAAGCCAAATCACAGTAATCACCACACTTCGAGTCGATAGTCCCGAACGTCGGCGCAATCTGGATGCGGTCCTCCGATATCTTCAGCCCACAGGTATCCGCACACTCATTTTGGAAGCCGACACAGAGAACCGTTATCAAGCATGGAAGAACTTAGCTAACGTAGAATTTTATTTTGAATATGACGAATCCCCTGTTTTCTATCGTACGCATTATCTCAATCAGCTATTATTGCGGTGCACTACTCCCGTTGTTGCAGTGTGGGATGCGGATGTGATACTTCCTTATACACAAATAGAAGAATCATTGAATAAGATTCTTGATGAGAGTGAAGTGATGGTCATACCTTATAATCAAACAGTGAAGTACCTGACGGAAGAGCAAACGATTGCGTGCCTCAAAGCAGATTCGCTTTCGGAGCACTTGCAGCAGCACTCCGCTTCTTATAGCCAATGGCTTGGTCGTCCTTCGTGTGGCGGGCTCTTTCTCGTAAATCGTGAAACTTACTTGAAGTGTGGTGCAGAGAATGAGCACTTCTACGGCTGGGGACCGGAAGATGCCGAGCGCGTCCGCAGGATGGAAATCCTTGGCTATCATATTGGTGTGAACAACGGAGGACCCTTATATCATTTGTGGCATCCTCGTGGAGACAATTCCATTTTCTTTAATAAGCAAATGGCTTCGAATAATAGACTCGAACTTATCAGGATTTGCAATATGGATGCCGGGGAGTTGAGGGATGAGGTAAAGCTTTGGAATAATAGGAGATAATATGGAAGTTGAAAAAATAATAAATTCTTATATCATGAAAAACTGGCAATACATTTTTGTAATCGTTTTATTCTGTTCATGCACAGCAACAGTGAAACAAGAGAAACCGGAAGAAACTTCCGAAGGATACTCGATTGTCGATCTTACAGAAGTTGAATATTCCGACGTGTCACCTAAATTATCAGAATTTGCGGATAGTATATCCTACATACGTTTGGATGAAGAACCGTTGATTGGAGACATATGGTTTGCAGGTGTTGTTGTAACTGATGATGCTATATTTATTGACCATGAGCAGATTTATAAATACACCTTGGATGGAAAATTCCTATTGTCATTATTCCAAAAAGGTAATGGCCCTGAAGAAGCTGTTAAAAGTGACCGTGGAATTTATAATTTCGAAAAGAAGTATGTAACAGTCTCAAATGCCGCAGGACTTTATTATAATTCTTACTCATTTGATGGAAAATTCTTGGGATATCAAAATAAAAACAAAGATGAAGACCCGGATGACAAATTCGATATTGAAAAGACTAAATCAACTAAAATAATTTGTGGCTATTTAGGAGATGTGCAAGTATATGCATATTTTTGTCAACCATTCGCAGCAAAAGTAGGTGAAAGATTAAATCCTAATGGACCTATTTTATTATATGCAAAAAATCTTGCCACAGATTCTGTGATGATGAAACTTCCTAATTATCATTTCGATTTGAAGGCTACCAGACAACCGATAGCGTCTAAACCTAGCGGATATCCTTTAGACTATGGCAATATTGATTCGTTTTATTGGGTAAGACCTGTTATGCTGGATACTCTTTATCGCACATCAGATTTTGAATCTTTACAACCTTGGTATGTGCTTAAGTTAAAAGAATCTGCGGCTGATTACGCTTTTCGTGTACGTAGTATGTTGATGGATATAGATAAGAGTGAATATAATCGGGAAGAACTTATGAATGTATATGCTTTAACGAGTGGCGTGCTTTTCCAATATAGTGCAGCAACAGCTGGTGGTGTAGGATATTGCAAAGCAGGAGGAAAAGCAAAAACTATTTCCCGATATTTTGAAAATGATTTGGATGGATATTTAAAGGAGTTGTCTTTAGAGGGATTAGGCGAAAAAAAGATGTCTCAAAGAGATGGCTACTTATATGCTTTAGTAAATGCGGAAGAGTTTTTTAAAGACGGTTCAAAATCCCCCTTCCCTGACTTGACGGAGGATAGTAATCCTGTTGTTGTAAAATTGAAACTAAAGAAATAGTACTGATAAATACTATTTATGTTGAATAATATATTCCATCCTCAAACGCCTTTGTAGAGGGACTTTCGAGCGTTAATTTCGTGAAATGTAATCAAATTCGAAAATTTGATTACACAAAGATTACATTTTGATTAGCAATGATTCCAAATATTATGCTTTTCTTTGGAATGTCATTATAAAGAAACAATGAAGGACAAGTGAAACACACGAAAAAAATAAACTTATGAAGCATACAAGCCAAATATCTAAAACCAATATAGACGATAAAGACATCCTGTTGAATCGGATTGCTAATCATCAATTAATGTATGGCAGTTTTTCTACTGATCCGGGCATTGGATATGGACGTATGGGACTTGTGCTTTTCTTCTTTCATTATGCCTGTTATACAGACAACCCTTTATATGAAGATTTTGCCGGTGAAATAGTAGATGAAATCTTTGAAGATATGCATACCGAACTGAGTTGGGGATTCGAATCCGGCTTATGTGGCATAGCATGGGGGATAGAATACCTGTTAGCGAATAACTTTTTATCGGGCGACTCCAATGATATTCTTTTTGAAATAGATCAGAAGATTATGGAGAAAGACTTAAGACGTATCACGGACTACTCTTTTACGACCGGACTTGATGGCTTGGCTTGTTATGTGGCGTTGCGACTTTCAGGGCAACGTGAACCGATTTCTTTAGACAAAACATATGTTGAAGAACTGGTTGACGCTTGCCGAAAAGCACAAAAGAGCGATGATAACCCATACATTGGAACCTCATTGATGCTTCATTTCACTAATCTTAATCGGAAAGATTATCCATACATATACTGATATCTTGAGATTGATTGTAGGAAATCAAGCGGATAGCGAAATAGAGAACTTGTCTTGGAAGAATGGACTAAAATTATTATTACTATGAAGCAAGTTTACTTAATCAATACGAATAATAGAGCTGCCGCTTATGGCGTGGGTACATACATCAATCAGATTGTAATGTGCTTGCGTCAAGCAGATTCTTTGCGTCTTACGGTGGTGGAGCTAGATTCGGATGAAAAAGAAACTGTGCTTATAGAAAAAGATAATGTGAGATATTTAAAGATTCCTCGGATAAGCAACGACTTATATAATACTTATACTGACAGGTATAATCGTAATATATCCTATCTGCTATCCTTATATGTAAAAGCGGAGAAGGAATGCATTTTTCATTTCAATTATCTGCATCATGCTTCTATGGTCAGATGTCTAAAGTCTCGATTCCCGGAAGCGTCTATTGTACTAACGATACATTACTTTAATTGGTGCTTACTTCTGAAAGGCAATACAATGTTGTTTCGGGATATTATATATGGTAATAGGAATGAAATTTCTAATTTCGAACAGATGATTTATGGAGACTATCTACAGGATAAGTCTTTTCTAACCGATGTGGATAAGGTGATTTGCCTTTCGCAGTATACATATAATCTGTTGTGCAATGATTATGAGGTTTCAGATTCCAAAATAGTATCTATGGTCAATGGCATCCGGCTTCCTGATACATTGCTAACTGAAGAGGATCGTAGGAATGAGAAACGTAAATTGGCATTTGGCGAAGAGGAAAAAGTAGTTCTTTTTGTAGGAAGACTGGATGAAATAAAAGGAGTAAGCTTATTAATCCATGCATTCAAAAGAATCTTGGTAAAGTTGACTAACGTCCGTTTGCTACTTGTGGGTGATGGAAACTATGACGCATATTTGCCTTTATGCCGGGATAGTTTGGGAAAGATAACGTTTGCCGGGAAAGTGGATAGAGAACTTTTATCTGTGTTTTATCAAATTGCAGATGTGGGAGTAATGCCTTCTTTTCACGAGCAGTGTAGCTATGTAGCAATTGAAATGATGGCTTATGGTGTTCCTTTAATAGGTACTGACACAACAGGGCTTCGTGAAATGCTAGAAGATGAATGCTGTGTCCCGATAACTTATGCAGAAGATGGAAATGAATCGTTGATTGATGCTTTCGCAGAAAGAATATTGGCGGTTTTATCATCTGAACAGCATAAAGAAAGAAGAAATAAATCGTGGAAGTACGATTTGGAGAATGTGAATCTTCCACTTATTTCTTTTTATTTAAGAATGTAACGCACGATACATATAACCGATTAATTATTAATTAATTCTTTAAGACAATGAAGAAGATTTCAAGAATTTCCCTTCATCAGCTTGATAAAGCTGAGTTGGACAAAAAGCAGCAGGGCCTTCTTTTCGGAGGAGGAGCTCCTGGCTATTGTAGATGTGGCTCATGTTCTACAGTTTCAGGGGCAGGAGTAAGTCATCAGGCAAACCAAAATGCAAACTTTGATAATGGTTATACCATCACAGGGTCTAACCAACCAGAGTGTATGTGTCAAGGACCTAAGAATTCTTCAGCTATAGTTGGCACTATTCCTAGGTGATAAACTAAAGATGAGAAAGAGAGTGCTTTAGTACTTTCTTTCTCAATTAAATAATAAATTATTGATTCGATGAAGCAGTTATTATTAATATCTTTGATTGTGCTCCTATATTCTTGTTCTTCCACCAATAAAGAGCAAGAACAAATTCAAACCTACTCTATTATCGATTTAAGTGATATAAAATATTCTAATGAGCCATTAAGGTTGTCAGAGTTTATAGATAGTATATCATATATACGTATAGATGAAGAACCACTAGTGCCTGACCTTTTTAACACAGGTGTTACTGTGACAGATGATGCAATCTATCTTGAGGAAGATTTTATTTATAAGTATAATTTCAAAGGCAAGTTTATAAAATCGTTGTTTAAGAAAGGACAAGGACCAAGGGAAGCTATAAAAGTAACAAAGGCAGCTTTTGATTTGCATAATAATATTGTAGCAGTAGATAATAACAAGGGGATCACATTCCGTCTATATTCATTGGAAGGAGAACATATTGGGGACACTCAAAAAAATGATAGTATTGGATTAACTAAAACAATAATTGGTTATATCAAAGGAAATGAAATTTTTTATTACTCAGCTTTTAGTGTGCCATCAATGGGGGATTTAACAAACATGGATGGTCCTTATTTTATATATGCAAGAAACCCGGAAACTGATTCAATTATATATAAGCAACCTAATTATCATTATAATATAAAGGCTACAGTACAAAATGCAAGAATCCGTGATGCAGGATATCCTTTATGCTATGGTTCTACAAATGATATGTTTTGGTGGAAGCATCAATCAGTAGATACGGTTTATCATACACCTGATTTTAAAAATGTGATGCCATGGTATGTTTTAAAGAAGAATAAATCTTTTGCTGACTATGAATTTTGCGTGCATCGAATGGTTTTAGATGTGCCTACGTCTGAATTGGGACGTAAATTGATATCAGCTGTTTATCCATTAGATAATGGGCTATTATATATGGTGACAACAAGTGGTGATGATGGAGGTGTAGGTTTTTGTAGGAAGAATGGCAAGGGTGTTTTATATTCACAAAAAGGATTTATAAATGATATTGATGGACATTTTAAAACTTGGATTCCTTATAACTTCATATTCGGAAACGGATGTGTTAAAGATGGATATGTGTATACTTTAATAAATGCTTCCGATTTTTTTGAAGAAGGGGCTAACCCTCCTTTCCCTGATTATACTGAGGAAAGTAATCCGATTATTGTTAAATTTAAGCTTAGAGAATATGAAGAATAGTGATTTTATGGAGTAAATTCAACGTAAAGATATTTCATATGTCTATAATTTATCAGATAGGAATGTTTTAAGTTCATTGATAAATCTAAAGCAATTAACTATTGAAGTTACAGATGCCTGTAATTTACAATGTAAATATTGCGGTTACGGTGATTTTTATGAAACCCATGGAAATAGGGAGAATAAATTTCTTCAATTTGATGTTGCTAAAAAGATGATTGATTATCTTTATGATATATGGGCTAAGAATAAGCCTATTTCTAGTCCTCACAAGATTATAATTGGATTTTATGGTGGGGAGCCGTTGGTTAATATGAAGCTTATAGAGAAAGTTGTTGCATACTTGGAATCATTGCCTATAATACCTGGAGTGGAATTTGGATATAATATGACCTCAAACGGAATGTTATTAGATAGATATATGTCTTTTCTGGCGGAGAAGAAAGTTTTGTTATTGCTAAGTCTTGACGGTGATGAGTATGCTCAGGGGTATCGAGTTGATTATAGAGGGAAGAACTCTTTTCAATGCGTTTTTGATAATATTAAACTGTTGCAAACTACTTATCCTAAATATTTCGCAGAATGCGTTAGTTTCAATGCTGTACTTCATGATAGAAATAATGATGTTGAGGTCCAAAGGTTTATTCTTGAGAATTTCAATAAACATCCTCAATTATCTGTGCTGAATAACTTTGGAATTTGCGAGTCTAAAAAGGAAGAATTTAGTAAAATGTTCCGATATGCTCAACCTGTTACTTCATCTTGTTCGGATTTCGACTTCCTGTATACCTCCCCCGATGTGATAGACCTTTTTAGACTTTTAGGCAGGGTGACTGATAATGTTTACTTTCAGTACAACTCCTTACTGAAAAAGAACTCGAACATAATATTCCCGACCGGGACTTGTTTGCCATTCCAGAAGAAGATGTTTCTCACAGTAAACGGAGATATATTGCCTTGCGAAAGGATTGATCAGAAGTATGTATTAGGTCATGTCACATCTGAGAAAGTCGATCTTGACTTGGATGCAATAGCCAAACAATACACCGAATACTACAATAAGACCAAGCAATTGTGTAAAGCCTGCTACATGAAGCCGTTTTGCAAGCAATGCCTGTTCTACATGGAGAATCTGACAACAACACCCAAGTGTCCCGGCTTTAAGAACAGAAAAGAAGCTTTGGACTATTTGGCATACTACCTGAACGTGCTGCAACAACAGCCCGAAATATACGAAAGAATATCAAAAGAACTAATGATACAAATATGATGAAACCGACCTATTATTATTCCTTATATCCGGATACCTTTCTTTGGACGAATGAAGCGGAAGGTATTATGTATAATGCGAGCGAACACACCTATATAAGTTTCAATATGCATGGTTTGATAAAAGACTATTGCTCGAAACTGAATGGATTGAGGAACCTGTATGTGGTAGACGTCTCCCCGGAAGATTGGATCAATGCCGAATTGCAGGCATGGATGCTGCAAACCGTTGAAAATAAAATGGGTTGCCTGATAGAATGTACAGACAGCGAACCACGACCTATAAGCTTTCCTCCATTGCTCAATCTGCAATCGGATGTAGACCGCATCGAGAAGGAAAACGGGAGAGAAGTGGGCGAATACGTAGCCTATAACTGGAATGAACTGTCCCTCTTTCTGGGCGGACATAGTGACTACCCCGCTTACTGCCGGCAGTTCCTCTATCCGGCAGACAGTGAGCATTACCTAGACATCCAGGCATTGGAAAACTTCCTGGCTACAGCCGACAACACGTATCTCATACAGATTAATCTCGTAGGAGATATGCAACAATATCCCCATAAGGAACGATTGTTGCAGGTATTGGAGAACTTTACGGCGAAAGTCTGCTTCTATATGTCGGGAGATAATGCAAACAGTGTAGACGGCTTATTGAATACTCCTGCATTCGATAAAGACAACTATGAACTAAAACTTTATTATGCCGGACAAGATTCATTTGATGAAATAAACCGGATGTTGTCAGACACTTCCGTGGCATATTCGTGGATATACATCTTGTCCGAAGCGTCTGATATAGACAAGATGGAAGTGCTTCGACAAGGCAACAGCGGTGTGACGATAACTCCGTGCCCCGTCTTTACGGGCGATAATCTGAGCTTCTTTGAAGAGTGCGTCTATACCTATAAAGAAGATATCACCACTTGCAGCTATGATAAGAAAGATATATTTGCCCATCAGGTGATGAACTCAAATTATTGGGGCAGATTATCAGTCTTTCCGGATGGCAGTGTTTATTCAAATACAAACAATCCTCCGGTCGGCACAATGAACGATTCCGTCTATAATCTGATAATCAAAGAAATGAAAAGCCGTTCGGCTTGGAGACTGACGCGTGACGTCGTTCCCGAATGCGCAAAGTGCCTGCATCGTTATTTGTGTCCTCCGCCCTCTAATTATGGTTCTGTGATTGGGAAATTCAATTTATGTCACATGGAATGAGAAAGCAAGTGTACGTTCTGGATGAATACATCACTTCCACTAAGAATGGGATAGGGGTGTTTATTTCCGAATTTCTGCGGTGTCTGAAGAAGATGGATGTAGACATATGCCATATCATCTTCAATGCCGGGCAGTCGGAGATTAGTGTCGGTCTGCAAAATGGAATGAAGACACTGTCAATTCCCCGTTTCCCGTCCGGCAATTTCTTTAATAACTGGAAGGTGGTGAACAGGATCTTTCGTTTGTATGTTCAGGACTCTCCGGCGAATGTGTTTTGCTTCAATCATTCGCCGTGTCCTGAGCTGCAGGAGAGTTTGCGGGCTACGCATCCTTTATCGAAGCAAATCTACATCATTCATAACTTCTGGTGGACTTTGCCGCTGCTGGGTGATGACCGTTTGCTGGCAAATATGATGAAAAACAGAAAAAAGGCGCAGAGCAACGAAAACCATAAATGGATATTGAATACCGTAGACAAGGAGCAGCATATGTGCCGTATAGTAGATGCCGTAGTCTGTCTGACCGAAGGTACGCATCGGCTACTCACGGATATATATAAGATTGACAGACAAAAGATATTTCTGATACCCAACGGACTGAAAAAAAGTGAATGCATCATTGCGCAAACAGATAAACTCAAGCTTAGAAAGAAGTATTATGTAGATGAGAATGAAAAGGTGATTCTTTATGTCGGCAGACTTTCCGAATCTAAAGGAGTGGATGCGGTACTGGAGGCTTTCGGCATATTACTGAACACCTTTACCAATGTCCGTTTAGTGCTTGCAGGTGGCCTGCTGCCCGATTTCGATATAGCAAAATACGCTTCTATCTCCAACAAAGTGACCTATACGGGGCATTTGCCACGTCGGGAACTGAAACGTTGGTATCAGATGGCAGACATAGGAGTCGCGCCTTCGTATACGGAACAGTGCAGCTATGTGGGCATTGAAATGATGATGCACGGTCTGCCGGTCGTTTCTTCCGACGGGTTCGGTTTGCGTGATATGTTCAAAGACGGTGTGAATGCCATCGTTGCCCCTATCGGAAGTAGGACGGGAAAAGATAAACCATTAGCCGGGAATCTGGCTCATGCTCTGGCTATGTTATTGACTTCGGACGCTTTGAGAGATAAGATAGGTCGCAATGCAAGAAAGGCGTATCTGCAACATTACAGTTCGTGCACAATGAATGAAGGATACCGGCAACTGTTTAATGCTCTCTGAATAAAATAAGTAATACCACATGGAAACACTTCAACCTCTATATCTTTCCCCCTTCATGGGCAATTACTTTTGCGAGATAGCACATTGCAATGCAGCTTTCGTTGCCATCTCCAAAAATGCAGTGACCTATCTCAAGAATATCGCAATCTATACAAAGACGGGATATGTCGCTGCCGATAAAAGCGAGATACATGAATTGGTGGGTTATTACCCTGAGAACGGATACCTGCATCCGGTAGGAGAATCAGACGAAGAGTGGGGGAAAGGCATCATGAAGTTTGCCATTTGGCGGGACCCTGTGGAGCGGTTGGTATCTTGCTACAAACACTTCTGTCTCGACCAGCACAGGCAACGCTATTATATGTATCTCAACTTATATCAGGATTCTTCTTTCGACCGCTTCATGGAGTATGTCCGCTTTGAACTGGGCAAGGCAGACCCGCTTTATCAGGACGAGCACATCCGCAGGCAATCAGATTATTATGCCAAAGAAGATGTGGATTACATCGTTCCCTTAAAGAAGCTCGACGCTTTCTTAAAGGAACATGACATTCCCTTGGTGAAAGAAACTACGAACGACAGCCACACAAAGTTTGAACTGACAAATGCCGAATATATTGAAGAGATAAAGCAACTGTATAAAGCGGACTACCTGATTTTGCCTAATTACTAGCTCTCTGGCTCAACAGATAGATTTACAGCATTATAGGTCGGCAATCTCCTCAAGACTTAATCCGGATATATCAGCAATTGTGGCGTAATCCAATCCCTTTTCTTTCATCTTTCGGGCATTAGAGAGGCGCTCTATCTCTATTCCTTTCTCAATTCCTTTCTCAATCCCCTTTTCTATTCCTTTCTCAATCCCCTTTTCAATTCCTTCTTCAAATCCTTCCATTCTTCCTTCCAATTTGGCTGAGTCAAGCACATCATTCTGAATCATCACAGCATTCAGATGCTCATCATACGCTCGGCGTTCTTGTTGAGTCATTGAATAGTATTTCAGCTTCTCGCGTGCTTCCTCCAGACCGGGGGCAGTGGTGCCTTGGCGTATCACTCCGCTCTTGAGATAGTGCATCCATTCTTCCATGGGGGTAACAGCCACCTTGTCGAATTCATTGACGCGGATAAGGACATATTCAGGAAATATCTCGGCAGGCATACGTGTCACGATGGCATTCTTTTCTTTCACGTTGACTTGCAGTTTATCTCCGGTGTGCACACCTATAAAGTTGTTTTGGCCGTAATACAGATAATCGCTACCTATTCCGATATCGAAGTAGAGGATACTGATAGAGTATATCTTCTTTACATGATAATAGGCCTCTCCAAGCGATATGTGCTCGGTGATGGCTTTGGCTACACCGTAGAGGATGCGTTCCAGATAGTATAGCTCGCGTGTGTTTTGAATTTCGATGATAATGATTTCATCCTTGCTGTTGCGCGCTTTGATGTCTACGCGGTTGAATTTATCGTCGGCAGTCTGTTGGTTGCTTTCGCTTTCCAGTATTTCTATGATGGTTACCTTTTCACCCAGAAATACAGTTAGAAAACCTTCGAGTACGCCAAAGTTCGCCTTCTGGCGCAACAGACGTTTGATGGCCCAATCGAATCGAATATATCTGTCTTCCAAATAACTTTCCATAATTAATCTCCTTTTAGGTATTAAGAACTAAACAAAGGTATTGTTTTTCATCAGAAAAACAATGTTGGCTGCAAGTTTTTCTTTATTTCATGGCTAAGATAACAGGATAAATTACTATATTTGGAAATTGAGTATGCTGATAAATGGCATACGAAATAATCACGACTATTATAAGTACAACGAATTAAAACTACTGCTTATGAAAAACTTAATACCCCTTCTTCTCTTATGCCTACTGGCAAGTTGCACTTCTCAGAAGCCAACAGATAATGCATCTCTTCCTGTACTTAACATTGCAGAAGATGATTATCTCACCCGTAAAATAGACATCCATGATATTGCGGATGTGGAGTACATCGCTTTGGAGTCGTCGGATAGTACATTGATTGGCTCGTCTTACAAATTTATTTCAGATAAGTATGTTGTGGTGAGTGATTTCGTCACTGGTGGTAATATCTATTTCTTTGATCACTCCGGCAAATTTCTGTGGAAGTTTAATAAAAGAGGATCAGGTTCGGGGGGAGTTTAGCTTTTTAAATCTGGCTATTGTTGACTTCGAAACGAATGAGTGCTATGTTAATGATGTCAGTAAAAAAATGTTGTATGTGTATTCTCTTAAGGGTGACTATAAGCGCACAATCTCTCTAACAAATGAAATTAAGGAGCCGAAAGATGTCATGACTTTCAGTATTATACTTAATTATGATAAAGACCATTTGCTTGGATATAATCTAGCTACTGTTACCTTTGTCCGAGAATTGCCCGGTAGATGCCCTTATTATCTGATTAATAAAAAAATGGTAGTCGCCAACCTCTAAATTTGAAAATACGGAATGGACTTACTAATCAAATTTTTGATGGAAAAGGTGACCGGATTGGGAAATTGATTCATTACCCATTAATGCTAAATGGTGATGAATGCTGGATTTCTGAGTTGTCTTGCGATACAATTTATTCTTTAGTAGATAAACAATTGGTTCCAAAAGCTATACGAAATCCTTCTGTTCATTCTACTACACCCCCTCTTGTCGTTTTCCCTAGTGGCTTTAATGACTATTTTTTCGTTTTTGATGTTGCCCCGTTGTCAGTAAGTGAAAGAAACTCGAGGATGCCTAAGAATAGTAAGACATTAGTCTGGAATCGCCTTACAAATCAATTGGAAAGATGGGAACTTTATAATTCAGATATTATGTCACCAGATTACTCAATGAATATCCCTGTGCTTCCCTATGGTGGAGTGATGAAAAATTGTGGTGTGATGACATGTGGGGCGGAAGGGCTAATAAACTGTTATAAGAATAATGCATTGAAAGGAAGATTGAAAGAAATAGCTTCAAGACTACAGGAGGAGGATAATAGAGTAATTGTTTATGTGAAATATAACAAAGAGAAGCTCCTGAAGGTTTTGTCAGAATCACCGCAGTAGGAGCTTGGACTCACTCAACTGTCGCATTTATAACTTGAACTCAGGCTTGGCTGAATTCAAGTTATAAATGCGACACCTCCTCTATTATAAATTCAAACTTTTTT
>NZ_URFY01000002.1 GCF_900547205.1 uncultured Bacteroides sp.
CAGTCATACCATAAGAAGCAGGTCCAGCAGCCATGTTATCCGGGTGAAGAGTACGACCTGTACCACCACCAGAAGCTACTGAGAAATAAGGCTTACCAGCAAGAACACGTTCTTTCTTGTAAGTACCTGCAACTGGGTGTTGGAAACGAGTCGGGTTAGTAGAGTTACCAGTGATAGAAACGTCTACGCCTTCTTTCCACATGATAGCAACACCTTCGCGAACGTCGTCAGCACCGTAGCATTTTACTTTTGCACGAGGACCGTCAGAGTAAGCGATTTCGCGAACAACTTTCAGTTCACCTGTAAAGTAATCAAACTGAGTCTGAACATAAGTAAAGCCGTTGATACGAGAGATAATCTGAGCAGCATCTTTTCCAAGACCGTTCAGGATGCAACGCAATGGCTCTTTACGTACTTTGTCTGCTTTTGCAGCAATCTTGATTGCACCTTCGGCAGCAGCGAAAGATTCGTGACCTGCCAAGAAAGCGAAACATTTAGTTTCTTCGCGCAGCAACATAGCAGCCAAGTTACCATGACCGATACCAACCTTACGGTCGTCGGCTACAGAACCCGGGATACAGAATGCTTGCAGACCGATACCGATAGCTTCGGCAGCTTGGGCAGCATTTGTGCAGTTCTTCTTCAGAGCGATTGCAGTACCAACAACATAAGCCCATTTTGCGTTTTCAAAACAGATAGGCTGAGTCTCTTCACACGTTTTATAAGGATCAAGTCCGGCAGCTTCGCAGATTGCGTTAGCTTCTTCGATGTCTTTGATGCCGTTAGCGTTCAAGGCTTCAATGATACCTTTGATACGACGGTCTTGGCTTTCGAATTTTACTTCTCTAATCATAGTTTCTTTCCTCCTTATATTATTCGTGACGTGGATCAATAGATTTAACTGCTCCCTGTTCTGCTGTTACGCGACCATAAGTACCTGTAACTTTCTTCAATGCTTCGTTAGCATCGGTACCTTTCTTGATTTCGTCCATGAACTTACCCATGTGTACGAATTCGTATCCGCAGATTTCGTCGTTCTTGTCCAAGAAGATTTGTTTGATATAACCTTCTGCCATTTCGAGGTAACGAGGACCTTTAGCCAAAGTACCATAAAGAGTACCTACCTGGCTGCGCAGACCTTTACCCAAGTCTTCCAGACCTGCACCGATAATCAGACCACCTTCAGAGAAAGCTGATTGAGTGCGTCCGTAAACGATTTGCAGGAAGAGTTCGCGCATAGCTGTATTGATAGCGTCGCAAACAAGGTCAGTGTTCAATGCTTCAAGAACTGTTTTACCCGGAAGGATTTCAGAAGCCATAGCAGCTGAGTGAGTCATACCAGAGCAACCGATTGTCTCGATCAAAGCTTCCTGGATGATTCCTTCTTTAACGTTCAGTGTCAGTTTGCAAGCACCCTGCTGAGGAGCGCACCAACCGATACCGTGTGTCAAACCAGAAATATCAACGATTTCTTTAGATTTTACCCATTTGCCTTCTTCGGGTATGGGAGCCGGTCCGTGGTTAGGACCCTTCTTTACAACACACATGTGTTCCACTTCGTGTGAATAAGTCATAATTAGCTCTTTTTTAAGTGATATAATTAAAAATACGTAGTCGCGATTCTCTAAATCGCCCACAAAGGTAGTCGATTTATTTGTTTATGCAAATCGGCTATTATTACTTTTTTAAGAAAATAGAAGATTCTGTTTGTGTTTTTTCTTTGTTTGCAAAGTCGAGATAGCATTTGAGAATGATTGTTGACCGTCGAACTATTTCTCCATCTATTTGTTGTTACATGAAATACTAGTATTATATGGAACTGAATCAAGTAGATATGCATTATTTAATTACGGCAATCATCGTCATTTCGTCTGCGCTCGTATTCTATACGATAGGTGTTTGGGGGGAGCGTATTCAGCGAAAATTGAAGTTTTGGCACATCATTTTCTTTCTTCTGGGCTTGATAGCCGATACTGTGGGCACTGCCTTGATGGAAAAGATTGCCGAGACGACTCATCTACATGATGAATTTCATACGGTGACGGGGGTGATAGCCATACTTTTGATGTTGGTGCACGCTTCGTGGGCAATGTGGACCTATGTGAAAGGCACGCCTGTGGAAAAAAGACATTTCAATCGCTTTAGTATTGTGGTTTGGTTCATTTGGCTTATACCTTATATTATAGGGGTGTATTTGGGAATGCGACTGCACGTTTAGGCGCCGATTCTCCTACTGATACATCAATCTAGTACAAGCGCTTTTTGTTTCTAGGCTTGAAACTCCGGTTTCAAGCCGCGAAAAACTTCGTCTCCCTACTGATTCTGAAAGACAACTAGTGGCAAATGCACAACAAACCGTAGGCACTCCGGAGTTTGCGGCTACTAATCTTGCATCAAAAATGAAGTGAAATCTGCTATTTCAGGTGGGGATAAATCAGTTATTGAGTATTAATGCGTAGTTTATCACCTAAAACTACTCGATTTCTCAGTTATTAATGGCTGTTGTCTAAAGAATTAATAGTCATTGTGATAGTTGTTAATGCTTTGGGTATCAGTAGTTAACTTCTCTTTTAGTAAAAAAACGGTATGAGGGTAACTTTGCACCCTGATAGTAAAATCATGCCTGCCCTCATACCTGAAACTCCGATGAATAAAGGGATTGAAGCAATCTATGAGGGTATGAGGGTAAAAACGCTCTCAACTTTTTCTTGGAAGAAATATTATTTGTATCCCGACGTATTGGGATGTAGGATAAAATTTCGTAGCTTTGCTGCTCAATTTATTAGAAAGATTATGATTGAAGTTATAGAATCTGCTTTGCAGAAAGCTGCGGGCGAAGGAATGGATGAGTTTATCCAAGCATTTACAGATAAATATAAAGAGGTGATTGGTGGTGAGTTGACTGCTGAAACGATGCCTTTATTGACAGGGGAACAACATTCTTTGCTAGCCTATCAGATATTTCGTGATGAAGTGATGGCAGGCGGATTCTGCCAATTGATTCAGAACGGTTATGGCGGATATATCTTCGATAATCCGTTTGCGAAGGTGATGCGCTTGTGGGGAGCCGAGGAATTTTCTAAGTTGGTGTATAAGGCAAAGAAAATCTACGATGCACACCGGGACGACTTGGAGAAGGAACGGACGGATGATGAATTTATGGCGATGTATGAGCAATATGAGGCTTTTGATGAATTGGAGGAGGCCTACTTGGATATGGAAGAACAGGTGACGGCAATGGTTGCAAGCTATGTGGATGAACATTTGGAACTTTTTGCAGAAATAATAAAGTAAGCGATGCAGTATTTTTTAAGTAGCTGCATTTACTTAATGTGAATTAGAATTTATATCTTTGCAAAATCTAAAAAATATGTTTATGAAACAGATGAAATTTTTCTTGGTGGCTTTAATGACTGTAGTAATGAGTGTGTCGGTTACTTCTTGTATGAATGGGGATGATAATACAATAAGACAACGAGAAGCAATAGCTAAGTGTATAAGTACATATCCTCCTACATTCCAGTTTGAAAGTGGGCAGAAATTTGTCGTTGATGATATGTCATTATTAACATTGGAAACTGGATCGTTGTATTATTTTATCTATGAATTTGATAGTGCTGAGCAAGATGAAAACTCATCTACTCTTAATGTGAAAATTATTAGTGGAGCTCCTTCTAAAGTTGATGCAGATGTCAATGAAGGACCGACAAATATTACTGAATCGACAAAAGCCAATGCACCACTATTTACATTTAATGCAGATCTCTCAACTCAGCCCTTTGATAGATATGATCAGCAATATATCGTAATTCCTGTTGTTTATTGGGTAAAAGTGGAAGGTACTTCTGAAGACCAAAAAAAGGAATTTGACAAGCATTCATTTATTCTCACTTATGATGAAGATGAAATTGGAGCTGATGCTACTGAATTGGTGCTGACACTAAATCATGTTATCAATACTACTGGTGAAGAAAATGTGACTCGTGATAGATATACTGCAACATATAAGGCATACCGTTTGGATTATGCATTGAGTGCATTTAGCTCTAAAACAGGAGGTAAAAAACCAACTAAGATTACTATCAAGGCTAAAGTTAATGCTTCAAGAAATGACCTGTCGGGTGCTACTGATGCCACTCCATGGACTTATACATTTAAATAACATTGAACTACAAAGAACTATTTAACATAGCAATGAAATTAATTTCCTCTCCGGCCAAGGCTTGGGAGGAAATTTCTATGGAAGAGGATAGGCGAAAGGTATTCATGGCTTTCGTCTATCCTATGATAGGTTTATGCGGTCTGTCCGTCTTCATCGGCTCATTGCTGACGAACGGTTGGGGAGGTCCGCAAAGTTTCCAGATAGCTATGACCAACTGTTGTGCCGTAGCTGTAGCCCTGTTCGGTGGCTACTTTCTGGCAGCCTATGCCATCAATGAAATGGGAGTGAGGATGTTCGGCCTACCAGCCAATATCCCGTTGACTCAACAATTTGCAGGATATGCACTTGTTGTATCCTTCCTGCTTCAGATAGTGACCGGACTATTGCCCGACTTTAGGATTATAGCTTGGCTGTTACAATTTTACATCGTCTACGTCGTGTGGGAAGGAACACCCATCATGATAGGAGTAGAAGAAAAACTGCGGTTGAAGTACACACTTTTTTCATCTGCTTTGTTAATACTATGTCCGATGGTGATTCAAATTGTGTTCAACAGGCTGACCACCCTACTTAATTAATTATGTGTAAAGATGAAACAACCTCCTGTAAATATCAAGAATAAACGTGCAACGTTTGACTACGAGCTGATAGATACCTACACAGCCGGCATCGTGCTGACAGGTACCGAAATCAAATCCATCCGTCTGGGGAAAGCCAGTCTGGTAGATACGTTTTGTTATTTTGCCAAAGGCGAATTGTGGGTGAAGAATATGCACATCGCCGAGTACTTCTACGGTTCGTACAACAACCATACGGCGCGTAGAGAAAGGAAGTTGTTACTCAGCAAAAAAGAACTGGATAAGCTCCAGCGGGAAATGAAAAGTCCCGGCTTTACGATTGTTCCCGTACGCCTGTTTATCAATGAAAAAGGTTTGGCGAAACTGGTCGTTGCCTTGGCAAAAGGAAAGAAAGAATACGATAAGCGGGAATCGATTAAAGAAAAAGACGACCGTAGAGATATGGCACGTATGTTTAAGCGGTAGGCGAGTGTGCTGCCAATAGGTAGGTATTAAAGAGATAATAAGGTAAATGAAAAAGACTATCAATCAGGTTGTATCCGAACGAATCCTTATTCTGGATGGCGCAATGGGTACAATGATTCAACAATACGATCTTAAAGAAGAAGATTTCCGCGGCGAGCGATTCGCACATATCCCCGGACAGTTGAAAGGGAACAACGACTTATTGTGTCTCACACGTCCCGATGTCATTCAGGATATTCATCGTAAATATCTGGAAGCGGGTGCAGACATTATCGAAACCAATACATTCAGTTCGACAACCGTCTCCATGGCCGATTATCACATGGAAGAGTACGTGACCGAGATGAATCTTGCCGCTGTGAAGCTTGCCCGCAACCTTGCCGACGAGTATACGGCAAAGAATCCCGATAAACCACGATTCGTGGCAGGCTCGGTAGGACCTACCAACAAAACCTGCTCCATGAGCCCGGATGTGAACAACCCTGCATATCGTGCTTTGAGCTACGACGAACTGGCTGTATCCTATCAGCAACAGATGGAAGCCATGCTGCAAGGAGGGGTAGATGCTCTTCTTAGCGAAACCATTTTTGATACGCTGAATGCCAAAGCGGCCATCTTTGCAGCCGAACAAGCGATGAAGGCAACAGGCATCGAAGTGCCCGTCATGCTATCCGTCACCGTGTCCGATATTGGCGGCCGCACCTTGTCCGGTCAGACATTGGAAGCATTCCTCGCTTCTGTGCAACACGCCCGTATCTTCTCCGTCGGACTGAACTGCTCCTTCGGTGCCCGCCAGTTGAAACCTTTTCTGGAACAACTCGCTGCCCGTGCACCTTATTATATAAGTGCCTATCCCAATGCCGGACTGCCCAATAGCTTGGGTAAATACGACCAGACCCCTGCGGACATGGCACATGAAGTGAAAGAATATATCCAAGAAGGATTAATCAATATTATCGGCGGCTGTTGCGGAACAACGGATGCCTATATTGCCGAATACCCCGCCTTGGTGAAAGATGCCAAGCCGCACATTCCCGTTTCCAAGCCCGATTGTATGTGGCTTTCCGGTCTTGAACTGCTCGAAGTGAAGCCTGAGATTAACTTCGTCAACGTGGGAGAACGCTGCAACGTGGCCGGTTCGCGCAAATTCCTCCGCCTGATTAATGAAAAGAAATATGATGAAGCACTGTCCATCGCCCGCCAGCAAGTAGAAGACGGAGCTTTGGTTATCGACGTCAACATGGACGACGGACTGCTCGACGCCAAGACCGAGATGACTACCTTCCTCAACCTCATTATGTCCGAACCGGAAATTGCCCGCGTTCCGGTTATGATCGACTCTTCCAAGTGGGAAGTGATAGAAGCGGGATTGAAATGCCTGCAAGGTAAGTCGATAGTCAACTCCATCTCGCTGAAAGAAGGAGAGGAGGTTTTCCTTGAACACGCACGTACCGTGAAGCAGTATGGCGCAGCAGCCGTAGTGATGGCATTCGACGAAAAAGGACAAGCAGATACCGCTGCCCGCAAAATAGAAGTTTGCGAGCGAGCTTATCGTCTTTTGGTCGATAAAGTTGGCTTCAATCCACACGATATTATCTTCGACCCCAATGTGCTTGCCGTAGCCACGGGCATCGAAGATCACAACAACTATGCGGTAGACTTCATCGAAGCTACCGGATGGATAAAGAAAAACCTGCCCGGCGCACACGTCAGCGGAGGAGTGAGCAATCTCTCTTTCTCGTTCCGTGGCAACAATTACATTCGTGAAGCCATGCATGCCGTATTCCTCTACCACGCCATCCAGCAAGGAATGGATATGGGTATCGTGAATCCGGGAACTTCGGTGCTTTACACCGACATCCCTGCCGATGTTCTCGAAAAGATAGAAGACGTCGTGCTCAACCGCCGTCCGGATGCTGCCGAACGTCTTATCGAACTGGCGGAAAGCCTGAAAGCCACCATGAGCGGCGCAGCAGGACAACCGGCTGTGAAGCACGATGCGTGGAGGGAAGAATCAGTTGAGGAACGTTTGAAGTATGCCTTGATGAAAGGAATTGGCGACTTCTTGGAGCAGGATTTGGCAGAAGCGCTGCCTCTTTACGATAAAGCGGTGGATGTGATTGAAGGTCCGTTGATGGACGGAATGAATCATGTGGGAGAGCTGTTTGGAGAAGGTAAAATGTTCCTTCCCCAAGTGGTGAAAACTGCCCGCACGATGAAGAAGGCGGTTGCTATCCTCCAACCGATTATTGAATCGGAGAAGGTGGAAGGAACTTCCTCCGCCGGAAAAGTGTTGCTTGCCACCGTGAAAGGTGACGTGCACGATATCGGAAAGAATATCGTCAGCGTAGTGATGGCATGCAACGGCTATGAAATAGTAGATTTGGGAGTGATGGTTCCTGCGGAAACCATCGTTCAACGTGCTATCGAAGAAAAGGTGGATATGATAGGACTGAGTGGACTGATTACGCCTTCTCTGGAAGAAATGTCCCATGTGGCTATGGAGTTGGAGAAAGCGGGACTTGACATTCCGCTGCTGATTGGTGGAGCCACTACGTCGAAGATGCATACGGCATTGAAGATTGCTCCTGTTTATCACGCCCCGGTGGTGCACCTCAAAGATGCTTCACAGAATGCAAGCGTCGCTTCCCGATTGCTGAATCCGAAAATGAAAGCGGAACTGGTCAGCGAGTTGGAGACGGAATATGAAGCGCTTCGCCAAAAGAGCGGATTGATGAAACGTAAAACCGTGTCACTGGAAGAAGCTCAGAAAAATAAGTTGAACCTATTTTAATAACCTCACGATGATGAAAAAGATTTTCTCTTTCTTGTGTATGTTCGTGGCAGTAGTTGCTATGAGCTCATGTTCTTCTGCCAAAGAAGAAAAAGGAACTTCCGGCAGTGGAAATGCTGCATTGGATAATATCTTTGAACGCAAAAGCGTACGTACTTATCTGGATAAAGGAGTGGAGAAAGAGAAAATAGACCTGATGCTCCGTGCAGGAATGGCTGCTCCTTCGGGCAGAGACATCCGTCCGTGGAAATTTGTCGTTGTGACCGACCGTGCCAAGTTGGATTCCATGGCTGCCGCTCTTCCTTATGCCAAGATGTTGGCTCAGGCTCGCAACGCTATTGTGGTTTGCGGAGATTCTGCACGTTCGTCTTATTGGTATCTGGATTGTTCGGCTGCAACACAGAATATTCTGCTGGCTGCCGAAAGTCTCGGCTTGGGTGCAGTGTGGACGGCTGCCTATCCGTACGAAGACCGTATGCAGGTGGTACGCAAACATACCGGACTGCCCGAAAACCTTCTTCCTCTTTGTGTCATTCCTTTCGGCTATCCGGCTACAAAAGAGAGCCCTAAACAGAAGTTTGACGAGAAAAAGGTGCACTATAATCAGTATTAGTAAGCAAAAGTTTTGTCTTTTCAATAATTTCCTTACATTTGCGTGAAAATTGAATAATATCTAATACGCAAATGTTTGGAATAGACGACCCTTTTATAATTATGCCGTACCTACTCTCGGTGGTATGTGTGATTTTTGCAGCCTGGTTCGGGCTGAGGTATTGGAATAAGGACGACGAAAAAGACGAAACACGATGAATACATTTACACTCGGACTAATTGTGATAGCCTATCTGCTGTCACTCGCTTATCTAGGTTTCTTAGGATATAAAAAGACGACGAATGCCAGTGACTATCTGGTGGGCGGACGACAAATGAACCCTATCGTGATGGCGCTTTCTTATGGCGCTACCTTTATTTCCGCTTCTGCTATCGTAGGTTTCGGTGGAGTAGCTGCTGCTTTTGGAATGGGTATCCAATGGTTGTGTTTCCTCAATATGTTTGTAGGAGTCGTCATCGCTTTTATCTTCTTCGGTTTGCGCACCCGGCGTATGGGAGCGAAGCTGAATGTCAGTACGTTTCCTCAATTGCTGGGCCGTCATTTTCGTTCGCGGAGCATACAAGTTTTTGTGGCTGCTGTTATTTTTATCGGAATGCCGCTTTATGCTGCGGTGGTAATGAAAGGCGGAGCGGTATTTATCGAACAGATATTCCAGATAGATTTTAATATCTCCTTATTAATATTTACGTTGGTGATTGCGGCTTATGTGATTGCGGGCGGAATGAAAGGGGTGATGTATACTGATGCTCTGCAGGCGGTTATCATGTTTGGCTGTATGCTATTCCTGTTGTTCTCTTTGTATCAGGTTCTTGGCATGGGAGTCACGGAAGCCAATAAGGAGTTGGGTGCTATCGCTCCGCTGGTGCCGGAGAAATTTAAAGCTTTGGGGCATCAGGGATGGACGTCAATGCCGGTGACGGGTTCGCCGCAGTGGTATTCGTTGGTTACTTCGCTCATTCTGGGAGTGGGTATCGGATGCCTAGCACAACCTCAGTTGGTGGTTCGCTTCATGACGGTGGAGAGCAGCAAGCAGTTGAATCGCGGAGTATTTATCGGTTGCTTCTTCTTGATTGTCACGGTAGGTGCAATCTATCATGCTGGAGCATTGAGCAATCTTTTCTTCTTAAAGACGGAAGGTGCGGTGGCTACGGAAGTGGTGCAGGATATTGATAAGATTATTCCCTACTTTATTAATAAGGCAATGCCCGATTGGTTTGCTGCGCTCTTTATGTTGTGTATCCTTTCGGCAAGTATGTCGACTCTCAGTTCGCAGTTCCATACAATGGGAGCTTCAGTAGGTTCGGATATTTATGGAACCTACAAACCCCGTTCGCGTGATAAACTGACGAATGTGATTCGTCTGGGCGTTTTGTTCTCTATCTTGGTGAGTTATATTATCTGCTATATGCTGCCTAATGACATCATAGCCCGTGGAACTTCTATCTTTATGGGGATCTGTGCGGCTGCTTTCCTTCCTGCCTATTTCTGCGCGCTTTACTGGAAGCGAGCTACGAAACAGGGAGTCATGGCAAGTCTGTGGGTCGGTACACTCGGAAGTCTCTTTGCTTTAGTGTTCCTTCATCAGAAGGAATCGGCAGCATTAGGTTTCTGCAAAGCCATATTCGGACGGGATGTATTGATTGAAACGTATCCATTTCCGGTGATAGACCCGATATTGTTTGCACTGCCTTTATCAGTGATAGCTATTATTGCGGTTAGTTTGTTGACGGCTAAGAAGTAGGAATTTTCTTCTTATAAGATTCGTACCGCGACAGGATATCCCGAACGAAATTATAAGTTTCGATGCCACGGAAATATCCGTTCTTGCACACAGGATCGGTGAAGTATTCTTCATTACTTTTAAGCAGAATGAAGTTTTCTACATTGTCTTTCCACACCAATTTGTTCTTTCCATATTTCTCTGCCAGTGCCATGGCATCATAGATATGACCTAATCCGGCATTGTAGGAGGCAAGAATAAAGTTAAGACGTTCCTGCTTATCGGGAATCATATTCAGACTGCGGTCGGTGGCGACAATTAATTTAATGGCTGCTTTGATGCTTTCCTCCGGATTCTGCTCTTTCCCGGCAGGCACTCCCATAGCACGGGCGGTAGAGGGCATTAGCTGCATAAGTCCTTTTGCACCGGCCCAAGATACGGCAGTCGTATCAAAATTGGATTCTGTATAAGCCAACGATGCAAGCATCCGCCAGTCCCAACCGATTTCTTGTGAGTATTTTCTGAACAGTTCGTCGTAATGAGAAATCTTTCCTTCCTTTAGTGAAAGGATAGGGGAGTGGGGCATCATCTTGCTGTTTTCAAAATAACGCTTCGTACTTGCTGTGTAGGCAGGAGAGGTCATATTGTCTCTGTGCCACTTGTTGGCAGCTTCTGCCAGTTCGGGACTATCTTTGCGCACTGCCCAGGAAGAACGTTGGTCGAAACTGATGGAAAGATTAATATCTAAGTTAGGATAGTAGGTCTTGTTGAGTTTCGCCAAGTCATTATCTGCCACCGTATAGGGGATTTTCCCTTGTGCCACTTGGGTAATTAAATCTTCAACTGTAATACTGTCATTGACAACTTCGTGAATGCGAATGCCTCCTCCTAGCTCATTATTCAGATTGACAAGGCGATCATAATATTTTCCGGGTTTCACATCGATCTCTTTTCCGACCAGTTCCGTGACATCCTTCAATGGTTTCTGCCTACCCCTCCCTTGCTGAACGATGACCTGATGGGTGATGATATCTTCGCCGCAATAAAGGATACTGTCTTTCCGCTCTTTCGTTATAGGCAGGTTATAAGCAATCATATCCCCTTCGCCCGCTAATAATTTCTGAATTAACTCTTCCACATTCTTAGCTACTTCAATTCTTAATTTCAAGCCCAGACTTTTGGCAAACTGATCGCTAAGTTCATATTGGAACCCCATTTCCTGACCACGGTAAATGAAATAGGAAGTAGAACTATATAACGTCAAAATAACTAATTCTCCGCTATCTTTAATCTGCTGAAGATCACGTGCCGCTTCAATTTCCTTACTATGCTGCTTATGCCGACATCCGAGCATACAGCAAGCAATCACAACAAATAACGGAATAATCAGTGTTCGAGCGCTCATTCTATAATTAATAATCTTTAATCCTTAATGTGCTTTTTGATGTACATCGTCAGAATATCAATAGCCACTTTATTGCTTCCACCTTCCGGCACAATAAGGTCTGCATATCGTTTGCAGGGTTCAATGAATTGCTGGTGCATCGGTTTCAGAACCCGTGTATAGCGTTCCATCACAGCTTCTGCCGTACGTCCGCGTTCGACTACATCTCTTTGTATGACACGTATCAGACGTTCATCCGGGTCGGCATCCACAAATATTTTGAGGTCCATCATATTGCGCAACTTCTTATCGCAAAGGGCGAGGATACCTTCGATGATGACTACTTCGCGGGGGTCTATATGGATTGTTTCCGGCTGCCGAGTGCAAGTCAGATAAGAATAGGTGGGCTGTTCGATGCTTTTTCCTTCTTTTAGCAACGTGACGTGTTTGGAGAGCAAACTCCACTCGAAGGCGTCGGGATGGTCAAAATTGATATTCTGACGTTCTTCAACCGGAATGTGGCTACTATCTTTGTAGTATGAATCCTGAGGCAATAGAACTACTTCCCCTGCGGGGAGACTTTCGACAATTTTCCGTACGACGGTGGTTTTTCCGGAGCCAGTTCCGCCTGCTATTCCTATTATTAACATCTGTTTAATGTATATTTGAACCAAATAGATTAATTTTGCATTATGTATATGCAATGTATTGACAAGGCAAATATAGAAACAATTCATTAAAATAACAACGTAATGGTAAAACACATTGTATTATTTAAGTTAAAAGACGAAGTTCCTGTTGAAGAGAAACTGGTAGTCATGACTAAATTTAAGGAAGCTATTGAAGCGCTTCCTGCTAAAATCTCGGTGATTCGCAAAGTGGAGGTCGGATTGAACATGAATCCGGAGGAGACATGGAACATCGCCTTGTATAGCGAATTTGATACCTTGGAAGATGTGAAATTCTATGCGACGCATCCTGAACACGTGGCTGCCGGTAAGATATTGGCAGCAACAAAGGAAAGCCGTGCGTGTGTAGATTATGAGTTATAATCCACCAAAATATGAAAATGAAAAAAACAATTACCTTTCTGCTTTTAAGCTTTGTAGTCTTTGCGCTGCAAGCGCAGATCAAAGACCCTGTGAAGTTTAAGACAGAGTTGAAAACCGTTTCCGATACGGAAGCAGAGATCGTGTTTACAGCTGCCATTGACAAAGGCTGGCACGTATATTCTACTGACTTGGGAGATGGTGGCCCTATTTCGGCGACATTCAATGTCGATAAGAAATCGGGTGTGGAACCTGTAGGCAAGCTGAAACCTGTTGGTAAAGAAGTGTCTACTTTCGATAAGTTATTCGAAATGCAAGTACGCTATTTTGAGAATGAAGCTAAGTTTGTGCAGAAAGTAAAGTTTACGGGCGGAGCTTATGAGATAGAAGGTTATCTGGAATATGGAGCTTGCGACGATGAAAGTTGTCTTCCTCCTACCGAGGTGCCGTTTAAATTTGCCGGAGAAGTAAAAGCGGCTGGTGCTGCTACTACGGCCCCGATTGCTAAAGCGGAAGAACCAAATAAGAAAGAAGAGGTTACAACTCCCGCTACTACTGCACCTAAAGATACGGTGGCAATGATGGAATTGGTTCCTGCTACTTCCACCAATGCTTCTACGGATATTCAACCCGCCGTTGCATCCAGCGAACTTTGGAAACCGGTTATCAGTGACCTGCAAGCATTGGGCGAAGAGCATTCTCAGGAAAATATGTCTTGGCTATATATCTTTGTGACAGGTTTTCTGGGCGGACTTATCGCTTTGTTCACTCCTTGTGTGTGGCCTATCATTCCGATGACTGTCAGCTTCTTCCTAAAACGCAGCAAAGATAAAAAGAAAGGTGTGCGTGATGCGTGGACTTATGGTGCGTCTATTGTTGTCATCTACGTTGTGTTGGGATTGGCTATTACATTGATTTTTGGTGCTAGTGCGCTCAACGCATTATCTACCAATGCGATATTCAATATTCTATTCTTCCTGATGCTAGTGGTTTTTGCCGCTTCGTTCTTTGGGGCGTTCGAAATAACGTTGCCATCAAAATGGAGCAATGCCGTAGATAGCAAAGCAGAATCTACAACCGGGTTGCTGAGTATCTTCCTGATGGCATTTACTCTTTCGCTGGTATCTTTCTCTTGCACAGGTCCTATTATCGGATTCTTGCTCGTACAGGTATCTACTACAGGAAGTGTGGTAGCACCGGCAATCGGTATGTTGGGATTTGCTATTGCATTGGCTTTGCCGTTCACTCTTTTTGCTTTGTTTCCATCATGGCTGAAGTCCATGCCGAAATCGGGTGGATGGATGAATGTAATTAAGGTAACTCTAGGATTCCTTGAATTGGCGTTCGCACTTAAATTCTTGTCTGTTGCCGACTTGGCTTACGGTTGGAGATTGCTTGACCGCGAAACCTTCCTTGCTCTGTGGATTGTTATTTTTGCTTTGCTCGGTTTCTACTTGTTGGGCAAAATCAAATTCCCGCACGACGATGATGATAATAAGGTGGGAGTTTCCCGTTTCTTCCTGGCGCTTATCTCTCTGGCGTTTGCCGTTTATATGGTTCCCGGTTTATGGGGAGCGCCGTTGAAAGCAGTCAGTGCATTTGCTCCTCCTATGCAGACGCAGGATTTTAATCTGCATAAGAACGATGTTCATGCAAAATTCGACGACTATGATTTAGGAATGGAATATGCACGTCTGAATGGAAAACCCGTAATGCTCGACTTCACCGGATATGGATGCGTAAACTGTCGTAAGATGGAAGCTGCCGTTTGGACAGATCCGAAGGTGAGCGATATTATCAACAACGATTATGTATTAATCACCCTTTATGTGGATAATAAAACGCCGCTGACAGAACCTGTGACGATTATTGAAAATGGAACAGAACGTAAATTGCGTACGGTAGGCGACAAATGGAGTTATTTGCAACGTGTGAAATTCGGCGCTAATGCACAGCCTTTCTATGTGTTGCTTGATAATCAAGGCAAGCCGTTGAACAAGTCGTATGCTTATGATGAAGATATTCCTAAGTATATTCAATTCTTGCAAACCGGACTGGAAAACTATAAGAAGGAGAAATAAGGTTTCTCTGACAGGTTGATAAAAGAAAAGCGGTCTTTGCCATTTGGTTAAGACCGCTTTTTTACTAAAATAGATTGAAATATAGATGGAACTACATCGGTACTTCCATCAGCAGTAATTGGGTTCCTTTAGTAATGTGTATCTCGAATTGGTTCGTATCCCAGATACCGATACCGTCACGTTTGGAGAGTCGCTCTTCGGCAACAGTGATTTCTCCTTCAAGCACGAAGATATATACTCCGTTACCTTCTTGGTGCATTCTATATTCTATTGTTTTATCTGTATCGAAAGTACCCATAGAGAACCATGCATCTTGTTTGATGGATGCAGGAGTCTTTCCGTCCGGTGAAAGAATAAGAGCAAGTTCATTCTGTTTCAGCAACGGGCGAATGTCGAAGTTGTTATATTCTGGTTTCGTATTCTCCACACGTGGGAATATCCAGATCTGAAGAAACTCCAGTTGTTCCGTTTCGCTACCGTTAAATTCGCTGTGGTAAATGCCACTACCTGTACTCATCACCTGAATGTCGCCGGGTGTAATGGTTTTAGTATTTTGCACACTGTCGCCATGTCTCAGATAACCTTTCAACGGAATGGAAATTACCTCCATATTTTTATGAGGATGCGTATCAAATCCTCTTGTCGGAGCTACGCTATCATCATTCAGTACTCTCAGTGCTCCGAAATGAATCCTTTCCGGATTGTAATAATTGGCAAAGCTGAATGTGTGGTAAGTCTTTAACCAACCATGATTAAAAAAGCCTCTGGACGAAGCTCTATCAATAACTTTTTTCATATAATCATCCTTTCTTTTTAAGTGAACGTTTGTTGTGCGTATCGTTTGCACTTCTTTCTTAGAGAACAATTGAGGTTTAAACAAAGTTCTTGGCTCTACTCCATCTTTCACATGATTTGTGGTGTCTTTATTCATGTTTTAGATATATCGTTTCATTAGAAACAATTGGAATTTTCAATTAAAATAGGAGGGTTGAAGAAAATAAACGCACAAAGATGTTCTCTGTGTGCAGGAATGTTGTATCTTTGCGCCCGTATAATTTAAAAAAGATTTAGATGAGAAAAAATTTCTTGATTGGCATTGTGATGTTAATCGTTTCAATTCCAACTTTTGCCGGAGATTATCTAACTAATACGAATCAGAATGCTGCTTTCTTGCGCATGTTAGCCCGCGGCGCTTCCATCGATGTTGATGGAGTTTATAGTAATCCTGCCGGATTGGCATTTCTTCCCCAAGACGGTTTACAAGTAGCACTCACTATTCAGAGTGCATATCAAACTCGTAATATTGCTGCTTCAAGTCCTCTGTGGACAATGGATGGACAGACTTCCGTTCGTAATTACGAAGGAAAAGCATCTGCTCCCGTTATTCCTTCGATACATGCTGTATATAAGAATGGTGACTGGGCGTTTTCAGGTAGTTTTGCTATTATAGGTGGTGGCGGAAAGGCTTCTTTCAATACGGGGTTACCAATGTTTGATGCGGCTGCTATCAGTTTGGTAAACACAATAGGTCAAGGTATGTTGAAACCTAATGAGTACAATATTAATTCGGCTATGGAAGGTCGTCAGTATATCTATGGTTTACAATTGGGAGCGAGCTATAAGATTAATGAACACTTTTCTGTTTTTGCTGGTGCTCGTATGAACTACTTCACAGGTGGATATAAAGGTTACTTGAATATTGATTTGAAAGATGGAGTATCGGAACGGTTAGGTGGTGCTATTGTTCAGCAACTCATGGCTGCCGGTATGACTTTGGAAAAGGCTCAGCAGGTGGCATTACAAAAATCTAAGCAATTGAGTGATGCTAAGCTCGAATTGGATTGCGATCAGACAGGTTGGGGGTTAACACCGATTATCGGTATCGACGCAAAGTTCGGTAACTTGAATCTGGCAGCAAAATATGAGTTCAAAGCTAATATGAATATTGAGAATGACACACATACACGTGAATACCCTGATGCAGCCGAAGCTTTCATGGCCCCTTATGAGAATGGCGTAAACACTCCGAACGACCTTCCTTCTATGCTCTCTGTAGCAGCCAGCTATGAGTTCTTGCCTTCACTTCGTGCTTCTTTAGAGTATCACTTCTTTGATGACAAACATGCCGGAATGGCAGATCGTAAACAAAAAACGCTGAAACATGGTACACATGAGTATCTGGCTGGTGTAGAATGGGATATTAATAAACTATTCACTGTCAGCGGCGGATACCAGAAAACTGATTATGGATTGAGCGATGCATTCCAAACGGATACAAGTTTCTCTTGCGACTCTTATTCAGTGGGATTCGGTGGTCGTATTAATTTCACTCAGGCACTTAGCTTGGATGTAGCTTATTTCTGGACTACTTATAGCGATTATACGAAAGAAAATCCACGTGGTTTGGATGCGTCAATGGCATCAATGGATAAAGATGTATATAGCCGTACAAATAAAGTGTTTGGTGTAAGCTTGAACTACAAATTCTAATTTCATAATTCAACCTTTATATATCGTAGAAGCCGCCCCGGATATTGCTCTGAGGTGGCTTCTTCTTTTTAATTTATATATAGTTAGAAAGAATACTGCAACAGCATATTCAATCGATTCGCATGGCTGGTTGAAGAGCTGAAATCACTTTTCCATCCTCTCAGATACTCAATACCGACTTGCATATTGCTTGTCACATTCCAGAAAGCATTGGCAGCGAGATACTGCCCTTTGCGATAAGAATCGGGATTCTCGCTTGGATATCCGTTTTCAGAATAGAGTCTGGACAAACTATAGGTGCCCGATACAAAAACGCTCGGACAAATGTTGTATCGCAAACCTGCATACCATCCCAACATCGGAAGAACCTGCATCTTACCCTCTTGGTCGGGATTGGGAACGAGGTCAACGTTCAGGTTGCTGATATCGGTGAGGAACGAACCGATTCCTTTACCATAATTTACCTGTCCGTACATTTGCAACCTCTTCGCAATGTTGAACGTAGTAGAAGCTTGTACACCGAATCCGGTAGCCGAATACGCCTTATTGTGCACATTGCTCGAATAAGTCATGCTACGGATGATACCTCCCAGTTTGATGTGACTGCTGCTGTTCCAACTATATTGTGCTGAAGCGGCAAAGTCGGGCATACGCTGGGTGTTGATAGCCAAATGATTATTAGTCGTACCATCTACCGAAGGCATTTCCATTGCAACACCAAACTTGAAGTTCTTCAGCTTATCGCACATATAGCTGAGTTGCGTGGTGCGGTAGAACGTGGAACCGGCTGGTCCGGCAAAGTCGATAGTGGGAGGGAGCGCCGAAGGATCCATAAAAGAACCGTAGTTGTATCCGATGGTGAAACCAAGGAATTGTGCATAGGCATTGTGTAGTTCAAACGTCTTGCCGTTACCACGGAATATTCCGGCAGTGTAGACCACGAAGTCGCCGAGATGCTTTGTGCGTCCCACCAGTTTGAGGAATAGGGTAGAAGTGGATATATCCATCTGAAACTGGTTCTTGGAAAAATTTCCTTTTCCCGCTCGTCCTATCAGTGACGGATAGAAATCTATGTCGTCCACGATACCGTTGAAATCATACTCTCCTGTAGCACGAACCGACCCGCCGATGCCAAGGGCGAATTTACCTTTCCGGTCGGTCAGCAGGAAGCGCGGAGCCAACGGGTCATGGAAACGCATCTGCTGGCGGTCGTTCATGATACGTACTATTTCATCGCCTGCCTTGTCCTTCGCGACAAACATGATGGAATTTGGTTCTTCATCCTCGATGACTACCTTCTCCTGCGCATGAGCACAGACAGGGAGAATTCCTATCCCCAGTAGCACAGCTACCATTTTAAAGCTTGTTTTCATTATAATTTAAGTTTAGGTGAATGCCCAAAGAACAACTCAAAAAAGAAATGGTTGAGAGGGCACGGGAAAAATAGCCAAACTTATCGGAAGAATTGCTATTTAAAATGATTCTAAAAAGACGGACCTTTGTATCGTACTAATAAGATAAAGGAAATACGACGATGGAGAAAGTAGAATTTACCAAAGGAATAGTAGCGATGGAAGCAGATTTACATCGTTTCGCATATAAATTGACCTCTGATCGTGATTTGGCAAACGACTTGGTTCAGGATTGTGTATTGCAGGCATTGGATAATCATGAGAAATTTACGTATTCAAAAAACCTGAAAGGATGGATGTATACCCTTATGCGTAACATCTTCGTCAACAACTACCGACGCACCGTTCGCGAAATGAACATCATGGACGATACTTATTCTATCAATCAACAGACGATGATAAAGGATGAGGATGGTGACAGATTTGAATTTGCTTATGACATGAAGCAATTGTATAGCGTGATTCGTGCCATACCCGAAGATATGAAAGTTCCTTTCCAGATGTTTGTGGCAGGATTCAAATACAGAGAGATAGCCGAGAAGCTGGGATTGCCGATGGGAACTGTAAAGAGCCGTTTGTTTTTCATCCGTAAGCGGTTGAAGGAAGAGTTGAAAGATTTTTCATAATATCTAATAATAAGGTTTTCAATAAGAGGTTTTAAAATTCGATTTCATACTACGATTATTATAAAGAGAGAGTTAAGTGTTTCAAGGTTAGAGTGATAAGCCTTACCGTCAGATTGTGAATGCTGATGGGAAGGCTTATCTTATTCTTAGGGTGGGAGTCTGTTCTATCAAAATTTAGTCCATCATCTCCTTAACCCTGTCTTTCGCTTTCTGGGCTGTTTCCTGCACAGAGTGGGCAGCTTCATTAGCTTTTTCTTTCATAGTGTGGCCCGCTTCCGTTGCTTTTTCTTTGGCTACGTTTGCAGAATGCTCCACTTGCTTTTTCAAGCTGTCGCCCGAGTGTGCAGATGCTTCCGCACCTCTTTCTTTGGCTTCTTCAGCTCTTTGCTCAGTGAGTCTGGCATTTTCTTCCTCTTGCATTGCTGCTTCTTTCACGTCTTTTTTTAATTGATGTTCCATGACAATAAGGTTTTTAAGTTAAACATTCATTTGAGACAATTTCTATGAAAAATATGGTGACATAACCCGATAAAGAATTAGTCTTTCATTTCTTTCACTCTGTCTTTAGCCTTTTGAACATGTTCTTTGGCAGAATGTTCCATTTCAGAAGCCTTTTCTTTTACGGTGTTTTTTGCTTCGGTAGCCTTTTCCTTAGCAACGTGACCGGCATGTTCAGCTTTCTGTTTCATACCGTGACCGGCATCGGATGCTTTTTCTTCAGTTCTTTCCTTAGCTTGTTTAGCATCCATTTCAGCAGTTTTAGCACTATGCTTTGCATGATCTGCTGTCTCTTTTACATCTTTTTTTGTTTGATTATCCATGATAGTAAGTATTTAGTGAATCATGCATATAATACAGTTGGGCGACTAAAAAAGATTGATGCCTTAATGAAGTTTTAGGATTAAGTTTGTTAAAGTTGCGATATGCTAATTGTGCATTTGCATTTTTTATATGGCTTACCTTCCACATTATTATTTAGTCTTTCTTTTTGCCTTCTCGCTTTTTTGGTATAACTTTGTAGCCCGAATTAAGAATAAAGACGTATGATGCCGTGAATAGCGGTCGTGTATTCTAGAACACCACGTAAAAAACAGGAATTATGAAAGAAAAAGTATCAGTACCCTTTATGCTGCTGGGCATTCTTTTTAATGTATGCCTTATTGCAGCCAATCTTCTCGAAACGAAAGTAATCCAAGTCGGTAGCCTGACGGTGACGGCCGGGTTGTTGGTTTTTCCTATATCTTATATTATTAACGATTGCATCGCCGAAGTATGGGGATTCAAGAAAGCACGTCTCATCATTTGGAGCGGTTTTGCGATGAACTTCTTTGTGGTTGCCCTCGGGCTGATAGCTGTTGCCATTCCGGCAGCACCTTTCTGGGAGGGTGAGGAGCACTTCGATTTCGTGTTCGGCATGGCTCCCCGAATCGTCTTTGCCAGTCTGATGGCTTTTCTGGTAGGTTCGTTCCTCAATGCGTATGTGATGAGTAAAATGAAGATAGCCAGCCAGGGACGGAACTTCTCTGCCCGTGCCATTCTGTCTACATTGGTGGGTGAGACTGCCGATTCGTTGATTTTCTTTCCGGTGGCTTTCGGAGGAGTGATAGCTTGGAAAGAACTGCTCATCATGATGGGAATACAGATTGTGTTGAAGTCGATGTACGAAGTCATCATCCTTCCGGTGACTATCCGTGTGGTGAAAGCTATCAAGAGGATAGACGGTAGCGACGTTTACGATACCGATATTTCCTATAATATACTGAAAGTAAAAGATGTTTAGATGAATAAAGAAAGCGCTTTGGTTGTGTTCAGCGGTGGGCAGGATTCAACTACTTGCCTGTTTTGGGCAAAACGTAATTTCAAGAAGGTGTACGCCTTGAGTTTCCTGTATGGACAGAAGCATGAAAAAGAAGTGGAATTGGCACGGGAGATTGCCCGGAAAGCCGGAGTGGAGTTCGATGTAATGGATGTTTCTTTCATCGGGACGCTGGGACATAACTCGCTGACTGACGCTACGATGGTGATGGATCAGGAGAAACCGGCGGATAGTTTCCCGAATACATTTGTGCCGGGACGCAATTTGTTTTTCCTAAGTATTGCAGCCGTTTATGCCCGCGAACGTGGCATTAACCACATTGTAACCGGAGTTTCACAGACAGATTTCAGCGGTTATCCTGATTGTCGGGATGCGTTTATTAAGTCTCTCAATGTGACGTTGAATCTGGCTATGGATGAACAATTCGTGCTTCATACCCCGTTGATGTGGATAGATAAGGCGGAAACATGGGCTTTGGCGGATGAATTGGGAGTGTTGGACGTGATACGTAATGAGACTTTGACGTGCTATAATGGTGTCCCGGGAGATGGCTGCGGGCATTGTCCGGCCTGCACGTTGCGTAGGGAAGGACTAGAGAAGTATTTAAAAAATAAGAACCAATAATATTCTCTACACAGAGATAAAAATGCGTTTTTTGCTGTCACTGTCACACTTTGGGGGTTAAAGCCTTGAGTGTAAGAGGAATGGACTGTGACAGCAAGTGTGACAGCAGCCGAAAAAGGGTGTTTTGCTGTCACCGTGCTGTCACATTGATAAGCTATGATTGCTGAATGATAAGAGCTTCTGACCAGGAGGGTATACCGTGCTGATATAGTTTCATCAGTGCGAAACTCAAGTTTCACCGGCTTGAAACTGTAGTTCCACCGGCTTGAAACTGTAGTTCCACCGGCTTGAAACTCTAGTTCCATCGGCTTGAAACTGTAGTTCCAAAGGCTATGAAACTGTAGTTTCAAGCAGTGGGAACTGTAGTTCCAAGCAATGGAAACTAAAGTTTCAAGGCATGGAACACTTCGGGAGTGCTTGGAAGCCGATAACTACAGACAGTAGTTGTGGATTGAAATATCTAGGCGTCGGGCGATAGATAGTGTTGATGGATATAAAGATGAAATGCGTTTTTTCTTGTGTAGTGATTGTATTTTAAACTATTGCAATGACTGAATTAAAAGATCAACTTTCCTTGTTAGGAGGAAAAACCGAGTATAAGCAAGATTATGCTCCTGAAGTATTGGAAGCCTTTGATAATAAGCATCCTGAGAATGATTATTGGGTACGTTTCAACTGCCCTGAGTTCACGAGCCTATGTCCTATCACGGGGCAACCGGACTTTGCCGAAATACGCATCAGTTATATTCCGGATATAAAAATGGTAGAAAGCAAGAGCTTGAAACTATACTTGTTTAGTTTCCGTAATCATGGGGCTTTCCACGAAGACTGCGTGAATATTATCATGAAGGACCTTATCCGGTTGATGAATCCCAAATACATTGAAGTGACTGGAATATTCACTCCGCGCGGAGGGATTTCTATTTATCCGTATGCCAATTATGGTCGTTCGGGTACGAAGTTCGAGCAGATGGCGGAGCATCGGTTGATGAATCGGGAATAGATGTTCCTATAATAATGAAATATAATGATATAAAATATCTTGGACATGACTCGTACTGTACCTGTTGATTTACAAAAATATGTCTGTCAAAGCATCATCCCGCAATACGCCAGCTTCGACAAGGCACACCAGATTGATCATGTAGAAAAAGTGATTGAAGAAAGTCTGAAATTAGCAGTACATTACGAAGTTGACCATTCGATGGTTTTCGTAATTGCTGCTTATCACGACTTGGGTTTGTGCGAAGGGCGTGAATTTCATCACATAGTTTCCGGCAGAATGCTGCTTGCCGATGAAACTTTGCACCAGTGGTTTACAGACGAGCAATTGTCGCAAATGAAAGAAGCGATAGAAGACCATCGTGCTTCCAATAAACAAGCTCCGAGAAGTATCTATGGAAAGATTGTTGCAGAAGCCGACCGGATTATTGACCCCGAAGTTACTCTGCGGCGTACCGTTCAATATGGAATGTCGCACTATCCGGAGATGAATAAGGAGCAGCAATATGAGCGATTTCGCAAACATCTTAATGATAAATATGTAGAGGGTGGGTATCTGAAATTATGGATACCCCAATCAGATAATGTCGTGCGGCTGGCAGAGCTTCGGCGACTGATTGCGGATGAAGCCAAGTTAACAAAGGTGTTTGATAAACTGTATTCAGAATAATATTGCAGAAGATATTTTGGAGAAAAATAATCTTGTGGCAGAATATCCGTACATCGTAAGTAAGTTATCTAAAGAATTAAGTGTATATTTACGGCAAAAAGATGCTCAACGTCCGTTTTTAAAGCTACAGGAGAGTCTGTTCCGTGTCCGGACGAAATGATGTAATTTGATTATTTAATTTTTTATTCCTTAAATTTATGAGACATACTTTTATGCTATGGAGAATAATTACGGTCTGTCTATTATTGGCAAGCTCGTTGACATCCTATGCCGATTTTCAGCCGTCCTATTCTACGGCGGGTTTTTACTCGTTGCCTAATACGGGGCGCACTGTGTTTAACATGAATCCGGCTTGGCGTTTCTATAAAGGAAAGATAGAAGGCGCCGAACAGAAAAACTTTGATGATAAGAATTGGAATATCGTATCCTTACCCAATGGCATAGAATATCTGCCGGTCGAGGCAAGCGGATGTATCAATTATCAAGGTGAAATATGGTATCGCAAGCATTTCACACCTGAAGAAGGCTGGAAAAACAAGCAACTATTCCTGCATTTTGAGGCTATAATGGGAAAGTCGAAAATATGGGTTAATGGTAAGTTGCTGAAGGAACATTTCGGAGGCTTCTTGCCAGTGATTGTAGACGTTTCTTCTGCGTTGAACTTTGGTGAGGATAATGTGATTACTGTGTGGGCGGACAATAGTGACGATCCTGCATATCCTCCCGGTAAAACTCAGGAAACGTTGGATTTTGCTTACTTTGGTGGGATATACCGTGACTGTTGGATGATAGTTCATAACCGTGTGTTTATCACTGATCCCAATTATGAAGATGAGGTAGCAGGAGGCGGATTGTTTGTTTCTTATGATAAAGTGTCACGACAATCTGCTTTAGTCAATCTGGATGTGCATATACGTAATGCTTCGGGGAAGTTGTTCAATGGAAAAGTCGTTTATGAACTTTATGACAGTGATAATCAAAAAGTCCTTTCGACAGAGAAACGATTGTCCGTGGGCAATGGGAAAGCGGGAAAGTTGTCATCTCGAATGAAATTAGAAACTCCCCATCTTTGGTCTCCCGACAGTCCTTATCTCTATCAGTTGAATGTTTTTGTAAAAGATAAAGACGGTAATATTGTCGACGGGTATCGTCGTCGCATAGGCGTTCGGAGCGTAGAGTTTAAGGGGAAAGACGGTTTTTGGCTGAATGGTGAGCCGTATCCCTATCCTTTGATAGGAGCCAATCGACATCAGGATTATGCTGTGATAGGCAATGCCTTGCCTAATAGCTTGCATTGGCGCGATGCAAAGAAGTTGCGTGATGCGGGACTGCGTGTTATCCGTAATGCGCATTATCCGCAGGACCCTGCATTCATGGATGCTTGCGACGAACTAGGTCTGTTTGTCATTGTAAATACACCGGGATGGCAATTCTGGAATGAGGAGCCGATCTTTGCACAAAGAGTATATAGTGATATCCGTAACATGGTTCGTCGTGACCGTAACCATCCATGTGTGTGGATGTGGGAACCTATCTTGAATGAAACATGGTATCCGGCAGAATTTGCCAAAAATGTAGTAGATATTCTGAATGAGGAATATCCTTATCCATACTGTTATGCAGGATGTGATGTTACAGCACGCGGGCACGAGTTTTTCCCTATTCATTTTACTCATCCGTCGGTTGGCGAAGGAGGAGCTTTCAACGATCAGGCATTGGACCCCGATATCTGTTATTTTACCCGTGAATGGGGAGATAATGTAGACGACTGGTATTCGCATAATTCTCCCAGTCGTGTGAATCGTGGATGGGGTGAAGTGCCGATGCTTATTCAGGCAAAGGGATATGCTAAACCTGATTATAAATATACGTGTTATGATATGCTGTACAGAACTTCCAGACAGCATATGGGAGGATGTTTGTGGCATTCCTTCGATCATCAGAGAGGGTATCATCCTGATCCTTTTTATGGAGGGATTATGGATGCGTTCCGTCAACCAAAGTTTTCTTATTATATGTTTTGTTCGCAACGTCCTGTGGAGGTGAATAAGGAATTGATTGCTGATAGCGGTCCAATGGTGTATATTGCTAATGAGATGACTCCTTTTTCTCCGAAAGACGTGACGGTGTATAGTAATTGTGAAGAAGTACGCCTGACGTATTGTAAAGAAGGCAAACAATATACCTATCATAAACCGATTGATGCGACTGGAATGCCTTCACCCGTAATCACTTTCCATGATGTTTTCGACGTGATGTATGATAAACAATTATCTCGCGGAAAAAAACAGGCTGATTCTTATCTTCTGGCAGAAGGGCTGAGTAAGGGGAAAGTAGTTGCTACACACAAGGTTACTCCCGCCCGTCGTCCTACAAAAATATTACTTTGGGCAGATGACGAGAAAGTGAGTATGAAGGCTGACGGTTCGGATATCATGACTTTGATAGCAGCTATAGCAGATGACAACGGGGATATCAAACGATTAAACAATTATGAAATAATATTTGAAATAGATGGTCCCGGACAGCTGATAGCAAACAGCAAAACGTTTACAAATCCGGCTCCGGTTCGGTGGGGAACTGCGCCTGTATTGGTAAGGGCAGGAACTGTGGCGGGAGAAATTAAAGTACGTGCATCGGTAGTATGGCAGGGTAAACACACTCCGGTTGCTGCAGAACTGATTATTCCGACTTATCAGGCAGACCATGTTTTGGTAGCAGATAAGAAAGAACTGGAACTATTTGAAGCTGTTGCCAGTCATAACGACTTGGATGTTACTTTTGATCGTAAAAAACAGAGCATGAGTAATCCGGAACAACTGCAGGAAGATAGTCGACGGAAGCTGAAAGAAGTGGAAAAGCAACAAAGCGATTTTGAATAATAAGATGAAAGGTTCGATATGCAAAAGATATTTTATTCTTCTTTATTGTTAGGCATAACAAGCTTTTCTTGTATACACGCTCAGAAGGATTCGTCTCCGAACATAATTTTGATTTTATGTGACGACATGGGATTCTCCGATATCGGATGTTATGGAGGTGAAGTCCATACGCCAAACATTGATAATTTGGCAGAAAATGGTATTCGTTTCAGCCAGTTCAAGAATACAGGTAGAAGTTGTCCAAGCCGGGCAGCTTTGCTAACCGGTCACTATCAGCATGATGTAGGAATGGGCTGGATGACAGCCGTTGATGAACATCGTCCCGGATATAGAGGTGAGATAACGAAAGAGATTCCTACCATTGCAGAAATTATGAAGGCTAATGGTTACTCTACATACATGAGCGGCAAGTGGCATCTTACGTTGGATGATGCATTTGACGCTCCTAACGGTAGTTATCCTGTTCAACGTGGGTTTGATAAGTATTATGGGTGTCTGAGTGGGGGTGGGAGTTATTATACTCCGACTCCTGTGTATCACAATTTGTCAAGAATAACAGAGTTTCCTAGCGATTACTATTATACAACGGCTATAACCGATTCGGCGGTAAGCTTTATCAGACAACATCTTGATGATAAACCTATGTTTATGTACGTAGCCCATTATGCACCGCATTTGCCTTTGCAAGCTCCAGCCGCACGTGTGGAAAAGTGTAAAGAACGCTATAAGGTGGGCTATGACGTGTTGCGTAAACAGCGTTTTGACCGTTTGAAAGAAATGGGGTTCATACCGGAAGGAATGGAACTGCCTATTTACCAAAAAGAGTTTGGAGGCAAACGTCCTGTTTGGGAAGCACTTACACAGCAACAACAGGAGCGTTGGATTACTGATATGGCAACCTATGCAGCGATGATCGAAATCGTAGATGACGGCATAGGCAAATTGGTTGAGATGGTGAAACAAAAAGGAATGTTGGATAATACTATATTTATATTTTTGAGTGATAATGGTGCTACCAAAGAAGGGGGATATCTAGGTCAATTAATGGCGGATTTAAGTAACACTCCTTATCGGGAGTATAAAAGTCGCTGTTTTCAGGGAGGCACTAGTACTCCTTTTATCTTGACGTATGGTAATTCTGAAAAGAATAAAAACAAAGGAAGGATATGTCGACAGCCTGCACACATTATTGATGTATTGTCTACTTGTATGGATATTGCTTCAGCAAGTTACCCGACACAGACTAAAGAAAATATGCCTGGAATAAGTCTGCTTCCCGCTATAAATGGTAAAAAGATGCAAAGTCGTGAATTATTCTTTGAACACCAGTCTTCTTCTGCTATTATATCCGGCCATTGGAAATTGGTACGTACCAACCGTCATGAGTCTTGGCAATTAATTAATTTGCAGACCGATCCGTTTGAAACAAAAGATTTATCTGGTCAATATCCTAAATTAGTCCGGAAATTAGAAGACCGATGGATTCAGTGGGCGAAACGGCATCATGTATTTCCATTGGAAGACAAGCCTTGGACGGAAAGAATAAACTATTACCGGAGTTTGTATTCTGGAAAGGAGAAACCTACAGATTGATTTTGAATCTTATAATATCGAGAGGGAAGTAATTTAAGGTGTTTGATAAGAAGAGACTTTCTCCGAAATGAAACATTTTATATCTTCCCACTCGACATGAGAAAACATTTTGGGCATAAGTTCGTTTTCCGCATCTTCATAATATGATAAACTCATGAGTGCTCGAAATTGAGAGTTTTCAGGATATTTTTTTTGTGCAAAAGTTAGAATATCTTTTAAGGTATAATGTTGCAGCAGAAAATACATATCTATGAAATCTTTCTTTGTTCCACGTCCCTCTATAGCATTGATTTTCATTGCAGCTATATCCATAGGGGAAGCCAAACGCAATCCATCTTTTTCGATAGTAGAATCTATCCATGGATACTTGTAATTAACAAAATCTACTTTGATGCCATTGATTAAATAGGTTTTTATATTGCTTGCTTCTTTAAAAACAGATAATGATCCGATATAACCCAATGCTTCCCTTATAGATTCATTGTCATTTTCAATATCTCAGAAGAAATCCAGATCTATAGACATACGATGGCCATATTGAAGTGCTAATGCTGTACCTCCAACAAGTCTTGCTTTTGATAAGAAAGTTTGCTGAGTCAGCTTTTTTAGGAGTTCCAGAGTGTGGGGTTCGACAGTCTTATATGATAACATCGGTATTCTTCTTTTGAGGTTTTTGAGATACAACAGATATAGGCTAAAGCTCTTGGATCTAAAGTACGCAATGATTTGCAAACAGATACGATTTTATCTAATCCATAATAAGACCGTATAAATTGCCAATCATTCAAAGTGCCGTATTCTAATACGCGTTGGATAATTTGTGCAGGACAAGTATCCATATCTGCTTTTGATATGTCTATATCCAGAACAAATGTGGAGATAGATTTGATATATATTCATTTTGTTGCATAACCTGTCTTTCTTCTTCTTCACAAAGAAACTATTTTATTTTAGATTAGCCAAATAGACAAACTCTTTTGACATAATACCGTGTACTTCATTCATGATGATACGGTCCCCCATTCAATATCGTCATCGCCCTATAAATCTGCTCCACAAATATCAGTCGAATCATCTGATGCGAGAAAGTCATCTTCGACATTGATATCTTTTCGTGGGCTGCCTGATACACTTTATCCGAGAACCCATAAGGACCACCGATAATAAAGACCAAGCGTTTGTTTACTGTATTCATCTTCTTTTTCATATAATCGGCAAAATCGAGAGAACGCATTTCTTTTCCGTGCTCATCAAGCAGTACGATCACATCTCCCGGTTGGAGAGCTTTCAGTATCAGTTCCCCTTCCTTTTCTTTCTGCACTTCCATCGAAAGACTCTTCGTGTTCTTCAATTCCGGAATCACCTCCATGTCAAAAGTAATAAAGCGTTTTGTACGCTGAACGTAGTCGTTGATAGCTGTGATATAATGTTGTTCTACGGTGCGTCCTACGACGAGCAAAGTTGTCTTCATGTCTCTATAATTCTGATTAATGCACAAAAATAGGCATTTTTTATGTTATTCTGCAATTAATGCTTACCTTTGCCTATCATTAGTTGAAAGTTTAAGTCTTTAAACCTCAACTTTAAAGCTTGTATTTATGAAGAAACGAGTGCTTGTAGGAATGACCGCTTTACTCTTTTCTCTCTCGTTGCTGATGGCACAAGAGATACCAGCAGGAGTGATTACGGCATTTAAAAGAGGAAGCTCGCAAGAGCTGAGTAAGTATGTGGGGGACAAGATGAACTTGGTGCTCCAAGGTCGCTCAACGAACGTTGACAAACAGAAAGCAACAGTTATGATGCAGGATTTCTTTACCGAGAATAAAGTCGGCGGGTTTAACGTGAATCATCAGGGAAAACGGGATGAATCGAGTTTCGTTATCGGTACGTTGACAACTACCAATGGGAACTTTCGTGTGAACTGCTTCCTGAAGAAAGTACAGAATCAATATTTAATACATCAAATAAGAATAGACAAAATCAATGAATAAGGAAAAAGAACTGATCGACAAACTGATCGATCTTGCCTTCGCAGAAGATATAGGTGATGGCGACCATACCACCCTTTCGTGTATTCCCGCCACAGCTATGGGAAAATCAAAACTGCTTATTAAAGAAGCCGGCGTATTGGCAGGCATCGAAGTAGCCAAAGAAATTTTCAACCGTTTCGACCCGACCATGAAAGTTGAAGTTTTCATCAACGACGGAACAGAAGTGAAACCGGGTGACGTGGCAATGGTAGTATCCGGTAAGATACAATCATTACTCCAAACCGAACGCCTAATGCTGAACGTAATGCAGCGTATGAGTGGAATCGCAACCATGACCCGCAAATATGCTAAGCGACTGGAAGGCACCAATACACACGTACTGGATACCCGTAAGACCACTCCTGGTATGCGCATCCTCGAAAAGATGGCTGTGAAAATAGGTGGAGGCGTAAACCACCGTATCGGTCTGTTCGATATGATTCTGCTGAAAGACAATCATGTAGATTTTGCTGGAGGTATTGACAAAGCAATCACCCGCGCCAAAGAATACTGCAAAGAAAAAGGGAAAGACCTGAAAATAGAAATTGAAGTCCGCAGCTTCGACGAACTGCAACAAGTACTCGACTTGGGTGGTGTAGACCGTATCATGTTCGACAACTTTACTCCCGAAATGACGAAGAAAGCAGTGAAAATGGTCGCAGGGAAATACGAAACCGAATCATCGGGCGGCATAACCTTTGATACTCTCCGCGATTACGCCGAGTGTGGTGTAGACTTCATCTCCGTAGGTGCTTTGACTCATTCAGTGAAAGGGCTGGATATGAGCTTCAAGGCGTGCTGATTTTTATTCACCACAGAGTAACACAGAGTTCCACAGAGTTTAGTTTCAAAGAAGAAATAGCTCCGTGAAACTCTGTGTCACTCTGTGGTGAATCTTTCTTCATTAACTTCTTTTAATAATACTCATTGCAGCATTTCCCAAATTCTTCCGTCTAATGGATAAACGACGCAGACATTCGTCCGATTAAAAAAGTAATTGACTTGGAAAACGAGATAGAACTGATAAAGGGCTGTCGGGCAGGAAAGGATTCAGCCCGGAAGGAACTTTACACCCTCTATTCCAAACAAATGCTGGCGGTATGTTTCCGCTATACAGGCGATATGGATGCGGCTCACGATGTACTGCATGACGGTTTCATCAAGATTTTTACCAACTTCTCATTCCGTGGAGAATCCTCGCTCAGTACATGGATTACCCGGGTGATGGTTACTCAATCGATTGATTATCTGAGGCGAGAGAAACGAGTCAATCAGTTGGTAGTGCATGAAGAACAGCTTCCCGATATTCCCGATATATCAGCTTCGGGAGGAGGGGATGGAATCTCCGAAGAGCAATTATTGGCCTTTGTTGCCGAATTGCCGGATGGATGCCGAACCGTTTTCAATCTTTATGTGTTTGAAGAGAAGTCGCACAAGGAGATAGCCGGGATGCTTCGCATTAAAGAACATTCGTCTACTTCGCAGTTACATCGGGCCAAGTATTTATTAGCAAAAAGAATTAAAGAGTATAGAAATCATGAAGAAAGAAAATGATGAAATAACCGATCTGTTTCGTACGCATCTTGCTGATATTGGGATGACCGTACGTGATGGTTTCTGGGAAGGGCTTTCGCAGGATATTCCTGTGGCTTTCCAGCATCGTCGTCGGTTACTGCTCTTCCGTGTGGCGGCTGCGGCATCTGTATTGCTCGTACTGGCAGCTTCGTCGGCTACATTCTGGTATTTCTCTCCTAAAGAAGAAATGGAGGAAGCGTTTACCAAGATAGCTGTGACAAATGGAGGGCAGATGGATGGCGATGGAATACATATCAATCAACTGCCAATGCCTGTGGAACCAGTATTGCCCAAGCCTGCTCCGAAATCCTATGGTATGTTGTCGCAATACACACAGGAAGAGGATTCGGTTTCCTTCTCTTTCTCTATGTCGTTCTCTTTTTCGGCAACTTCTACCGGAAATGGCAACGGAAATCAAGGTCGCAACGGCTATTGGCAGGCAACAAATAGAAACAGTGAAGCATCGGCATCTCAGGAAGAGAAATATATGGCAAATGAACAGACAGAGCGGACGGCGACTGTGAAGAAACGTCGTTGGGCGATGAAAGTTCAGGCCGGTATCGTGCTTCCGGCAGATGGCGGAACGTATAAAATGCCTGTTTCCGCAGGAGTGACGGTAGAACGGAAATTGAACGATTATCTTGGAATAGAAACAGGACTGCTTTATTCAAATCTCCGTTCGGCGGGGCAACATTTACATTATCTCGGTATTCCTGTGAAGCTGAATATGACATTGCTCAATACAAAGAAGGTGGACCTTTACGCCACCGTGGGTGGAATAGCCGATAAATGTATAGTGGGTGCTCCTAACAACGATTTTAATGAAGAACCTATCCAACTGGCAGTGAATGCCGGAATTGGAATCAATTATAAGATTAATGACCGCTTTGCGGTGTTTGCCGAACCCGGTGTTTCTCATCATTTCGGAACTGATTCGAAACTCGCAACGGTGCGCACGAAACGGCCGACTAACTTTAATTTACTTTGCGGACTTCGCATGACGTATTAATCCTTATGAAGATGAAAAAAACACTACTAATGCTGTGGATGGCTATTTGCCTGATGATATCCTTTGCAGGATGCAGCAGTGAAGAAATGGATTATAACAATCCGGATGTTACCCTTTTTGTGAAACAACTGAAGGCGGGTACGTATAAAGTGAAGAATGAAAAAGGAGTGGTGGATGTTCCTCATTTCACGGAAGAGGATATTCCCGAACTTTTAAAATATGCAGAAGATCTGACTATTATTCCTTCTTTCCCGTCGGTTTATAATACGAACAACGGTAAAATTCGTTTGGGTGAGTGTATGCTTTGGGTGATTGAATATATTCGTCAAGGTACTCCTCCGTCGATGGGGTGCAAAATGGTACTGGCTAATGCTGAGAATTATGAAGCTATCTATTTCCTGACGGACGAAGAAGTGATTGATGCTGCTACCTGCTATCGGAATTGGTGGGAAGAACGGCAATACCCGAAGACACGATGGACGATTGACCCGTGTTACGATGAACCACTTTGTGGAACAGGCTACCGTTGGTGGTAAGATAAGGGAGAAGCTCTCGGGAAATAAAAAACAATAAAATGAGGAAACGTTTATGTGTATCGGCAGTCTCACTGCTGCTGGCGGTGGTGTGCTATGCCCAGTGGTCTACTCAAGATTCACTCAAATTGCAGCAGTTGTTGAATGGCAGTGAAGAAATAAAACTGAATCCGGATGCTGTCAAGTCGATAGATTTTGGCAGTGCGGTAAAAGGTACTCCCCGAATGTCGGAGGAGAAGAAATGGATGTTGCCGGATGAGTCGCTTCCCGAAGCATTGCCTAAACCGAAAGTTGTTCTGACTTTAATGCCTTATAAAGCTAGCACTCGCTTTAATTGGGATCCTGTTTATCAGAAGAAGATAAGAATAAATAAGGATACGTGGCGGAGCGATCCTTTCTATGAGATGCGTCATCAAAGGTCCTATTCAAACTGGGCTCGCAATCCGATGGCGAAAGGAGTGCGCAAATCTCTGGATGAAATACGTGCTAGTGGTGTACGTTTTATTCAGATGGGTGAACGTGCTAATGGTATGCTTGTGAATAGGGTAGTGATGGATAGTCCTATTCCATTGTTTGGAGGTAGTGGGGCATATATTAATGGCTGCGCTATCGGAGGGCTCGATCTGATGGCTGTCTTTACTAAAGATTTCTGGAATAAAAAAGGACGGGAACGTAGGGAACGTACGCTGGAAGTTTTGAGAACTTACGGAGATTCAACGACTGTGCTGATAAATAAACCTATTGAACAGATTGTTCGTTGAATGTGTTATATTAATATAAAGACACATTGATAAATTATTGATTATGAATAGAATTTCTACTCTTCTTGGCATTCGGTATCCTATTATTCAAGGTGGTATGGTGTGGTGTAGCGGTTGGCGGCTTGCTTCGGCAGTAAGTAATGCAGGTGGTTTGGGATTGCTGGGAGCCGGGTCAATGCATCCGGAAACTCTGCGTGAGCATATCCGTAAATGCCGTGCAGCGACAGATTGTCCTTTCGGTGTAAACATCCCTTTGTTATATCCTCAGATAGAGGAGATTATGAATATTGTGGTGGAAGAAGGAGTGAAGATTGTTTTTACTTCCGCCGGAAATCCTAAAACTTGGACAGGATGGTTGAAAGAGCGGGGAATCACGGTAGTTCATGTCGTTTCTTCCTCTCGCTTTGCTGTGAAATGTGAAGAAGCCGGAGTGGATGCGGTAGTGGCGGAAGGCTTTGAGGCCGGAGGACATAATGGGCGTGAGGAAACAACTACTTTCTGCCTGATTCCTGCTGTACGTGAGGCGACAACATTGCCTTTGATTGCTGCAGGAGGCATTGGCACGGGCGAGGGTATATTGGCAGCTATGGTATTAGGTGCCGAAGGTGTTCAGATAGGGACACGTTTTGCTCTGACTGACGAAAGTTCTGCGAGTACGGTGTTTAAGGAATACTGCTTGAGTCTGGGAGAAGGAGATACTAAGTTGTTGTTGAAGAAATTGGCTCCGACGCGTTTGGTGAAGAATAGTTTTCGCGAAGCTGTAGAAAAAGCTGAAGATAGTGGCGCTACTGTCGAAGAGTTGAGAGCATTGCTAGGAAGAGGCCGTGCTAAAAAAGGTATGTTTGAGGGCGATTTGGAAGAAGGTGAACTGGAGATTGGACAGGTGTCTTCAATCATATCCCGTCAGCAGTCGGTTGCGGAAGTGATGACAGAACTAGTGAAAGCATATTGGAGGGCATCCGAAAAGGATTATATGATTTAGTAAATAAGGTCGTCTGAAAACTTACCTGCTTTTCAGACGACCTTATTTCTATTATAAACCTCCGTCAAGTATCCATATTTTTTGGTCATTATCATAGCGTAGAGCTAAGTGACACATTTGAGATGTACCATTTTCAGAAGTCAATTTGTAGAATACATATACACCCGCATAATCATCTTTCTTTTTGGGATCACTGAACTCAGACGCTTTGCAACCTTTTAACCTCCCCACAATTTGTGGTAACATTTGGCTGTAATAGTAGAGGGCTTCTTTGGCTTGTTCAATGCTGTCGGTAGTCAGCGCAGTCATAATTCTCTGTGCTGCTTCTGTAGCTGTTTCTTTTTGAAGAGTCTGTAGGTGTGCATCACTTTTAAGTTGCGGCGCTTCGATTTCCAACCACTCTGAATCGGACTTTGGTAGTTGCACCAGTTCTTCTTTGTTTAATAAGATGTTATATTTTATTTCAGAACTACTGAGAATCAGAATCTTATTGCCACCCCGTTTCACCCATATTCGTATTTGACGGAGTAGTCCGTCCTTTTTGGTAAATACATTCTCTGTAATACATTGCATCTTCTTTATCTTCCAGTTACCGAGAAGTGAATAGAGGTCGTCACCATCTAATTCGGTTTGTATCGTAATAGTGGTTATTGAATCCGTCTCCGTAGTTCTCACATTTGCGTGATTGTTATCTATTATCGCAGCCTTTTGTTGTTTTAATAGGCTCTCAGGTTGTAGCAGTGAAGCAAATCCTTCCAGAAAACCCACATTAGCAGAACCGCGTAGTTTTAATCCATTACTGGTCCACATATATTGCTCCCGCCCGTTGAACATGATGGTTCGTCCTCCTTCTTTTTCCAGTCTCCAGAAAGTAGAATCATTCTGATTCAAAACTTTGAGGTTAATCCTGATAAAATCTAAGTCAGGATCAAAGTGCGCCATATTCTCATTAGGCTGAGTACGTGCTTTCATCGTGATAATGAAACTACCAGCATTTTGTACATTTTTGATGGCTTGCTCAAAAATGATTGATGGGGATGGGGTGGCTTTGGCATCAGTAGTAAATAGGTTGCTCCATCCGGTTGCAACACCCGCAACGAAGATAATGAGAGCCGCTGCCGTTTGTGCTAACTTTGCTCGCAGATGCTTACTTTTATGTTGATGCTTATCCTCCTTTTTGAGGATAGTGTCCGAATGGATTTCCGTTTGGAGTGGCTTAACTTGTATTGTCATGGGAGCGTGGTGTGGACGTAGCAGATTTACTGTTGCCATATACTCTTCATAATACGATTTACATTCCGCACATTCCTCCATGTGACGCATATATTTTGCAACTAATTCAGTATCTGCATTTTTGTCGCATAATTCGACTATATTCTGCTTAAATTCTTCACATTTCATATTGTTATAAAGTTATTTGGGTTTTGTAGGTGGACTGTTCATTCAATCCCTTTCTTATTTTCTCGATTCCATACTGAAAACGTGACTTCGCGGTAGATATAGGTATATCAAGTATTTCTGCTATATCGATAAAGCTTTTGTCACTATGGATTCTGAGTCGTATTACTTCCGCCTGTTCCTCCGGGATATTGGCAAGTAGCTTTGAGATGAAGCGAAATTCCTGTTCAAAATCTTCGGGTGCGTCGTCTATGTAATTTGTAACCTGCTCTAAAGGTATCAATTGGAAACTTTGTGTGCGCCTAAAACGATCGGTGCATAAGTTTGCCAAGCTCCTATAAAGATAATTACGCATATTGGTTAACGTGCGTCCTCTGGAATCCCGCTCTTTGGTGTGCAACTGTACGAAAATGTCTTGAATAGCGTCTTCTGCATCTGCCAGATTGCCTATTCTGTAGCAGGCATACTGTAACAAATGGGGTCTTTCACTTTCAATGAGTTCAGCCAATTCATGGCTAAGCGCATCTTCGTTGTTGGTGTTCGTTTCTAATCTCATGTTCAATTCAGTTATTTTTTGTTTCTTTGACCGCGATCTATTATAATGACGCAAAAGGGAATGAAAAGACGTAAAGGGCGGGAAGTTTTTTAGAAAATATAGTTTATGGGGTGTTTGTGTATGAGTTTGAATCGTTAATCACTATTTATCAAAAGTATATCGGGTCATACTTAAGTCCGAACACATCAGCTACTGCTTTATATACGATTTTTCCTTCTACAACGTTTAAGCCGAGCGCGAGTGCCGAGTCTTCTCTACAAGCTTTTTTCCATCCTTTATTAGCTAATGCAATTACGTAGGGGAGGGTAGCATTCGTCAATGCCAAAGTAGAAGTGTACGGCACTGCTCCGGGAATATTGGCTACTGCATAATGTACGATTCCGTCAACAACATAAGTCGGTGCACTATGAGTGGTTGGGTGTGATGTCTCAAAACATCCTCCCTGGTCGATAGCTACGTCTACCAATACTGTGCCCGGCTGCATCAATGAAAGCATCTCCTTGGTGATTAAATGAGGCGCTTTGTCTCCAGGTATCAGTACTGAACCGATAATTAAGTCAACATCCGGTAGCTCTTTCCTGATTCTCAGTTCAGATGCGTACAGCGTTTTTACATTTTTGGGTAATGTCTCGCTTAAGTAGCGCAAGCGAGCTAGATTGATGTCCGTAATTGTAACATCCGCACCCATTCCCGCAGCCATTTGAGCAGCGTTGCTTCCTACGATTCCACCTCCTAGAATCAATACTTTAGCAGGTTTTACGCCCGGCACGCCTCCTAATAAGATTCCTTTTCCACCCTGTGGCTTTTCCAGAAAACGAGCGCCTTCTTGAATAGACATACGTCCGGCGACTTCGCTCATAGGAATAAGTAAAGGCAGTGAATGGTCGGCTTTCTCCACTGTTTCATATGCCAAGCATATTGATTTATTTGAAATCATGGCAAGAGTTAATTCTCTGTCTGAAGCGAAATGGAAATAAGTGAATAGTAATTGTCCTCTCCTTATCAAGCTGTATTCAGGGGCAATCGGTTCCTTCACTTTCACAATCATATCAGCAATGGCATACACATCCTCAATAGTCGGCAATATCTGTGCACCGACCGATTGGTACGCTTCATCTGGGAAACCACTATTTATCCCAGCCGTATGCTGGATGTATACCTGATGCCCTTGTTTTACAACTTCGGCAACTCCGGAAGGTGTCATACCTACCCGGTTCTCATTGTTCTTGATTTCTTTTGGTACTCCGATTATCATAATGTTGCATATTAAGAGTTTAACAGCGTGTAATGTACGAATAATCCCCTTACGATGTTATTCGCAAGGGGATGTTTTAGAGCAGGATGTTGTCCTGATTGAAATTAATACATATATAGTAGCTACCTTTATTTCATTAAATTAGGATTAGCTGCGATGACTTTTTGAGGGATATTTAAGGTATAGCGTTCGTCATTTTGCGATAGAACCAAAGTTTGACCATCTATTATTTTTCTAAGCTCAGGACGAGTCGTGCGACGCAAATCAAACCATCGATGTCCTTCGAATGCAAGTTCTCTGGCACGTTCATTCAATATCTCGGTGATGAGTTCTGCTTGACTCATGGCGTTTACTTCATCTTTTTTCTGTATATAGCCAGCCGAGGTATATCTCTTTTCCATTAGTTCTAACAAACGACTACGCGCTTCAGAAAGCATACCTAACTGAGCAGCAGCTTCAGCAGCATTCAAATAAAGTTCAGCCGTGCGGAAAGTACACTTGTATTGTGTTGTTTCTTTTACTTTTATAATTTTATAATTGCCATCATTCTCGTTATCTGCTTCGCCGAAGTATTCTTTAGGACGAAGGTCTTGCTCGTCGAACATTCTCACGAATGCCGGAGTAGCAAGTGAGGCATTGATGCAGCTACGGTCGTATACGTTTTCATAAGCTGTGATTGATTCTACAGAATTATAAAAGTTAGGCATTTGAAAGTCGGTGCCTTTATTATAGTCTTCAAGTGTGCTTTTTTGTGCCAGTACACGCTCGGCTGCGTTATAGGCTTCTTGCCATTCACCCTTGTAGAGTCGTACTCGTGATTCTAATGCATCTATCGAAAGAGTGTTGAAACGGTAGTTGTACCCCGTTTCCCATTCTTTACGATTGATAAGTTTGCGAGCATTTTCAATGTCGGAAAGTATAGACGTATAAACTTCTTCAACTGTATTACGCGTTGGTATTTCCTCCAAATCTAACGATAATTTCAGTGGAATAGCTTTACTGCTTGGAGCCCCTTCTTTTGTATAAGGTTGACCATATAGGTTGACCAACAGAAAGTGCATATATCCTCTCATGATGTATGCTTCTCCTACCAACTGGTTGATATCTGTTTCATTACCTTCAGTTATTTCATCTTTCTTATTAATAATCGCATTGGCATAATATATGTTTTGGTAATAATATCCCCAACCCAACTCTGTCCCAGTTGTACTATTTGTAACCCATCTTTCAATGTTTTTGAAATTGTTCTGGTCATATTCGTCTTTGCTGATAGTAATGTCTTCTGTGCGTATGTCACACATTCCTCTGTCTGTTAAACGAATGCCATAGGCAGTAGTTATTAGTTCTCTGTATTCTTCCAAAGTGTTAGGAATAACTTTACCTACAGGCTGAATATCAAGGAAACTATCACATGATGTCAGAGATAGAATCAGACATCCGCCGACTGTGATAAAAGTATATAGCTTTTTAATCTTATTCATGTATCTTTGAATTTTAAAAGTTTAGACTGAGATTGAATGTCACCGATTTGGCCACAGGAGTAGAATAGCGGTTTGCCATTGATTCAGGATCCATATAATTCTTGTAGCTGGATCCGAAGACAAATAGGTTACGACCTTCAAGAGCAACAGTCGCTCCGTTGATATTTATTTTGTGTATCCATTCTTGTGGCAGAGTATATGCCAAGCGTATATTTTGTAGGCGCACATAGCTAAGGCGTTTCACCCACATGTCAAGATTCTTGTATAATTCTCTGAAGTTGTCAAAGAGATAATTGTCTGCCGGATAATAATTGCGGTTGAGAATAGCCGGGAATTTTCCTGTATTGTTCTCAGTCGTCCAGCGATCTAGAATATCACGATTTGTATTATGTCCGGGATCGAAACTGGTAATATCGTAAGTTGGGTTAGTGCGAACATGTGCTCCCAAGTTATAGGCAAAGTTGAAACTCAATTCCCAGTTTCGATAAGTTAATGTATTCATTAGACCACCGGTATATGGGGCGTCGGTTGTACCTGCATATTCATATAAATTACGTCTGAACTCTGCATCTTCATTGTACGTGTAGAATCCGATTCCCGATTCATCTTTCATATCAAACAGTGTTTCTACATCAACTGCTTTATCGCCTCCTTTAGGGTAGATGAGTATACGCCCTGTCTCAGGATCTACTTCGCTCTTGATTGCAAAGATAGCACCCACAGGATTGCCTTGCAGACCAGGAGTGAGGCTTGTTGATTCGGTCAGGTCTTTCAGTACTTTATTGTAGTTATAAGCAAAGTTGAATGTTGTATACCAAGAAAAATTGCGGGTAGTAATGTTACGTGTTTGAAGATTGACTTCCACACCTTTATTCTCCATACTTGCCCAGTTAATGGTCATACTTTCAAATCCATTTTCAAAAGGAAGGTTTTTCTTTCCAATAAGGTCAGCTCCCTTGCGGTAATAGTAATCCACACTCATGTTGATGGCAGATTTAAGTATGGAAAAGTCAAGCCCCACATTGTAAGATGCAGTCTTTTCCCAGCGGAGTTTGTCATTGGGCGCTCCTGATATGGTAATACTTGATTCTGTATTATTGGGTAATAAAGTTTCGTTACCATAAATACCTATTAGAAATGGAGATGTGTTTTTGTCAATGTTACCTTGTAGTCCATAAGAAACTCGTAGGGCTAGATTATCCAACCAACTTTCGGCAGTCTTTAGAAAAGGTTCATTTGACATACGCCAGAGTCCGCTGACAGAGTAAATAGGTAGAAAGCGGTATTTCTTATCGACACCGAAGAGGTCGGAGCCGTCCAGGCGAACACTTGCACCTAGTGTATATCTACTCATCAAGGTATACGAGCCATTAGCGTAGAATGAAGAAAAGGCATTTTCTGTGTAGCTCTTTGTGTGTAATGGATATAATTTTGCGGATGTTTCATCTCCCTCTTCAAAAATGAGTGGTTTAGTTGTGAGCGTCTTAGGATCATATCCATACGCATTGGAAGCTAAAGCATCATACCAGTTCTTCCTGATTTCGGAACCACCCATAACTTGAACTTCATGAATATCATTAAAGCGCTGGTTCCACTCTCCTTGCACTTTCCAAGTTATTTGAGAAGTGGTAGAGTTGCTAACTTTGTGCATACCTCCTTCGGGAATGTGATATTTCGAACCATTGTCATATGTACTGTTTTCTCGCATATTGCGCATTGTAAATGTCTCACCACCAATGTATTGTTCCTGACTGGACTGTTCCCATTGTATGCCTACTTGAGATGACAGTTTCCAATGGTCGTTAAAACGTAGGTCTGCATTGAAAATCGCATTAACAGCACTGGTTATGGTTTCCTTATTTGTGTTAGCACGTTCTTCGAAAATATTGAAACGTTGTTTGGGGTCCGGTTCATCAGACGTATTAATATTATAGTCATACACGTAATTTCCATCTGCGTCGTAAATCTCCTGATAAGGATTAGCTGTGCGTGCGTAATAAATGGGATTTGAATAACCGTGTGAATCCGTTACGAAATTTGTGTTTTTTCGCCGGTTTGCAAACAGAGATACTCCTATTTTCAATAAGCGATTCATCTGATACGAGGTTTTACTAGTTAGATTAAAGCGACTCATGCTTACTCCCGGTACATTACCATCCTCTTTTGAATAACCAAGCGAATTATAATACGTCACTTTTTCACTTCCCCCTGAAATACTGAAATTGTATTCTTGGGTAAAGGCGTCTCTGAATAAAATGTCATTCCAATCGGTATTGATACTTTTTAATTGGTTAATGGCATTTTGTGCTTCAGCAGGTAAACCATTCCATCCTTGTTTCTGATATGTTTCAAACAAATCGTATTTTTTAAGGATAGCTGCCACACCTCCTTTGCGATAATAAGCCGGAAGATTGTAGATGGCATCGTTCGGTTCTTTCATTAATTGTAGTTCCAAGTTGATTTTCTCTTCTGAGTTGAGAAGATTTAATCGCGAAGTGTCTAGGTTGGGGGTATAGGTTAATCTCGTGTTGAAATTAACAATAGGTTTTCCTGTATGTCCTCTTTTAGTCGTTACTACAATTACTCCGTTTGCTGCACGTGCACCATAAATGGCAGTGGCGGCAGCGTCTTTCAATATAGTGATACTTTCGATATCGTTCGGACTTATCCCTGCTATGGATGATTGCTTCATATCCACAATATTATTGGCCTCGTCGCCAAGGTCCGGGATATCTGTCCCCTCCAATGGAATGCCATCAAGCACCCACAACGGGTCTTGAGTTCCGTGCAATGAAGCTGTACCACGAATACGAATACGAGCCGGAGCACCCGGCGCGCCGGAAGTCGTCGTTACAGCTACACCGGCAATTTGCCCTGCCAATGCCTGGTCAATACTTTTGGCGGCACCGACCATTGCATCTGTTACATCAACTTTGGCAATAGCAGCAGTCAATTTGCGGCGTTCCAATTCCTGATAACCTGTCACGACTACATCACCTAAAGTATGTGCCGATGCTTGAAGCACGATGCGATAATTATTTTTCCCCTCCTGCAATATAATGTCTTGTTCTTCAAAGCCAATATAGCTGCAATGAATACGAGTAACCTTTTCCGGAACGGAAAGAGAAAACTTCCCATCCATATCAGTAATCGTCCCCAAAGAACTCTGAGATGCCCCCACCTTTTTCAGGTCGTCCGCATGGACATATATGGAGGCACCTATCAAAGGTTCATTATCTTCGCCGGATACCACAACTCCGGTAATAGTACGATTGGCTGCGCCGACAAAAGCCAGTGCATTTGCAAAAAAGCATATAAGAATGCTTATGAATTTTATTCTCATCAATTGTAAGATAGTTTAATAAATAGGTTTGTTTTTATTTAGTTCCCAATGCTGTATTAATACGCAGAATCATATCTTCATAATGATAGCGTGTAGCAGTATCAGAAGTTCCCAAACGATTTTGCAACAACTTCTTGATGCGCAATAACTCACCACGTTTCACGGAGATAGCATCCGAGATGCGGTTGAGCTGGCTGCCGTAGAAATTGAGCACACGCGGAGCACCCATCCGGTCTTCTTGGTGTAGCGCACGTTGTTCGGCTGCATAGCAACTACAGAAAGGTGCAGCATAGTCGAGCAAGAAATGCTCATCAGCAATCTTCTTGTTTATTTTCACAGCTTCCGGTTCTGCTGCGGCTGTAAGCAGTGCATCGAGGAAGTTTTTCTGCAAAGAGCGTTCCATTACATTCGGGATACCACCGCGTTCGGTGATTCCGAAAATGCTCTTATGTAGTCCGTCCATCAGCTCCACAACTGTAAAAGCTTGCTTTCCGTTCACGGATTCGTTCTCTATCATACGCATCAGTCGGGTGTTGCCCAGCAAATCCCAAAGGATGTAGGCTTGTGCATTCTTCAATATCTGGGTAGGTGCATTCTCTTGCTGACCAACAGGAGTGTTGCGAAGCAAATAAGTATATTGCCCAACTTCCGTATCAAACAGCCATTTAGGATAAGTCAGCACTTCGTCTATCAGAAATTTCATGGAAGCCTGTTGCTTCTCTTTTTCAACGAAGGTATAAGTCTTCACACCATCACCCACAATCGTATTTTCAATATAGATGCCCCCGATGTTGGCAAGGACATGATATAAATAGTTGTTCCATTGATTGATGACAGCGTAATAGAGGCGTGAAGCTTCCTCATAAGTTTGTCCCTTCTCTCCGGTAGTAGTCCATTGCAGGATTTGCGGTACGATACGTTTCAGATTGGCGATGCCATATAAAGAGGAGCGGACAGGGTCGTCGCCAAGATCCTCATTCTGTGCACGTGGATCTACGGCATCGCGTACGTCCTGCGCTTCGCTATACTTATAAAGAGGATCGGTATGTTTACTCAAGAAATCGAATAAGATATCTTTTTCTTCTTCAGGAGTACTCTTTCCATACCAACGATAACCATACTCGATGGCAAATATATCATAAAGACCGATATGCGGAGAAAGAACTTTCACCCCGTCGCCCGGCTGTGCAATATAGTTGAAGCGGGCATAATCCATGATAGACGAAGCAGTCGATTTCATCTTTGAGGTGAATGTTTCGGAGCGTAAAGAATCAGTAGGAAAAGCTGCCGATCCCATCATGTTGTGACGTAATCCTAAAGAGTGGCCCACTTCATGGCAAGCTACGAAACGAATAGCGTCACCCATCAATGAATCCGGTAGATGTACACCGCGCGCTTCTGGACAAACGGTTCCCGTCTGAACGGTAATCCACTCGCGTACCATAGACAAGACATTGTGCCACCACATAATGTCTGCTTCCAGAATCTCTCCCGAACGCGGATCAAGAATAGAAGGTCCCATTGCATTCTTCTTTTCAGAAGCTGCGTAGGTCACTACTGAATAGTTCACGTCGTCCATATCGATTTCCATGCTATCCGTGATTTCTTTAGCGATGATTGCATTCTTGAACCCCGCCTTTTCAAAAGCGGATTGCCAGTCTTCAATACCTTTTTTGATGTACTTGCGCCATTGGAATGGAGTTGAATTGTCTATGTAGAACACAATCGGTTTGGCTGGTTCTACTAGTTCTCCTTTCAGATAAGCTGCCCGGTCTTCCGGTTTGGGCTCCATTCGCCAACGGGTGATAAACTGCTTTGTATCAGTTCTCTGCTGTGCATCGCTGAAACTCAATAGCGGGTTGGTGAAGTAACCGACCTTCTGGTTATCGAAGCGTCCCGTCATTGGAACTTCTGGCAACAGAAGTATGGAAGAACTGACTTCTACCGTCACATATACGCTTGTAGTGCCTTCCGTCACTTTAGTCGTCAACTCGGAAGTTGCCACCACATTATTAGTGAATGACTTCACGGAAAGGATGCGGGACAGATTTTTGATAGCCGAAGTTCCCAAATTGATATTAGTAAATACATTATTAATACTGGTTTCCGTACCGTCGTAGATATCATTAATCTTAATTACTACTGCCGTAGAATCTGCATTGACAGCTTCTATCTTGAATGCAGCAATCAGTGGAGAAATAAAGTTATTTTTCACCGACCGATAAATAGCGTCGGACTGCGGAGCTAAAGGCAAAGGGCGTTGCTGGCGCAACATCAGCTTACCTGTGGCTTTGTCCCATTCCATGCTAATCATTTGATTCTCGTAGTTCACCCCACGGTTTACACCTGCGTCGTTCAGTTCGGCGGGTACTCGTTGCAGTTTATTGACTACTAATAAATCACGTCCTAAAAGAGATGTAGGAATTTCAAAATAGTAATCGTTCTTCTTTTGATGAACGGCGAACATTCCTTTAGTCGTCTTGCTGCCTTCCACTAATTTTTCGTAGTCGCTTTTACTCTTTTCTTGTTCTGGTTTCTTCTTTTTCTTTTTAAACCAACTCAGATTTTCTGTAGCGGGTACAGTCGCATTTGCTGAAAGCGCTTCTCCATTCAGCAATATACAGGCAATGACCGCTGCCATTACTTTTACAAATATTCTCATTAGGCCTTTAATGTTTAATTATTATTAAAAACGGCTGCAAAAGTACTAATATAAATAACATAATTACCATAAATGAACAGGGAATATCATAATAAAAGAAATATTAACTAGTGTTCTTCCATATCATTTTTCACGGATATTTCGTATTCTAGATGGAAAAATGTACATTTGCGGGAGTAAAAAAGAGAATGGAATGATAAGACGATATATCGCTACCCTGATGCTGGCTTGCTGTGTCGGAGGGTATGCTCAGGAAAAGAAGCAAGCCACCTTTGTGCCACCTTTTGATTTTCCCCTTACATTGAGCGGAAACTTCGGAGAAATTCGTTCCAATCACTTTCACGGTGGGCTGGACTTTAAAACGGGAGGAGTGGTCGGTAAACCCGTTCGGGCGCTTGCCGATGGTTATATTTCGCGTATTCGTGTCACCAATGGTTCAGGATATGTGCTCGATGTTCACTATCATAATGGTTATTCTACCATCAACCGACATTTAAGCGGCTTTCTTTCTCCCATAGCCGAAAGGGTGGAGAAACTTCAATATGAAAATGAAAGTTGGGAAGTCGAGATTATTCCCGAACCTGAAGAGTATCCTGTGAAAGCCGGTCAACGAATAGCATGGAGTGGAAATACCGGATATTCCTTTGGTCCGCATCTTCATCTGGATATGTTCGAGGTGGAGACAGGTGATTATATCGACCCCATGCCTTTCTTCAAATCAAAGATAAAAGATACGCGTGCTCCGAAAGCAAATGGAATTATGTTTTTTCCGCAGCTTGGCAAAGGAGTGGTTGATGGTAAACAAGAGAACAAAACAATTCTGCCGAATAGTGAACGCCCGGTGGAAGCATGGGGAGTTATTGGTACAGGTATCAAGGCTTACGATTACATGGATGGAGTGAACAATCATTATGGAGTGTATTCCGTGGTTCTCACGGTAGATGGAAATGAGGTATTCCGCAGCACGGTAGACCGCTTCTCGCAGGAAGAGAACCGGATGATAAACTCTTGGACTGCCGGACAATATATGAAATCGTTTATAGAGCCGGGCAATACTTTGCGCCTGTTGAAAGCATCGAATGATAACCGCGGTCTGATAACTATCGACGAAGAACGGGATTATAAGTTTCAGTATACATTGAAAGATGTCTTTGGAAATACTTCCAAATATGGCTTTACCGTAAGAGGCAGGAAGCAGCCCATAGAACCGTTGAATCATCGGGAGAAATATTTCTTCGCATGGGACAGAACGAACTATTTGCAGGAACCGGGGCTGAGTTTGGTTGTTCCGAAAGGAATGTTGTATGACGATGTACCGTTGAATTATGAAGTGAAAGCGGATAGTGGTGCTATTGCTTTTATCTATCAACTGAATGATAAACCTGTTCCCCTTCATGCAAGTTGTGAGCTTCGTGTCGGTTTGCGTAAAATGCCCATAGCCGATTCTACCAAATATTATGTAGCCCGTATCACTCCAAAAGGAAAAAAAATCAGTGTAGGAGGGAAGTATGAAGATGGATATATGAAAACGTCTATCCGTGAGTTAGGTACTTTTACGGTTGCCCTTGATACTATTTCGCCCGAGATTATACCTATTAATAAGAATCAGTGGGGAAGAAACGGCAAGATTGTCTATCGCTTGAAAGATGAAGGTTCTGGCATCGCTTCTTATCGGGGAATGATTGACGGTAAGTATGCACTATTTGGTCGACCGAATATCGTGAAGTCCTATTGGGAATGCAAGCTCGACCCGAAGCACGTGAAGAAGGGGATAAAGCATACAGTTGAGTTTATAGCGACCGATTACTGCGGAAATGAAACAGTGAGTCGTGACACATTTATCTGGTAAATTATTTAAAGTGAATCATATATGAAAAGAAGATTTATTCTTTGTGCTGCCGTATTTCTGGCAGCCGTGGCGAATACTTTCGCCTGTACTAATTTAATTGTCGGCAAGGGTGCATCAACCGACGGTTCGACCATTGTTTCTTATTCCGCCGACTCCTACGGCTTGTTCGGTGAATTGTATCATTATCCTGCCGCAACTTATCCCAAAGGGACAATGCTGAAAGTGTATGAGTGGGATACAGGTAAATACTTGGGAGAAATAGAACAGGCCCGCCAGACTTATAACGTGACGGGCAATATGAACGAATATCAGGTTACTATCGGTGAAACAACTTTTGGCGGACGTCCCGAATTGGCTGATTCTACCGGAATCATAGACTATGGAAGTTTGATATACATCGGTTTGCAACGCTCGCGAACTGCCCGCGAAGCGATAAAGATTATGACTGATCTTGTGCAGCAATACGGTTATTATAGCAGCGGTGAGTCTTTTACCATTGCCGACCCGAATGAAATCTGGATTATGGAACTGATAGGTAAAGGTCCCGGTATTCGTGGAGCTGTTTGGGTAGCCGTTCGTGTGCCCGATGATTGCATCTCTGCTCATGCCAATCAGTCGCGCATTCATCAGTTTAACATGAATGATAAAGAAAACTGTATGTACTCTCCTGATGTAGTTTCCTTTGCCCGTGAGAAAGGTTACTTCAACGGAGTGAACAAAGACTTCAGTTTTGCAAATGCATACGCACCTCTTGATTTCGGTGCACGTCGTTTCTGTGAAGCTCGTGTATGGAGCTATTTCAATAAGTTTACTGAAAACGGTAAAGATTACCTTCCTTATATAGAAGGAAAGACCGATACTCCGATGCCCCTTTTCGTAAAACCTAAGCATAAACTTTCCGTTCAGGATGTGAAGGATATGATGCGCGACCATTACGAAGGCACAGCGTTGGATATATCCAATGATTTCGGTGCCGGTCCTTATAAGACTCCATACCGTCTGTCTCCGTTGAACTTCAAGGTGGGCGATAAGGAATACTTCAACGAGCGGCCTATCTCTACTCAGCAAAGCGGCTTTGTGTTTGTTGCGCAAATGCGTGCCAATAAGCCCGATCCGATAGGTGGTGTACTTTGGTTTGGTGTGGATGATGCAAATATGGCGGTGTTTACTCCTGTTTATTGCTGTGCTACGAAAGCTCCGTTGTGCTACACGCGGGTGGATGGAGCCGATTACATCACTTTCTCTTGGAACTCTGCTTTCTGGATTTTCAACTGGGTTTCCAATATGGTGTATCCCCGCTACGACTTGATGATGGGAGACGTGCGCGAGAAACAAAAGGAGTTGGAGACAACCTTTAACAATGCACAAGATGGCATCGAAGAGATGGCTGCCAAACTGTTGGCTAAAGATAAAAATGCAGCAGTTGAATTCTTGACGAATTATACGAACATGACCGCACAAAGCACTTTCGATACTTGGAGGCAATTGGGAACTTTCTTGATTGTGAAGTATAACGACGGAGTAGTGAAAAGAGTGAAAGATGGTCAGTTTGAAAGAAACTCCATTGGTCAGCCTGCCGGTGTCATTCGTCCGGGATATCCGAAAGAGTTTCTGGAAGAGTATGTGAAGCAGACAGGAAAAAGATATGAAGTGACGGAGTAGTAACTGTCTTATAAAGATAACCTAGGGTTCATCGGTTCCACCTGTTCGCTGAAACATCGATGAATAAAGGATTAGCAGGTGAAAGCGGAGGAGGATTTAGTCAAAAAAATAGCCTTCATCGTTTTCACCTCTTTATTTTTTTGAGGCATTGTCAGTCACACTAACAAGCAATGTTAATAGTGATAACAAGCATTGTTATCCTAGCTATCATGCAATGATATTGATGGAAGTTCGCAGCGTCTATTTTCCCTGAATGGTGCATCTATATATCCAGCATCCTGCATCTAAAATAACTGTATTTCTTGTCTTTATATCCTATATGTTGTCCACATCATTCCTGCATTTTAGCAGATTTTGATTTATATTTAGTTGAAAATCAGTAGCTTGAAGTGCGAAAATTTGTCCACCTCGATTGTTTGGATTCCTAAATGCTTCTGCCTATCTTTGTCTTATTCTAATTTAAGAGTCAACTACTATGCGAATCATCTACATTATATATTGCTTGCTTTTCGGCATTTTCCTTTACTCCTGTCAGGCTCCATCCTCCTCGGGGGCTGAAGTGGAAGAAGCGAATACACTGATACAAAAAGGAGACAGTTGCCGACAACAAGACAATGAAGAAGAAGCAATCGCCTTTTATTACCGCTCATTGGAATTGGCTAAACAAGCAGATGCTGCGGTGCTGGAAGCAACTGCGAGCAATCGACTTGGAATAGTCTATTTATATCGGGAACTTTATTATGATGCACTCGACTTGTTTCGCAAGAGTGCTTCCATATATGCAAAGGCGGGAGATGATGCACAGCAGGCATCGGCATTGCGCAACATTGGTCGTACTAACCTGATGCTTCACCGTTCGGACAGCATTGCCTGTTATTATGAACAAGCCATTGATGTAGCTTCCCGTTTGGAGGATAAGGAATTATTGCGCAGCATATCGGCAGAATTGGAAGCCATCTATTCAAAAGGCGGATTCTATCATTATTCATCCCGTTTGATGTTGAAGTTTCTGGATAGTGTAGCCGATGAGGCATTCACTTGTTTGATTGCCGGAGAGGCTTGCATCAGTATGGGCGATAAAGATCAAGCACGTATCTGGTTGAAAAAAGCCACTCGGACGAACGATATGTATATTTGTTCGAGTGCATATCGGCTACTGTACGAAATAGAAAGAAACGCAAAGCACCCCGAAGAGACGATTGAGTATGCAGAATCTTACATTCAGTGCAGGGATTCGCTCGAAAATGAACTTTCTACATCCTCCACGATTCGTGCGTTGGGACAGAATTACGAGAAAGAACGGCTTAAATCGGAGAATCAGCAACTACAGAATGAGCAACTACGCAGGCGAATGCATTATTTGATAATTCTGTCAGTCTCTTTCTGCTTGCTTGTTGCAGGGTTGGTCTGGTACTATCGTGAGAAGTGGAAGAAAGAGAAAGTATTGGCTGACGTCATGCAGCTATTGCGCGATAATGAGAGTCAGATAGAACGTTTTACTTCGATAATTGAAAAGAATAAGAGAATCATCAGTGATCTGAAAGGAGATCAGCGCAAAAAAGCTGCACTATTGTTGGAAGAGCAGAACAAAGCTACAAACTATGAGAATCTGAAAAATGAGAACTTGTTGCTTATCAAGCAGTTGAATGTCTTACATTCAGATCGGGAGGAAATAATGCAACGGCTTCAGATGGGTACAGCTTCATCTGTTCCTTCGCAGCGCATTGCAGCTTTCGAGCAGCTTAGGATGTTGAAAAGCGAACCTTATTATGGAATCATCGAAACACACGAAGAGTGGAACCGGGTTTTGGAGCTTATCGATGTGTTCTATGGCAATATTTCTACCAAACTGAATGGGTGTGAAACATTGAACGATAACGACAGAAGAATTTGTTATTTGCTTCATGCGGGGCTGGATAACTCGACTATAGGGATGCTATTCAATATTGATAATGCATCTGTCACTAAAGCCAAGCAGCGCTTAAAGAAGAAACTTGGGCTTAGTGCGAACGATTCATTGGAAGCCTTCTTTGCAGAGAATAAAAGATAAAATATATTGTTTCACTTAAAAAAATGAACAGCCATGAAAAAACTACTATTGGTATCGTTGGCTTTATGCCTCACTGTTGGTGCTTCGGCTCAGTCCAAGCAAGGTGCTTCCAATTTGCCGGTCATTGATATTAAGAAGGAATATCCGAAAAAGAAATTGCTATTGAAGGATATTGCTACTGCGGAGTATATTCCGTTGGAAACGTCGGATAAGGTATTGCTGGATGCGGTGGCTACTATGCATTGTTCCTTCACGGATCATTATATGACCACTTATAATGCCAAAGAAGGGCAAATATTTGTATTTGATAGAAAAGGTAAAATATGCCATACATTTAATCGTAATGGAGGAAGTGGAGAAGAGTATACTTATCCTATGCAAGTGCGTTTAGACGAAAAAGCTAAAGAACTATTTGTCTTAGATGTTTCGAATAAAATACTAGTTTATTCGATGGATGGAAAATATAAGCGTACTTTATCTGTTCCTGAAGATGTACGTATTGAAATTATGTACAATTGTGATAGCCAGTATTTGTTGTGTTATGACAGTTATATGTTGGATAGACCCGGAAAACAACCTAATAGTCGTCCCTATTTACTAGTATCGAAAAAAGATGGGAACATTTCCCGGCTTCCGGTAACTATTAAAGATCGAGTTGGAAAACGAATCTATATAACTCAAGGGAGCCAGACGGTTGCCGTTTCAATGTCTCTCTTTCCAATGGCAAATAGCGGTTCCGAATTTATTCTTGCAGATTTGGCTGCTGATACAGTTTATTCTTATCGTAATCGAAAGTTGACTCCTTTATTTGTGCGCACTCCAAAAGCTGATGCTTCCGAACCGAAACTTGTCATGCAGTGCTATGCTAAGATTGGAAAATACTTATTAATGTCAACCGCACTGAAAAAATATGAACCGGGGAAGAATTCTTTTGACGTCAAGGGGTTTGCTTTTGACACAGTAGAGAAGAAAGTTTATGATCTGGATTTTGAAGATTTGGACTTTACACCTGCTCGCTCTATGAGAATAGGGGGTAGGCTGCCAGAAGTACCTGAAAATTGCAATTTTGATGCATGGGATGCCGATCGTTTACTCGATATGCTAGAGAAAGGAAAACTAGCCGGAAACCTGAAGAAAGCCGCAGAGAAGATGACAATTGACGATAATCCTTTGATTATATTGTATAAATTCAAATAAGGTATCAATGAAGATTGTATTGTTCCTCTTCTCTCTCTTTCTGTTAGTCGGGTGTAAGCGTCCGGCTGCAACAATATCAGAAGTCCAATCATTACCGATAGTGGATCTGAATGCATCTTACCCTGAAAGGGAACTCGATATGGCGGAAGTTGCAAAGGCTGAATATATTCCTTTATATACAGTCGGTGCAGATTCTTTAGTCGGATATTGTTTGACTTCGGCCAGCGTTTCAGCTAATTGGGTAGTGGTTTACAACCGTCAGCATACAATCATGGTTTTTGAACGGTCCACCGGGAAACTCCGTTATCGTTTCAATCATCAGGGGAAGCAAGAGGAACAATACTATTATATATACTCTGTTTTTGTAGATGAAGAGCGTGAAGAAATTTATGTATTAGGTTCGGTTCTCAGGATCTATGTCTACAGTCTGTCTGGCGAATATAAACGTACGCTGAAACTCCCATACGATAGGTATTTCGACGGTGTGTTTGATTACAACAAAGATTCGTTGATATTCAGTGATGGAAAGGAAGATGTTGATAATCCCGTTCAAAAAGGAACCTACTATTATCTAATGTCGAAAGATAATGGTGGAACAACGCCTTTGCCTTTTCATGTGAAACATCGTATTACAAATCGTTTCCGCATTCGGTTGCGTGATAGAGATTGGGCGGGAGTATTAACTTGTCGTTTTTCTATCGAACCTGTACTGAAGGATGGCGACGAAGTGATTCTTTCTGAATTTTCCAATGATACAGTATTCTCTTACGGAAAAGAGGGATTAAAACCTTTGCTGGTACGCACCCCTCCACCTCGCTCTACTTTCCCGCTGAAACTAATGGCAGTTTCGTTGCGCACCGAGCGTTTTTTGTTTCTGGGTGTGATAGAGAAAGTATATAAACAGAATATACACAAACTGGACGGTGATTCGTATGTTTACGATTATCAGACGAAAGAGTTCTTTTCTCCAGAATTAGTGAACGGCGACTTCATCCCCGAACTTCCTGTTGGGATAGAAAATGCCCGTGGCAGCTTTCCGAAGAACGTCGGTGCATCTTATATTCATGCCCGAAAGCTAAAACAATACTATCGGGAAGGAAAGCTGAAAGGACAGGCAAAAGAGGCTGCTTCCGGTCTGACAAGAGATGATATATACGTCTTGGTACTCTACCATTTCAATTAAATGAGTCGGTAAATGTCCTCTTGAGCTTATTATTTTTGTGAAATAAGTAGGATTTATAAACTTATTCTTTTACATTTGTGTGCTCAAGAATTGACTTTGTTCAAGAATTGATATTGAATGATTCATTAACTAATAAATAATAAACGAAATGGAAAATCAGGAACTTATTAAACAGGTCACTGAGAAAGCCGAAAAGTGGCTGACCCCGGCTTATGATGCCGAAACTCAGGCTGAAGTAAAACGTATGTTGGAAAACGAAGATAAGACCGAACTGATTGAAGCCTTCTACAAAGACCTTGAATTTGGTACGGGCGGTCTGCGCGGTATCATGGGTGTAGGTAGCAATCGTATGAATATCTATACCGTAGGTGCTGCTACACAAGGACTTTCCAACTACTTGAAAAAGAACTTCAAAGACCTGCCCCAGATATCTGTAGTAGTGGGTCACGACTGCCGTAACAACAGCCGCCTGTTTGCAGAAACATCTGCTAATATATTCTCTGCCAATGGCATCAAAGTATATCTGTTCGAAGATATGCGACCCACTCCCGAAATGTCTTTCGCCATCCGTCACCTCGGTTGCCAGAGCGGTATCATCCTGACAGCTTCTCACAATCCGAAGGAATACAACGGTTACAAAGCATACTGGGACGACGGCGCACAGGTATTGGCTCCGCACGATAAAGGCATTATCGACGAAGTAAACGCCATTGCGTCTGCTGCCGACATTAAGTTCGAAGGCAATGCAGACTTGATTCAGATTATCGGTGAGGACGTAGATAAGATTTATCTCGATATGGTGAAGACGGTTTCTATCGATCCGGAAGCAATCGCCCGCCACAAAGATATGAAGATTGTTTATACTCCGATTCACGGTACCGGTATGGTGCTGATTCCCCGTGCATTGAAGATGTGGGGATTTGAAAACGTGTTTACTGTTCCCGAACAGATGATAAAGGATGGTAACTTCCCCACTGTTGTATCTCCGAACCCTGAAAATGCCGAAGCTCTTTCTATGGCAGTAAATCTGGCTAAGGAAATTGATGCCGAACTTGTAATGGCTTCCGACCCGGATGCCGACCGTGTAGGTATTGCTTGCAAGGACGACAAGGGCGAATGGGTATTGATTAACGGTAACCAGACTTGTATGATGTACCTTTACTACATCCTCACTCAATACAAACAATTGGGTAAGATTAAAGGTAACGAGTTCTGCGTGAAGACTATCGTTACTACCGAGCTTATCAAGAAAATCGCTGATAAGAACAACATCGAAATGCTTGACTGCTACACAGGTTTCAAATGGATTGCCCGTGAAATCCGTCTGCGCGAAGGCAAACAGAAATACATCGGTGGAGGAGAAGAAAGCTACGGATTCCTAGCCGAAGACTTCGTTCGCGATAAAGATGCCGTATCGGCTTGCTGCCTGATTTCGGAAATTGCTGCTTGGGCGAAAGATAACGGTAAGTCATTGTATCAGTTGTTGCTGGACATCTACGTAGAGTATGGATTCTCGAAAGAGTTCACTGTTAACGTGGTGAAGCCGGGCAAGAGCGGTGCAGAAGAAATCAAAGCTATGATGGAAAACTTCCGTGCTAATCCTCCGAAAGAGTTGGGTGGCTCGAAGGTTATCCTGAGCAAAGACTACAAGACGCTGAAACAGACTGATGATAAAGGTAATGTAACGGAAATCGATATGCCTGAATCTTCTAATGTACTGCAATACTTCACAGAAGACGGCAGCAAAGTTTCAGTTCGCCCGTCGGGAACAGAGCCGAAGATCAAGTTCTATATGGAAGTGCAAGGTGAGATGGGTTGCCGTCATTGCTATGCTACTGCCGAATCTGACGCAATGGAGAAAATTGAGGCAGTGAAGAAATCACTGGGCATCTGATAACACTTCTTGCTATTCTTGAAAATCAAGAATAGGTAGACAATAAAAATAGCGCCTCCATAGTCTTTCCGAAGATTATGGAGGCGCTTCACATTATATATCGCTTCTCATCTGTTAGAGTAGGGTTCAGCACAGTTCTTTCATTTTCTTTGCATTCATTAAGTCCCCCTCTCTAATCATTCCTTCACGAATCTTGTTCTATTGGCATCATCTCAATTGGCAGGCTACGGAGACACACGTGTTGTTGATGCTTTTGAGTGATACGTACAGTTTCATATTCGTAAGTTGTTCGTTTGTAGATAGTGTGTTTCCCGTGGCCTGCTTTCTTTATCCTCTTGCTGTTGTTTTTTAGTTCCTATCCAAGTCCATTTATGCCAGATGGTTTCCAGCGGTCCTTGTTTGTGCTTCGACAACCACCATTTGCAGAACTGCACTTGCACCACGAGAAGGATAATGCCGATAACCAAACTAAGTGTATATCCGCAATAAGGAGCAAGGTAAAATCCGAATGGGAAATAGATGATAGCACCCAGAATAGACTGGCTGATATAGTTTGTCAGGCTCATCTTTCCGTAGAACCGAAGGTTGGATACTGCTTTTTGGAATCTTTCCTTTTGATAGAGCAGGATGAAAGAAGAGATTAATACGATGGTGAATGCAAACTTCTGCCACATATCAAAAGCGGTGCCTACTGTCTGCTGAATCAGGCTGCTGTCACTTTGCATAATCTGCTCTTTCAGCGAATAAAGCGGAGCGAAGCTGATGGCTGCAATGATAAGCGCCTTTATCCAGAATTTCAGATGCGATTCGGAAGTGACGAAGAGTTCTTTGCGTCCGATGTAAAGACCAAACAAGAAAAGTCCCGCAGTCTGCAAGAAACGCCCGGCGCCGATAGCCCAAAACAGACTGGCTTTTTGTCCCAGCGTGACGTTACCAATCAGAAATTCCCAGAAGTTGCCGCCTTTGGTGTAGGCTGCCACTTCGGTATACATAGCTCCTACATTTAAGTCGGGTAGGGTATAGGTGGGATTGAAAAGGCTCATGATATAATGATACCATTCGATGGGTTGAATCAAGAACACGATGGAAGCAATTAAAATAGCCTTGTCACTCCAGTTGCGTACTATAAACAGTATGAGACTGACCACGGCGAACAGAAGCAGCACATCTCCAGCCGGAAAAAAGGCAGCATTGAGTGTGGCAAAACCAACCAGCAATATCATTCTCCACAGAAAACGATAGCCGAAGTCTTTCCCTTTCAGTTTTTGATTATTCGATTGAATGTAGAAGGTAAAACCGAATAGCAAAGCGAATATAGCATAAGACTTTCCGGCTAACAAGGAGAATACGGCATTGAATACTCCATTATCCAGAATGGTCAGCCATTCGGGAGAACTTTGCGGATAAACAGGAAAGATAAAATGTTCCAGATTGTGTACCAGGAGGATAGCCATAACGGCAAAGCCTCTCAGGGCGTCTACCACTTCTATTCGTGGTGATTTTTTAGTAGATAATTTCATGGGTCTGATTTATGATTGTTTTTTAGTTAATATTCGCTTTACCCATCTATTTATGTATTTGGCTGCAAAAGTACCGTTTTCCAGTGATATAAAAATTCACATAGATTAAAAAAAGCACTTAGGTTTCGGAACGCAGACGGCTTAGATGTTGCGGGGTCATTCCGAGAAAGGAAGCTATATACCCTAATTGGGCACGGTGAATGACGTCCGGTTGTTCTCTTAAAAGCTGTTCGTATCGTTCTCTTGCAGGAAGATATAGCCTGTTGATGTGGTGCACATCCATATACAGCAAGCATTCCTGATGAATAACCCGTCCCCAGTTGGCTATCTCGATATTGGTTTCATAAATTTGGTTTAATTCCTCGATGCGTATGGCATACAATACGCAATCTTCCAGCAATTCGACATATTCGTAACCCGGTTCGTTGTGGTATAAATCGTTCATGGCAAAGGTAATGTCGCCTTCGCGTGAGAACCAGATGGTAATCTCCTCACCGTCGCGCAGGCAATAGGAACGGCAAAAACCTTTCTCTATAAAGTAAATGTGACGGTCTATAACACCACCCTGTATCAGCAAATGTTTCTTTGGAAGTTCCATTCTTTTCATGTGGCCGAAAAGAACTTCCAAAGAGTGGTCGGATACAGGGTAATATCGGCGGATTCCTTTGATGATGTTCTCCATTTATGGGATTATTTATCGGTATCCTCAATCCACCAGTCAATCATCTTTCGTGCGAGACTTAGTTTTCGTGGAAGTTCCGGCAGATTATCGCGGGTATAGAAATCTCCCGAACTAAGCTCTTCATCTTGTAGTTTGATTTCCCCTCCGGCATAATCGGCAATGAAACCTACCATTAATCCGCTGGGATAAGGCCAAGACTGGTTGCCGAAATAAGTGATGTTCTTCACGTCTAGTGCGGTTTCTTCTTTCACTTCGCGGGCAACGCATTCTTCTAGTGTTTCTCCTGTCTCTAGGAATCCGGCAACGAGACCGTTGAATTTGCCTTTGAAATTACGGGCATGGACGAGAAGCAGAGAGTCGCCTTTGCGTACCAGCACAAGTATGGCAGTAGAAATGGCAGGATACACTTCCCGACCACAGTTCGGGCAGCGCTTCATGATGGCTTCCTTTTGCTCCATCGGTGCGCCGCAGGCAGAGCAGAACTGGCTGTTTCTGTCCCAGTGCAGTATTTCGTGTGCTTTGCCTGCTGCCTGATAATGAGCCAGCGGAAGATAATCGTAAGAAGCTCGAAGTCCTACGGGGATATATTTCTCCGTTTCTACGATGGGCTGGGAAACGGAGAACGCTTTGCAGTCTTTGCCTTCCAACGTTGTGATAGTATGTACGGTTGTTTTCTCTTCAATAGCATATGGAGACATTTCTCCATATGGCACAGCAAAAGTGCCGTTCTCTTTCTTTTCTAATAGCAGTTTGTCATTGTAAAAGACAAACCACCATGAGGATTGCGTTGTTTGGTCCATTATTTCTTTCTATTAATCTTTCGCGCTGCGAAGTTATAAAAAACTGCATTGATATTTCAGAGTTACCTTAGAAATTATCAATGCATTAACTTAATACAATGTATTCCCCGATTCCAATCTCCTGAATAAAATAGCTATCGTGTGAGATGGCAATAACAGTGCCCGTATAATTTTTAATCGTATCAGTGATAATTTCAATACTTTGTATATCCAGATTGTTGGTCGGTTCGTCCAAAATAAACATATCTGGTGTGTTGTTGCTAATCATCAGGCAGCAGAAAGCAAGTCTCATTTTCTCTCCGCCACTCAGTTTCCAGCACGATTTATCCCATTCCGTTGCAGGGAATAAGTAACGGTTCAGAATAATCTTAATCTCATGTTCAGGCAGGTTTCGGTCGTTGAAGGAGTAAGCCTGTTGCAGCACACTGTTCCCGTCGTTGATGATAGAATACTCCTGATTCAGGTAGACGTAACTGAAATCTGCCCGGGTCAACGTGTCTTGAAGCGGTTGCAGCTTTCCGGTGATTAGCTTCAGGAGAGTTGTTTTTCCGCTGCCATTGCTCCCTTGGATGCAAAGACGGTCACCACTTTTCAGTTGGAAAGAGAGAGGCGCTTGCCAAAGGCGATGTCCAGGCTGATAACCATAATTGATGTCCTTGGCCGTCACCAGTATTTTCCCCGTATGGAGTGCAGAACTGTTGAAATCTGTTTTTAATGCAGACGTTGGCGCGAGTGAGCATCGGAGTTTATTTCGTTCATCCGTCAGCTTTTCCGTTTTTTCTTGATGAACACTGTTGAGCCTGCTACTGCTATTCTCCGATTTGTTTTGCAGGGAGTTCAATACGATGCGTGGAATGCCTTTCTTACTGTTGGCTTTCTTGCCGCGAACGTTCTGTTTATCTCTTCGTTCTGCCGCTTCACGAGCCACTTTGCGAGCCATGCGGAGTGCCTTCTCTTTTTCTTCAATGCGCTGCTGCAAAGCTTGTTGCATGATTTCTTTCTGCTCCTTATAGAACTCATAATTGCCACCATAATAGTTAATCTGCTCTTTCTCCAATTCACAAATTTCGGGGAGAAGATTCAGAAGCGTCCGGTCATGGCTTACTATTAATAAGGTAGAGCGACATTTCTCCACCCAATCGTACAGACGCTTCCTGCCCGAAGCATCGAGGTGATTGGTCGGCTCATCCATCAGTATGACGGATGGACTGTGGATATCCATCCCTGCCAGAAACACCCGTCTCTTTTCTCCTCCGCTAAGCAGATTCATCGGGTGGGATAGGGGGAACTGTCCGATGTCCCAAGCATCGAGAGCAGCAACGGAACGTTCTTCGATATTCCAGTCATCGTCCAAAACCGTGAACTTCTCGACCGAGGTATCTCCCGCCAATATAGCGTACAAGGCTTGTTGCTTACGGTCTATCCGCAAGGCTTCGGCAATGGTGAGCGAATCGTATTGTCCGAAATGCTGCGGGATGTAATAGAGGTCGTCCGGGCGGACTATGACACCGGAAGACGGTGAAAGATGTCCGGCAATTATTTGCAGCAGAGTAGATTTACCGCAGCCGTTGTTGCCTACTAATCCTAATTTCTGCCCTTTGTTGATAGCGAAGTTCAGGTTATTGAATAATACTTCTTTATCTGCGTGGATATAGCTTATTTGTTGAATACTGATAGACATAGTATTTATTGAGTTTGAAGTTGGAAATAAAGTGAATGATACAATCACGGGGAGGAAGGGGAACGACAAACACAATACTGGCTAAACAACACGAATTTCGTGATGCTCAACTACGTAGATAAAGCATATAGGAAAGTGATGTTTACTTGAAAGTGCTGTCTTAGTTAGAAATTCTCATTGCGGCAAGTATATAGTTAAACATGGGTGCAAAGATAGCATTTTTTCTTTAATTGAACAAACAATAAAAGGAATGAGCCCCTTGCTTCGGCAACAAAGGGCTCATAGCTACAAGTATTTCGCAATACATTAGGTAGCTCACACAAACAAAACAAACAATAAGATGTGCCACCACACTTGGCTGAATATTGTTAGGTATACTGAATAACATTCAGTCTTTTCTCCTGTCACTAGAGCCCCGATTCCCTATGAATCGAGGTGTCATTTTGAATTAAAGGGGCGACTCATCCAATTGAGGTCAGATATTATTCCTTTATGATTTTTCCCTTTTTATTTACCAAAACTGTTACTTCCTTGGCTGATTGGTCATCCAGTGTGACGGTAAGTATAACTTTGTAAACTTTTCCCGTTTCTCTCTCTGCTACAGAGGCTTCTTTGATGATTGCGCCATCATACTCTTTGCCCAAAGTATCCAAAATTACTTGGGGAATATCTATAACCTCAATTTTGGTAAATACTTCCTGCGGGTCTTGCTGAGTCTGTTCTGCAACTGTGGTTAATTCCAATACGTGAGCAAATGCTACTGAAGTGCCCATTCCCATAATCATTGCTAATACTACCAATGCCTTTTTCATAATCGTAATTATTTAGTGTGATTGATTAAAACTCTTGCTTCTGTTGTATATATTGCAATCTTTGTGCCAAAAACTTAAAATAAAGATAAAGTGCTGGCTGCTAGCTTATTGTCAATTTATTGATTCTCAAATATGTAGAAAAAATGTGGGATATTCCACAATGTTGTGTAACGTTCCCCAATGCGGCACTCCGATAAGATAAGCAACATCTAGAATGTCACACCTACATAACCTTCCTATAGGTAGTTGGCTCACTACTACGTGGTAGATGCTTGACTACCCATAGGTAATTGGCCAACTACCTCTAAGTAGTTCCCGGTTGTGAAACTGATAAGAGAGGATGAAGAAGACTGTGTGTATATTTTCCCCGTATCGTGGATAGTGGCGTCCTAAGATATGTTGAATAAATGATTCAATGCTTCGCTCATGCTGGGATGCGTGAATATGAAATCGCGCAGAAAAGTATAGTGCCGATCTGTTTTCATTGCCATCGCTACGATATTTATGATCTCCGGAGCATCGGCGCAGAACAGCGTGCATCCCATAATTCTCCCATTATGGTTATTAATGATAGCTTTTAGCGTCCCATCCGTCTGTTGCAATGTGCGGGAGCGGATGACAGAAGTTGCTGGCAACCGGGAAACCTTAAACGAATATCCTCGTCTCAGAGCTTCCTCTTCCGTAATACCGATATGTGCCAAAGGAGGGTCGGTGAAAACTGCATATTGAACGGGGTTCCTGTCACCAATATCCCGTTTCTTGTCCCCGAATAGTTGGTCGCGGATAATCCGGAAATCGTCAAATGAGAGATAGGTAAACTGCGGACCACCTTTTACATCGCCCATTGCCCATACATGGGGAACTCTGGTGCGCAACTGGTCGTTTACGATAATAGCCCCGTGAGCATCCCGGTTCACTCCGGCAGCTTCGAGATTCAATCCTTCGGTCATCGGTTTGCGTCCGGTTGCAATGAGGATGGCATCACCGTCTATAATATAGGGTGTAGTGTCGGACACATCCGAGTAAGTCAGTGTCACCCCCGCTTTAGTATCATGGATAGATTGTGCGCGGGCATTCAGATGAATGGTAACCCCTTTCTTCTCCAGTACTTCCTTTACACTGCTGGCAATATCCGAATCTTCATTAGGCATGAATCGGCTACCCCCTTCGAGAATCGTCACCTTGCTGCCGAATCCGGAAAACAAAGTGGCAAATTCCAATCCTATATATCCGCCGCCTACGATAATCAAATGCTGAGGCAAGATGTCAAGATCGAGAAGAGTAGTGCTGGTATATACATATTGGCTTTGTTCAATACCGTCTATCGCCGGAATGACGGGAGTAGAGCCGGTATTGATGAAGATTTCTTTCCCTTGCAGCTCTATACTCCCTTCGGGTAGGACCACTTTCACCGTATCGGGCGATACGAACGACCCCATTCCGGTATAAATAGTAACATTGGGCCGTTTGTTCAACTTTTCATAATTGCTGTCGCGCAGAAAAGACGTGAGCCGGTTTTTGCGGGCGACTGCCTGTTTATACATATTCTTCTGCTTGGGGAAATCATCGTAGTAGAGCAGGGTGGCAACTTCTGCTTCGTGCAACATCGTTTTCGTGGGGATGCAGGCTATGTTGGGACAACTTCCCCCATACATCAGGTTGGAACGTTCGACGATGGCAACCTGCCATCCACGATTGGAAAGTTCGGCAGCCAAGGCTTTCCCTGCTCTGCCGAACCCTATAATGATAGCGTCATACTGTTTCATAACTTCTTTCTTTTAAACGAACTATGTTTAATAATACAACAGTCCGCAAAGACTATTTGTTTGAGCTACATCCGGAAGTCAGAATATACAGTAAAAACTAAATCATTCTTTTTTAAGTAATTTGAGTACGCGCTGTGACGAGTCGGCGAGAAGAACTACGGCTCCGGCAAGAATAACAATATCTTTAATCACCAATCGTCCCGCACCGGAGAGCAGCGGGAAACCGAATTCTCCGCTTCCTAGGTTAGGAACCCATACCTCCGGCGTGGTGACAAGGAAGGAGAGTGTGCCAAGCGTCATGATGATGGCGAGCGAATCGCCAACCAGCCCTACTTTCGGGAAGAAAATACCCAAGAATACCAGAATGCCGATACTCATGATAAGTGCACCCAGCCCATAAGAGAAAGTATACGTATTGTTGGCTTCGTGCCAAGCGCGATTCTCAGGCACGAAAGCGCCTTCCGCGTTTTTATGTTCTTTGTATTCGGGCGCTCCCTTTGCATAGAAGAAGCTCATAAAAGGACTGTTGGCTACAAACGGAACTATCCCATCGGCCTCATAATGGAAATACTTCAATCCGCCTATCCACACGAATACTACCAGAATACCTACGCGAATAAACTTGATACCAAAACGTTTCAGACTTGAAGTGAAAGTTAGCAATGCGATTAATTTCTCTTTCATTTTGCAGGGTTTTAAATGGTTTAACTTACACTGCAAAGGTCGTGCATTTCCCCATCCCACCCAATGGCAATACTGCCGCATTACTTATCAATTCTTCCCTATCTGCTCATTTCTGAAAGTTACGGCACTCTGCCCCGTCATATTCTTGAAGAAACGGCTGAAAGAAGCCTGATCTTCGAATCCGAGGATATCGGCAATTTCTTTGGCGCTTTTGGTACTGTAAAGTAGCAGGCGTTTTGCTTCCGCTTCCACCCGTTCGTGAATCACTCTCAAGGGAGAAGGCAACTTGCAGGTAGAAAATATATTGGAAAGAGTCTTAGGTGACTTGTGAAGCAAATCGGCATAGTCCTGCACCTGTTTCTTCGTCCGGTAGTGCTCGTCCACCAGATTATAGTATTGGCGGACAATCTCGAAGCCCGATTCCTTTTCACGTGTGATGTCCAGTCGATGACGGGCGATACGGGTGCACTGAATGATGAAACGTTTCAGCAGGATGCGGAGCATCTCTTCCTGAAGACTGTCTGAAACGGAAAATTCGTTTTCCATCGCATCGGTGATTTCATTCAACTGGTAGCGTTCCTGCTCGTTCAGCGTAAAACGGATGAGATGGGAAGAACCGTTGAAAAGAAAACCGCTGCACGATACTTCATGGTCGTTGCCATAGATACAATAGAAATTGCTGTTGAAGAGCAGAGTCAGATATTCGCCGTCTATCGATTTGAACTCCAGGTGTTGCAGGTGTGTCAGTGAAATGACGTCGTTCTCTGAAAGCAACATTTCCTGATGGTCAATTTCTAGCGTAATGCTTCCTTTGCGCACCCATATGAACTTATAAAGTCCTTTTTCTTTCTGAAGAGTCTTTTCTGCCAGATAAGAGTCGGTGAGAGCGAGTGTTCCTTTTAGTTTGGTGTGATACTGTTGTAACATGATTTTTATTCCTCCATTGCTGATGCGTCAAATGACAGCGGCAGTAAGTCGCCTATGCTATTTATTTCGTAGATACATTCTTTTCCGTAAAGCAGAATCCTGATGGGCTGTTCGTAGCGTTTTTCCGTTTCCAGAATCACTTGGCGGCAAGCGCCGCAGGGAGGAATCGGGTTGTCTATAAAGTCCTTTTCCGTTCGCGCTGCGATGGCAAGGGTGTCGATAGGCTGGTCGGGGTATTGCGAATTGGCATAGAACAACGTGGTGCGTTCTGCGCAGAGCCCCGACGGATATGCGGCGTTTTCCTGGTTAGTGCCCGTCACTATGGTTCCGTTGTTTAGCAGTGCGGCAGCACCCACCGAGAAGTGTGAATAAGGAGCATAACTGCGTGCCGTTGCTTCCATGGCGGTTTTCAGTAGAGCCTTGTCGACTTCGTTTAACTCATCATACTGATATACTTTGATAACTGAGGTAATTGTGAGCTCTTTCATATGCGTCTGGAAATTAGTTTCTACAATTAATGTTACAAAGTTAGGAAAGAGATTGATAATCCCAATTATTTTTCGGATTTTTGTGTCCTATTATAATCCACACTTCTGAATAAAATGGAGAAGAAACTTTGTAGACTTGTCTTTTTAACTGTTGTATTATGCTTTGCAATGGGGTCAGCGCAGGCTCAGCGAAGAAATGCCCGTTACGTAGAATATATAAATAAGTATAGTGATTTGGCTGTGGAGCAGATGAAGCTTCATAAGATTCCGGCTAGTATCACGCTGGCACAGGGATTGCTGGAGAGTGGTGCCGGATATAGCCAGTTGGCACGCAAGAGCAATAACCATTTCGGCATCAAATGCGGAGGCAACTGGCGGGGACGTACCGTTCGCCACGATGACGATGCACGCAACGAATGTTTCCGTGCCTACAAGCACCCGCGCGATTCGTACGAAGACCATTCGGACTTTCTTCGGAGAGGAGCCCGTTATGCTTTCTTGTTCAAACTCGATATCACCGATTACAAAGCGTGGGCGCGGGGATTGAAAAAGGCGGGATATGCCACCGACCCTTCTTATGCCAACCGCCTGATTACGATTATCGAAGACTACGATCTTTATAAATACGACCATAAAGGCGTTTATTCAGCACGAAAGTTAAGAAAGAACCCTTGGCTGATGAATCCGCATCAGGTGTATATTGCCAATGACATTGCTTATGTCCGTGCTCGCAGTGGAGATACTTTCCAAGAGTTGGGCAAAGAGTTTGGTATCAGTTGGAAGAAATTGGTGAAGTATAACGACTTGCAGCGTGACTACACGTTGGTGAATGGAGACATTATTTATCTGAAGGCTAAAAAGAAAAAGGGTTCCAAGCCCCATACCGTATATATAGTGAAAGATGGAGATTCAATGCACATCATCTCGCAGAAGTACGGCATTCGTCTCAAAAATTTATATAAGATGAACCGCAAAGACGTCGATTATGTACCTGAAGTAGGAGATCGTTTGCGTCTGCGATAAAATGATTGGAGTAGGGAGAAAACTAAATGCCTCTTTCGGATGTTATTTATATAATAAAACATGATTATGATATGAGTTTTAACATTGAAAAAGGCAATAAGAAACGAGTCGTTATAGTAGGCGGCGGTTTCGGTGGTCTGAAGTTGGCTAATAAGCTGAAGAAATCAGGCTTACAGGTAGTATTGGTCGATAAGAATAATTATCATCAGTTTCCTCCTCTAATTTATCAGGTGGCTTCGGCGGGTATGGAGCCTACTTCTATTTCTTTTCCCTTCCGTAAGATATTCCAGCACCGGAAAGATTTCTATTTCCGCATGGCGGAAGTGCGTGCTATCTTTCCCGAGAAGAACATGATACAGACTTCCATTGGGAAAGCGGAGTATGATTATCTGGTACTGGCAGCGGGTACTACCAGCAATTTCTTTGGTAATGAGCACATCGAAACAGAAGCGATGCCGATGAAAAACGTTTCGGAAGCGATGGGGTTGAGAAATGCGCTACTGGCAAACTTGGAACGTGCACTGACTTGTTCTACCAAGCAGGAACAGCAGGAGTTGCTGAATATCGTGATTGTTGGCGGCGGAGCAACAGGAGTGGAAATAGCCGGAGCACTTTCGGAAATGAAGAAGTTTGTGCTGCCGAATGATTACCCCGATATGCCTGCCAGTCTGATGCACATTTATCTGATTGAAGCAGGACCTCGCCTGTTGGCGGGAATGGCAGACGAGTCTTCCAGCCATGCCAAAAAGTTTCTGAACGAGATGGGCGTGAATATACTTCTCAATGAGCGTGTGGTGGATTATAAAGACCATAAAGTGATGCTCGAGGATGGCAGTGAGATTGCTACTCGTACTTTCATTTGGGTGAGTGGTGTCACCGGAGTTACTTTCGATAACATGGATGCTTCGTTGCTTAGTCGTGGAAGACGTATCAAAGTGAACCAATTCAACCAGGTGGAAGGAATGGACAATGTATTTGCTATCGGTGACCAATGCATTCAGACTACGGACGAGGATTACCCGAACGGTCACCCTCAACTGGCACAAGTAGCTATCCAACAGGGAAAACTGTTGGCAAAGAATCTCATCCGCCGTGAAAAGGGGGAAGAGATGAAACCTTTCCATTACCGGAATTTAGGTACAATGGCAACGGTGGGCCGTAATCGTGCCGTTGCAGAGTTTAGTAGTGTGAAGATGCAAGGCTGGTTTGCGTGGGTGATGTGGCTGGTAGTACATTTGCGATCCATCCTCGGAGTGCGCAATAAGTTAGTAGTTCTTTTGAACTGGATATGGAACTATTTCTCCTACGACCAATCCATGCGTATGATTGTGTATGCACGCAAGGCGAAAGAAATACGTGACAGGGAAGTAGTGGAAGCTACAACACATCTTGGCAAAGATTTGATAAAAGTACCTCAACCTTCTGAACGGTAAATTCGTACAGGGTGTTCGATTTCGGACACCCTTTCTTTTTGATTTCTTTCTCTCTATCAGTGTTTTACATTTTTGGCATAGATTTGGTATGGTAAATGGCAAAATCGTAAAGACTCAGATATGGACAGAGAAATTCCCAAAGAAGTGCGAAGTAAAGAACGCAATAAGAAAATAATCCGTTATTCATTGATAGGAGTAGCGCTAATGGTCGGCATCAGCATATTCATATCTGTAATGAGGGCGGGTGTGGAAAAGAAAGATTTGATTTTTTCTACAACAGACAAAGGTATTATAGAAGTTAGCGTCAGCGCATCGGGCAAGGTGGTTCCTGCATTTGAAGAGATTATCAATTCTCCTATCAATAGCCGGATTCTGGAGGTCTATCGGAAAGGCGGAGATAGCGTGGATATTGGTACCCCGATTCTGAAACTGGATCTTCAAAGCACTGAAACAGGCTATAAGAAGCTGCTCGATGAAGAACAAATGCGGCGCTATAAGCTCGACCAACTTCGTGTCAACAATCAGACGAAACTTTCGGATATGGCAATGCAGATTAAAGTATCGGCCATGAAACTGAACCGGATGCAGGTAGAACTTCGGAACGAACACTACCTCGACAGCTTGGGAGCAGGCACAACGGATAAAGTGCGCCAGGCGGAATTGAGCTTTAATGTTGCGCAGTTGGAGTACGAACAGCTCAAGCAACAATATAAAAATGAACAAGAGGTGGCGGCTGCTGAACTGAAAGTGCAGGAGCTTGAGTTTAATATCTTCCGTAAGAGCCTTGCCGAAATGAAGCGTACTTTTGAAGATGCACAAATCCGTTCTCCGCGTAAGGCAATTCTTACCTATATTAATAATCAGATTGGTGCTCAGATTTCGCAAGGAGAGCAGGTAGCCGTCATTTCCGACCTGAGTCATTTTAAAGTGGAAGGGGAGATTGCCGATACCTATGGTGACCGTGTGTCTGCCGGAGGAAAAGCGATTGTAAAGATAGGAAGCGATAAGATCGAAGGAACTGTAAGCAGTGTGACGCCGCTTTCGAAGAATGGGGTTATCTCCTTTTCTGTTCAGTTGAAAGAAGATAATCACCGTCGGCTACGCTCCGGATTGAAAACGGATATCTATGTGATGAGTGCGGTAAAAGAAGATGTGATGCGTATAGCCAATGGCTCATTCTACGTGGGGCGTGGTGAGTATGACTTGTTTGTCCGTACGTCGGATGATGAACTAGTGAAACGCAAGATACAACTCGGTGATTCGAACTTTGAATTTATTGAAGTGGTAAGCGGATTGCAAGAGGGTGATGAGTTGGTAATCAGCGATATGAGTTCTTATAAGAATAAGAGTAAACTGAAATTAAGATAAAACAAATTAAGGATGATCCGGATTTATTTGAAACAGGCATGGAATTTACTGAAGCAGAATCCACTCTTTAGTACTCTCTACATTACTGGTACAGGGCTTTCTATAGTCATGACCATGGTGATAGCCATCGTCTATTATGTGCGGTTGGCTCCAGTATATCCTGAGGTGAACAGGATGCGTACGTTGGTGATAAAATCAGCTAAAATGACTAAGGATGCTAGTATTCATTCATCCAGTATAAGTTATTCAATGCTCAAAGACTGGTTGTATACGTTGGAAAGTGCGGAACTAACTTCTGGTGTATTTAATGATTATGGACCGCATTATGTTCAAATGACAAGTGACAGCGAGGAAATACCTGCCATGGTGAAATATACGGATGAGAATTTCTTTCGTCTTTTTCCATTTCAGTTAATTGACGGCAAGCCATTTTCAGAAGCTGACCGCTTGAGCGGTATCCATAACGCTGTGTTGACGGATAGTTATGCGAAACAGCTTTTCGGAACTGTAGAAGGAGTGGTTGGCAAAAGCATCATGCTGGATTTTGTCGATATAAGGATAGCCGGAATCGTGAAGGGGGGCAGTATCCTTACACCAGATTCTTATGCCCAGATTTATCTTCCTTATAGTTGCCTAAATGGATATGATAGAGAGAAAATGCATTGGACATTAGGGGCTTATCATGCTTATATCTTGATAAAGGAGTCAGGAAGCATAGGAAATGTAAAGAATGAAGTAGAGGAACTGGTCCGTAAATTCAATGCTTCGGAAACAGCAAGAGGCTGGAAGCTAGATTTACAGGAACAACCGGAAATTTACTGGCACAGTACTTTTCGTGTTAACAGCAGCGCTGGAGTAGACTGGAATGCTGTAATAGGAATGTTCGTAGGTGTTTTTATGATATTGCTTTTCGTCCCCGCTTTTAACCTGAGTGGTATGATTTCAGCCCGTATGGAACGACATCTTCCTGACTTGGGAATACGTAAGGTATTTGGTGCTACACGAAGGAGCTTGTTGATACAAATTTTATGGGAAAACTTACTTCTTTCGGGATTTGGTACACTTTTAGGGCTGATACTTGCATGGATTGTATTAATTATAGCGGGAGATGCGATTTTCAGCCTGTTTGATACTTATCCGGCAATAATACCGGATGGAGTAGATGCAGGACTAGGTGTAGATGTGTTTTTTGCTCCGTTGATTTTTATAGCTGCTGTCCTGTTCTGTTTGTTGCTGAATCTTGTTTCGGCATTGATTCCTGCATGGAATGCATTACGCCGTCCTATAGTTAAATCTCTCAACGAGCAGATGTGAACTGTTTCCATTATAATGATAAAGAATTGAAAAGTTATGCTGAATATGATTTTAAAAAGTCTTTGGGCACGTCGGGGCAGGAATGCTTGGTTGCTAGCTGAACTAATACTAGTCATTGTCCTCACTTGGTATATAGCCGATCCGGTTTTCGTGTTAAGTTACAATCGCTCGTTGCCTTTGGGATATAACACTGAAGGGTTGCTGATTACTCCTATTTGCAATTTACCTTCTAATGCTTCCGATTATAATGTGGAGGGAGCCGATTCTCTCCATTTGATGGAGAATTTAGAACGGTTGTTGCGTAAACTACGGGACTATCCCGGTGTGAAATCTGCCGCACCACTAATTACTTTTGCTTATCCGGGTTCTGGAGGAGGTTCTTCCAATGACTTTCGATTTGATACGCTGTCTTTTCCTGTATCCATTTATTATTTTATACCACATTCCGGCTGTTTTGAAACTCTAGGTATTGAACCCCTTGAAGGAAAGACACCTGGTGAACTGGATAATATGAATTTTCAGAAAGACGAAATAATCATATCTGGTGACTTAGCACACAAAATGGCGGTAGGAGGTAGGTTAGCGGGAAAAAGACTTTATTATTGCACCAATAATGAGAAGGACACCACTTATTTACAAATTAAAGCGGTAACGAGTAAAGTGCGATCCAACACCTTTGAACAGGGAAAATATTCCTGTTTTGAACCACAGTTGAATATAAATATAGGGAAAGTTCTTAGAAACGGATATCTCTTGATACGTTTGCAACCTGATGTTTCCGAACAACGTTTTCTGCATGGATTTAGAAAGTGGGCACATCGCAATTTGCGTGCAGGTAATCTTTATGTGCGGGATGTGAACACATATCGTAAGACGTTGCAAGAAGTGGAATACAGGTCCGGTGTGACAAATAAATATAGAATGAATATCGTTTTAGCTATCTTCTTTTTAGTCAATCTGGCATTAGGTGTTACCGGTACTTTCTGGCTTCAGACGCGTAGCCGTCGGGAAGAAGTCGGAATTATGCTGAGCTATGGTGCATCCCCTGGAGTGATTTGTCGTCAATTGCTGGGAGAAGCTGCTTTGTTGGCATCGTTCGCTTGGTTGATAGGATGTTTGATTTATCTGCAATATGGCATTGCAATAGGTAACTGGTTCAGTCGTGATTCTTACAAGGACAGTCTTTACTGGATTAATAATTTCTGGCTTCATTATGCGGCTGTATCATTCCTTGTATATATTATCGTTCTTTTTGTAGTATTGCTCGGAGTCTATATTCCTGCACGCCGGATTAGCCGTATTCAGCCTACAGAAGCTTTACGTGACGAATAAATAAGAAATAATTTAAATAAAGTATATCATGATAAAATTAGCTGGCATTAACAAGATTTATCGTACAAACGAGATTGAAACAGTAGCATTGGAGAACGTAAATCTCAAAGTGGAAAAAGGAGAATTCCTTAGTGTTATGGGTCCATCAGGTTGTGGTAAATCCACCTTGCTGAATATTATCGGGCTGCTGGATGCGCCGACAAGTGGAGAGATTATGATTGCCGGAACAAAGATTGATAAAATGAAAGATAAGGAGTTGGCGGCATTCCGTAATCTGAAACTTGGATTTGTGTTTCAGTCTTTCCATCTGATTAATTCGTTGAATGTGTTGGATAACGTAGAGTTGCCCTTGCTCTATCGTCATGTTGGTAGCAGTGAGCGCAAACGTCTTGCGCAGGAAGTGCTGGAGAAAATAGGATTGAGCCATCGTATGCGTCATTTTCCTACACAGCTTTCCGGTGGTCAGTGTCAGCGCGTAGCCATTGCACGTGCCATTATCGGTAATCCTGAAATAATCCTCGCCGATGAGCCTACGGGCAATCTTGATTCCAAGATGGGAGCGGAAGTAATGGAACTCCTACATCGGCTCAATAAAGAAGACGGACGCACCATTGTAATGGTAACTCACAATGAAGAACAGGCGAAACAGACCTCACGTACGATTCGTTTCTTTGACGGTCGGCAGGTGCAATAAACCACGGTTTTTCGAGGCTGTCTGCATACAAATTGCCGAAGCATTATGCAAAGAATAAAAAACTGTAGCTATCTATTTGTTTTCAATATAATTAACGTATCTTTGTCCGCATAAACTTAAAAACACCGCAGTTTTTGCTTATGAATCGACGATATTACAGTTTGTTTGTTGTTTTGTTTATTGCTGTCCTTGCTCAGGCGGCAGCTTCGGAACGTACATTCAATATACTTTTTATCCAGTCTTATAATTCTCAGACTCCTTGGCATTACAACCTTAATGAAGGTCTTCTGAAAGGATTTAGTGAGAGTGGATTGAAGGTGAATATAACGACTGAATATCTGGATGCAGAATTTTGGACATTCCAATCAGAGAAAGTTATTATGCGTCGTTTCTGTCAGCGTGCACGCGATAGGAAGACTGATTTGATTATAACTACCGGCGATGAGGCTTTCTATACACTTTTTGCGTGTGGAGATTCGTTGCCTTTACAGATTCCAGTGGTGTTTTTTGGCATTAAGTATCCCGATCAAAGGTTGCTTGCTGCCCATTCCAATATCTGTGGTTTCACGGTTAATCCTGATTTTAACGTTATCTTGAGGCAGGCACAAAAAATATTTCCTCAGCGAAAAGAGGTGCTCTGTGTGATTGATAACAGTGTCTTGAGCAGTAAAGGGCTTGCAGATTTTGAGGAAGAATGGAAAATCTTCCAGAGGGATAATCCGGATTATAGTATGAAGATCTATAATACCCAGACTCAAACTACCAGCCATATCATTGCAGCCATTTGTTATCCGCGAAATAGCTACGGACGTCTTGTTGTTGCTCCCAAATGGTCGCCCTTTCTTTCTTTCGTGGGTAAGAACTCAAAAGCTCCTGTTTTCTCAAGCCAGAATGTCAGTTTGACCAATGGTGTATTCGGTGCTTACGATGCCGATGCCTTTACTTCAGCATTGCAGGCTGCCCAAAGGGCATCTTCGGTACTGAAGGGTAAATCTCCACTGAATATAGGAGTGGCGGAAGCAGAGCAAGGGTTTATATACGACTATAAGCAGCTGGAATTTTTCCGTGTTGATTCTAGTAAAGTCGGTTCCAAGGGAATTATAGTCAACGAACCGTATTGGGAAAAATATAAATTCCTGTTTATCCTTCTTTATCCCGCCATACTGGCGTTGATGATAGCCTCTATTGTGTGGTTGATGCGTGTCAACCGACGTGAATCCAAACGAAGGATACATGCACAGACCCGTTTGTTGGTGCAGAATAAACTGGTGGAACAGCGCAATGAATTTGACAATGTCTTTCATTCTATTCGTGATGGAGTGATAACGTATGACACCGATTTGCATATACATTTCACAAATCGCTCTCTGTTGCAAATGTTGCATTTGTCTAGCGACTCAGGAGGGCGACTTTATGAAGGGATGATGGCAGGTAGTATTTTCAGGATATTCCATAATGGGCAGGAAATTCTTCATAAAATGCTGAAAGAAGTGGCTCGTACCGGACAGAGCATTGTGATTCCAAAGGGAGCATTTATAAAAGAAGTGCATAGCGAAAAGTACTTCCCGGCTTCCGGAGAAATCGTGCCGATTCGTTCGGGTGGAGAAGTCACCGGTATGGCTCTTTCGGCACGTAATATATCGGATGAAGAGATGCAGAAGCGTTTCTTTGATATGGCAGTAGAAGAAAGTGCTATCTATCCGTGGCAGTTTGATATGGAGAATGATTGTTTTATTTTTCCGCAAGGATTCCTTCAACGTCTTGGGTTTGATGAATCTGTAACTACTATTTCCCGCGATGAAATGGATTGCACAATTCATCCGGATGACTTGACAGAGATTCGTCCACTTTTCGATAAAGCCTTGAGTGGAGAAGAGAAAAATACCCGTCTGAATTTCCGGCAGCGAAACATAAATGGTGAATATGAATGGTGGGAATACCGTTCTTCCGTAATCACCGGTTTGACACAAGATTCGCTCTATAATATATTAGGTGTATGCCAAAGCATTCAACGATATAAGACTGCCGAGCAGGAGATGCGTGAAGCACGTGATAAAGCCCTACAAGCTGACAAACTGAAATCGGCTTTTCTTGCCAATATGAGTCACGAAATCCGTACTCCGTTGAATGCAATTGTTGGTTTCTCCGATTTATTGAGCGATACAAGTGCTTTTACAGAAGACGAGATAGCTCAGTTTATTGAGACTATTAATAAGAACTGTGGGCTGTTGTTGGCTCTGATTAATGATATTCTTGATTTATCGCGTATTGAGTCTGGTACAATGGAATTTGTGTTTGCTAACCATAATCTGCCTTTATTGCTGAAAACAGTACATGACTCTCAACAGTTGAATATGCCTTCGGGAGTGGAGCTTGTACTGCGGATGCCTGCGGGCGATAAAAAATACCTGAAGACGGACAATGTCCGTTTGCAGCAGGTGGTGAATAATCTGATTAATAATGCTGCAAAATTCACGACCAGCGGATACATCACAGTCGGTTATGAGGAAGATGAAGATCCTGCTTATACCCGCGTTTTTGTAGAAGATACAGGAGTCGGCATTTCTGAAGATGGCATCCGGCATATCTTTGAACGGTTCTATAAAGTCGATAATTTTACTCAAGGTGCAGGTTTGGGGTTGAGCATCTGCCAGACCATTGTCGAACGTATGAAAGGAACCATCAGCGTAACTTCCGAAGTAGGCAAGGGAACCCGCTTTACCGTACGACTTCCCAATTATTGCGAATAAGCCCGAATGTCCATTTTTGAGCATAGTGTCCGATAATGAACAACGACTATTATTCACTAACCGATTGAGAATAAATACTTTATTCTTTTGGCACATCATTTGAATTGATTATGATAGAAAATACTGTGCATAATGAAGAAGAAAAGTATATTGTTTGCTCTTGCTGCCGTCTGTTTACCTTTGTCGCTTTCGGCGCAGAAAGATAGGGAGATTACCTTGAATGAAGCCATAGCTATGGCACGAGTGCAATCGGTAGATGCCGCTGTTGCTTTGAATGAACTCAAAACAGCCTATTGGGAATATCGCACCTTTCGTGCCGACCTCCTGCCGGAAGTCAATTTGACCGGCACCTTACCCAGTTATAATAAATCATACAGTTCCTATCAGAACTCAGATGGTTCTTATGGATTTGTCCGTAACAACACGTTAGGTCTTTCAGGCAATCTTTCCATCGACCAGAATATCTGGCTGACCGGAGGTAAACTATCACTGACCTCTTCTCTCGACTATTTCAGGCAACTTAATTCCGATGGCAATCGCCACTTCATGTCTGTTCCCGTCACTCTGGAACTGACACAACCTATCTTTGCCGTGAACAATATAAAATGGAACAGGCGTATTGAACCTGTACGATATGCAGAAGCAAAAGCCGCTTTTATCACCGCCACCGAAGAAGTGACGATGCGAACCATTACCTATTACTTTAATCTCCTGCTGGCAGAAGAAACACTCGGGACTGCCAAGCAGAATCAGTCCAATGCCGATCATCTTTATAAAGTGGCTCAGGCTAAACGTAAGATGGGACAGATTTCGGAGAATGAACTCTTACAGTTGAAACTTTCAGCCTTAAATGCCAAAGCTGCGCTGACAGAAGCGGAAAGTAATCTCAATGCTAAGATGTTTCAGCTTCGTGCTTTTCTTGGAGTGGGAGAGGAGGAAATTCTGCGTCCCGTTATACCTGAGACTGTAGATGGGGAGAAGATGGAATACAATCAGGTATTGATTAAAGCGTTGGAACGCAATTCATTTGCACAGAATATCCGTCGTCGGCAGTTGGAAGCCGATTATGAAGTAGCCACAGCGCGTGGCAATTTGCGCAGCATCGATTTGTTTGCAAGTGTGGGATATACGGGGGAGAATCGTGATTTCCCTGCCGTATATAAGAATTTGCAGGATAATCAGATAGTAAAGGTAGGTGTGAAAATCCCGATTCTGGATTGGGGTAAACGTCGTGGAAAGGTTCGGGTGGCGAAGAGTAATCGCGAAGTGGTACTTTCAAGAATCCGTCAGGAACAGATAAATTTCAATCAGGACATTTTCTTGTTGGTGGAGCATTTCAATAACCAGGCGCAGCAGTTGGCTATTGCGAAAGAGGCGGATGTGATTGCACAACAGCGTTACAAGACCAGTATTGAAACCTTCCTTATCGGCAAAATTAATACGTTGGACTTGAACGATGCCCAAAATTCAAAAGACGAAGCACGGCAGAAACGCATTTCCGAACTTTATTATTATTGGTATTATTTCTATCAAATCAGGAGTCTGACGCTTTGGGATTTCCGCAATAATTCCGAACTGGAGACTGATTTTGATGAAATAGTAAGGCAATAAAAGATTGATAGCCTGCTTGAGATGATATTTTTTTGTAGTTTTGTATCATCATTGCTATAAAAAGAAAGCCCTGATAAAAAGACATTATGATTCTGATAATTGACGATGACAGCGCAGTGCGTTCTTCGCTTAGCTTCATGTTGAAGCGGGCTGGATATGAGGCACAAACAGTTCCCGGTCCGCGGGAAGCCATAGAACTAGTACGTTCCGTAACTCCGGATTTGATACTGATGGATATGAACTTCACGCTCTCTACTACAGGAGAAGAAGGTCTCACTTTGCTACGGCAAGTGAAAATATTCCGTCCCGACACTCCGGTGATACTGATGACGGCTTGGGGAAGCATTCAGCTTGCCGTGCAGGGGATGCAGTCGGGGGCTTTCGACTTTATCACCAAGCCTTGGAACAATGCAGCCTTGCTGCAACGAATCGAAACAGCTTTGCAACTTTCTGCCACTCCTACCAAAGAAACAGTACAGGAGCAGAATGACTCTTTCGACCGTAGCCACATCATTGGTCGCAGCCGGGAATTGACGGATGTGCTGAATACCGTTGCCCGTATTGCCAAGACCAATGCCTCTGTTCTTATAACCGGTGAAAGCGGAACGGGCAAAGAACTGATTGCTGAAGCTATACATATTAATAGCCAACGTACCAAACAATCTTTCGTAAAGGTGAACCTTGGTGGAATCTCCCAGAGTTTGTTTGAAAGCGAGATGTTTGGCCACAAGAAAGGGGCTTTTACAGATGCTTCCACCGACCGCATCGGCCGCTTCGAGATGGCGGATAAAGGAACGATTTTCCTTGATGAGATAGGAGATCTTGATCCTTCATGTCAGGTGAAGCTATTACGTGTGTTGCAGGATCAAACCTTTGAAGTATTGGGAGACAGCCGCCCTCGTAAAACAGATATCCGTGTAGTTTCCGCCACCAATGCCGACTTGCGTAAGATGGTGGGCGAACGTACTTTTCGCGAGGACCTGTTCTACCGCATCAATCTAATAACTGTGAAATTGCCCGCTTTGCGCGAACGCCGTGAAGACATTCCTTTGTTGGCGCGCCATTTTGCCGACCATCAAGCGGAAGTCAACGGATTGCCCCGTACGGAATTTTCCGCTGATGCTATGCAGTTCCTGAGCCGCCTTCCATTTCCGGGCAATATCCGTGAATTGAAGAATCTCGTGGAGCGAACAATATTGGTGAGTGGCAAACAGACGCTCGATGCTTCCGATTTTGATGCCCAATATATCCGCCACGATGAACAGAAAACAGCTGAAGGTATATCTTTTGTCGGCATGACGTTGGACGAAATAGAGCGTCATACCATACTTCAGGCATTAGAACGTTATAAAGGGAATTTGAGTCAGATAGCTACGGCACTGGGTATCAGCCGTGCCGCCCTATACCGTCGACTCGAAAAATATAACATCAAAGTGTAGTTGCTTCTTAATCGTTAACCGTTAACTACCGATAAACGTGCGTATCAAAGGATTCTTTTTTATTCTGGTTTTACTTTTGCTGACTTTGGGGGGAGTACTGCTTTATCTTTCCAGCATGGCAAATTCCAATCTTTTCTATATAGGAGAGGGATTGGTGCTTTTCCTTTTGTTCTATCTTATTTTTTTTTATCGTAAGATAGTGAAACCTTTGAAGTCTATTGGAAACGGTATGGAACTGCTGCGCGAACAAGACTTTAGCAGCAGGCTGAGCCCGGTAGGGCAACATGAAGCCGACCACATAGTGAACATCTTCAACCGCATGATGGAGCAACTGAAAAATGAGCGTCTCCGCTTGCGCGAACAGAACAACTTTCTTGATTTGCTGATAGAAGCTTCTCCGATGGGCGTGATTATAACCTCCCTTGACCATGATCTTTCACAACTGAATCCAATGGCGCGTAAGATGCTGGGCGTACGTGAGGAAGATATCCGTGGTAAAAAGATGAAAGATATAGACTCTCCATTGGCTGCGGAATTGGCCAATGTGCCGAAAGGAGAAACCGTGACTCTCCGCCTGAATGACTCTACTATCTACCGTTGCACTCATTCCTCTTTTATAGACCGTGGATTCCAACACCCATTCTTTCTTATTGAAAGTCTGACGGAAGAAGTGATGAAAGCTGAGAAGAAAGCCTATGAGAAAGTAATCAGAATGATAGCCCACGAAGTGAACAATACGACTGCCGGCATCACTTCTACACTGGATACGGTGGAACAAGCGTTATCAACAGAAGAAGGAATGGAAGATATCTGCGACGTGATGCGTGTCTGCACCGACCGTTGCTTCTCGATGAGCCGTTTCATTACTCGCTTTGCCGACGTAGTGAAGATTCCCGAACCCACATTCTCTTCTGTTAACCTAAACGATCTTGTCTTCACCTGCAAACGCTTTATGGAAGGAATGTGTAACGGCCGTAACATAAACCTACGCACCGATATAGATGAAAGCCTGACAAACGTAAAACTGGATGCTGCATTGCTTGAACAAGTTCTCGTGAATATCATCAAAAATGCTGCTGAAAGTATCGAAGCAGATGGTGAAATACTTGTCCGCACCCTACCTCCAGCTACTATCGAAGTAGTGGACAATGGCAAGGGAATCAGTAAAGAAGCGGAAGCGAAACTGTTCAGTCCGTTCTTCTCTACCAAACCGAACGGACAGGGAATAGGACTAATCTTCATCCGTGAAGTTCTGATGCGCCATGGCTGTACTTTCTCTTTGCGAACGTATGCTGACGGATTGACCCGTTTTCGAATTGTTTTTCCCTGATGGTGTCAAATAAGAACATTTCTCACGCCAAATAGACCTTTTTTTATATTGAAAATAGCTTAAGACATAGGTTATGTAAGTCTGAAGATTTATTTATAAGGATTCACTCCGAATGAACAGGATAAGTTTAAGAATAAGTCTCCGCATGACCTTTTAAAAGTTAAATCCTGCTAATTGCAATGTATATATAGCAATCAAACAATGTTTTAGTAATTAATTAATCTTATTTTTGCATCAATTTTAGTTTAATTTTAATAGAATAGAAATGGAACAAGAAATTAAACCCGCTACCGGACGCTTGGGCGTGTTGGTAGTTGGAGTCGGTGGCGCGGTAGCTACCACAATGATTGTAGGTACACTAGCCTCTCGCAAGGGACTGGCAAAACCGATAGGATCTATTACACAGTTAGCCACGATGCGCATGGAAAACAACGAAGAAAAACTCATCAAAGACGTTGTGCCTTTGACGGATTTGAAAGACATTGTTTTCGGAGGTTGGGATATCTTCCCTGACAACGCATACGAAGCTGCTATGTATGCTGAGGTTTTGAAAGAAAAAGACTTGAACGGAGTGAAAGATGAGTTGGAAACCATCAAACCGATGCCGGCTGCTTTCGACCACAACTGGGCAAAACGTCTGAATGGTACTCATATCAAACAGGCTGCTACCCGTTGGGAAATGGTAGAACAACTCCGCAAGGATATCCGCGACTTCAAAGTTGCCAACAATTGCGAACGCGTTGTAGTGCTTTGGGCTGCCAGTACTGAAATCTACATTCCGTTGTCTGATGAGCATATGTCTCTCGAAGCTTTGGAAAAAGCAATGAAAGAGAACAATACTCAGGCTATCTCTCCAAGTATGTGTTATGCTTATGCTGCTCTTGCAGAAGGTGCTCCGTTTGTAATGGGTGCTCCCAACTTGTGTGTAGATACTCCGGCAATGTGGGAATTTTCAAAGAAGATGAATGTTCCAATCTCTGGTAAGGACTTCAAGAGTGGCCAGACGCTGATGAAAACAGTATTGGCTCCGATGTTCAAAACCCGTATGTTGGGTGTGAATGGTTGGTTCTCTACCAATATCCTCGGTAACCGTGACGGTGAAGTACTCGACGATCCGGATAACTTCAAGACTAAGGAAGTCAGCAAGCTGTCTGTTATCGATACTATTTTTGAGCCCGAAAAATATCCTGATCTCTACGGAGATGTATACCATAAAGTACGTATCAACTATTATCCACCCCGCAAGGACAATAAAGAAGCATGGGACAACATCGACATCTTCGGATGGATGGGCTACCCGATGGAAATCAAGGTGAACTTCCTTTGCCGTGACTCTATCTTGGCTGCTCCTATTGCCCTCGACTTGGTTTTGTTCAGCGACTTGGCTATGCGTGCAGGTATGTGTGGCATCCAGACTTGGCTGTCATTCTTCTGCAAGAGCCCGATGCACGACTTCGAGCACCAGCCGGAACACGACTTGTTTACTCAGTGGAGAATGGTAAAACAGACATTGCGTAACATGATTGGTGAAAAAGAACCTGATTATTTGGCTTAAACCTAATAGGTGGAGAGTTGAAAGTTGAGAGTGGCGAGTTGTTGCACTATAATTGTAACACTTGATAGCTCTTTACTTTCAACTTTTTTTTGAAGAGTATTCAATCTCTTTCTATTTTCCACTCTCAATTCTCAACTAAATGAAGAAACCACCCTTTCTACCTGTTTTTATAGGCACGGGCTTCGGCTCCGGTTTTTCTCCTTTTGCTCCAGGTACTGCCGGAGCATTGCTAGCTTCTATCATTTGGATTGCACTTTATTTTCTGCTTCCTTTCTCTGCTCTTTTGTGGACTACTGCCGCTTTGGTGATTGTGTCTACTTTCGCCGGCATCTGGGCTGCCGATAAGCTTGAACCTTATTGGGGTGAAGACCCGTCGCGCGTAGTGGTAGACGAGATGGTAGGAGTATGGATACCGTTACTTGTTGTTCCCGATGATGAGAAATTGTTTTGGTATGTAGCGGGTGCATTCTGCCTTTTTCGCATATTCGACATTGCTAAGCCGTTGGGTATACGCCGGATGGAAAGTCTGAAAGGCGGAGTAGGTGTGATGATGGATGATGTACTGGCAGGGGTATATAGTTTAGTCTTGTTAGCAGGGGTGAGATGGGTAATTGGCTGAATAAAGTCGCACGGATGATATCCCAGAAGGGAGGCATCTTTATGTTTCTGAGGGCGCAACTCTCGGGGCAGATGGCAACTTTTACAGACTTTTTGGTGACCATCCTTCTGGTACGGCTGTTCGAAGTCTACTATGTATACGCCACCTTGGCGGGAGCTGTATACGGAGGTATTGTCAACTGCATCATTAATTATAAATGGACCTTTAAATCGGACGGAAAGAAAACACACATAGCTGCTAAGTTCATCTTGGTGTGGCTTTGCAGCATTTGGCTTAATACGTGGGGAACATATACTCTGACAGAATCTCTAGCAAAGATTCCGTGGGTACGCGATACACTCAGCCAACATTTTGGTGACTTCTTTATAATCCCCAAACTGGTGGTGGCAGTTATCATTGCGGTATTCTGGAATTACAATATGCATCGATACTTTGTCTATCGGAATGTAGACATCAAGAGTTTATTCAGAAGGCGGAATTGAATACTAACAGAAGATATAGATAAACAGATTTAGACACATGAATTATAGAGATTATTTACAACAACTGATTTATAAGATTATCAATCCTTTGATACGGGGAATGATTAAAATAGGAATCACTCCTAACTTCATCACTACTACCGGATTCATCCTCAATGTAGTAGCAGCGGGTATGTTTGTCTATGCAGGCATTTATGGCAATGGAAACGACCTCTGCATCATCGGATGGGCGGGAGGTGTTATCCTGTTTGCCGGATTGTTCGACATGATGGATGGCCGTGTGGCACGTCTGGGCAATATGAGTTCCAAATTCGGTGCACTCTACGATTCAGTGCTCGACCGCTACAGTGAATTGATTACGTTTTTCGGAATTTGCTATTACCTGTCAATGAAGGATTATTTCCTTTATGCCCTTATTGCTTTCGCAGCGCTTATCGGTTCGTTGATGGTGAGCTACGTGCGTGCACGCGCCGAGGGACTGGGCATTGAGTGTAAAGTAGGTTTCATGCAGCGTCCGGAACGGGTGGTGCTCACTAGCTTGGGTGCTTTGTTCTGTGGCGTATTCAAAGATATCACGGCATTCGAACCGATTCTTATACTGATCGTCCCATTGACTTTTGTTGCAGTCTTTGCCAATATCACCGCTTTTGCACGGGTGAGACATTGCTATAAAGTAATGAAAGAATAATTATCCAAATGATGAAGAACATTCAAATGCCGTCGAAGAAAGAGTCCTTGACGGTTGTTATTATCATGGCTCTCTTTCTACTGCTGACGGCTACTTGTATCGGGCTTCGTTCCGAACATCTGATGATGGCGGCTATCTACCTGGTCTTGTTCTTTGCCGGATTGCCTACCCGAAAGCTGGCAGTAGCCTTACTTCCATTTGCTATCTTCGGCATCTCGTACGACTGGATGCGTATTTGTCCCAACTACGAAGTGAATCCGATCGATGTAGCCGGACTATACAATCTCGAAAAGTCCCTCTTCGGAGTATTGGACAACGGCATTCTGGTGACTCCTTGCGAATACTTTGCCGCCCATTATTGGGCAGTCGCAGATGTCTTTGCCGGCATCTTCTACCTCTGTTGGGTTCCCGTTCCTATTCTGTTTGGACTTTGCCTGTATTTCAAGAAGCAGCGAAAGACATATCTTCGTTTTGCCTTAGTCTTTCTATTGGTGAATCTGATTGGCTTTGCCGGCTATTACATCCATCCCGCCGCTCCCCCTTGGTATGCCATCAACTATGGTTTTGAACCAATACTGAACACACCGGGCAATGTTGCGGGATTGGGTCGATTCGATGCTTACTTCGGAGTCACTATCTTCGATTCTATCTACGGACGAAATGCGAATGTCTTTGCCGCAGTGCCTTCATTGCATGCTGCATATATGGTCGTGGCATTGCTCTATGCCATCATCGGCAAATGTAGATGGTATGTGATTGCCCTCTTCTCTATTATTATGGTAGGCATTTGGGGAACAGCCGTTTATACTTGTCATCATTATATCATTGATGTGCTGCTGGGCATCTCTTGTGCCCTGATTGGGTGGCTGGCGTTTGAATACGGCTTGATGAAGATATCCGGGTTCAAAGGTTTCTTCGAGAGATATTATCAGTATATTAAATAGGTGATACCGATATAGACTTGTGAAGAACAAATACCGCAATATATTTCTGGCTTTTGGTATTATCGCCATCCTGATAATGATATTCACTTTCGATATGGATTATCAGGAGCTTTTGGCGAATCTGAAACGTGCGGGAGCATATTTGCCTTTGGTATTGTTGTTGTGGCTGTTCGTCTACCTTATTAATACGACCTCATGGTATATCATTATCCGTAGTGGTGGCAAGCCCGGATTCTCATTTGCGAGGCTCTATAAATTCACCGTTACGGGCTTTGCACTCAATTACGTGACACCCGTAGGGCTGATGGGAGGAGAGCCGTATCGCATTATGGAACTTAGACCCTACATCGGGGTGGAACGTGCCACCTCATCCGTGATTCTCTATGTGATGATGCACATCTTCTCTCATTTCTGTTTCTGGCTCACATCCGTGCTGTTATATGTCTGTCTGTATCCGGTAGGGTGGGGAATAGGGGGTATTCTGGGAGCCATCACTCTTTTCTGTCTGCTAGTCACCATGCTCTTTATCAAAGGCTACCGTCACGGAATGGCAGTCGCCTTTATCCGCATGGGGAGCCATTTGCCATTTCTGAAGAAGAGAGTGCTTCGCTTTGCCGAAGTTCATAAGGAAAAGTTGGAGAACATAGATGCGCAAATCGCCCTTCTCCACCAGCAGCAGAAACGAACTTTCTATTCAGCCCTCTTGCTTGAATATACGGCACGTGTCATCAGTTGCCTCGAAATATGGCTGATACTTAATATTCTCACCACTAATGTCAGCTTCGCCGACTGCTGCCTGATAGCTGCTTTTTCATCTTTACTTGCCAATCTGCTGTTTTTCATGCCCATGCAACTCGGCGGGCGCGAAGGAGGTTTCGCCCTTGCCGTGGGTGGACTTTCCCTTTCGGGTGCTTATGGTGTGTATGCCGCATTGATAACCCGCATTCGCGAGATGGTATGGATTGTTATAGGTCTTGCTTTGATGAAGATAGGGAATAAAAAATAAGTAATCTCCTGCCTTATAGTGTGAAAAATATATGGGATACTTTGGTTGGCTCAGGCTAATAATTATCTTTGTATATTCTAATATCTAAATTGTGCGTACATGAGAAAACTAACTAGCCTATTACTGCTTCTGGCCATGTTGATTCCAACTGCCGGAGCACAGTCAACTGACATTTTCAAACGAAAAAAGAAAAAGAAGAGTAAGACGGAAGCTGTGGATAAAGCGAAAGCAGACTCCATAGCGAAAGCCAAGAAATCCCCTTTCCAACCTTACGCTAGCGTGATTACCGGCAAAGCTAAAACCATGAACGGCTTCTTCAAGGTGCACTTCGTAGAAGGAAAATACTTCTTCGAGATACCCGATTCTTTATTAGGAAGGGATGTTTTGATTGTAAACCGAATAGTGAAAGCTCCCGTAGATAAGCAGAAACGCAAAGCCGGATATCCCGGCGACCATATCAGCGACCAAGTGATTCGCTTCGAGTTGGGGCGCGATAAAAAGATGTTTGTCCGCCAAATCTCTTATCTGGAACATTCTACAGATACACTGGGGATGTATCAGGCTGTGCTCAACTCCAACGTGCAGCCCATCGTAGCCACCTTCCCGCTGAAAACGATGCGCAAAGACAGCCTGACGAAAAACTATGTGATAGAAATGACCGACTTTATCCGCAGGGATGGTGAGATGTTCTCATTCTCCAACTTTGCGAAAGATAATATCGGTGCAACCTCAATGATACCCGATGCCAGCTACATCGACACGCTGAAAGCGTTCTCGCAAAATATCGAGATTCGCACTGTGCGTACCTTCCAACGCAAGCCGCCGATGGGTAGCCCGATGGAGAAAACGATGGCTCAATACTATAACTCTACCGGTCCGATGACCTACGAACTGAACAGTTCGATGTTGCTTCTTCCCAAAGAACCGATGAAGCCGAGATTGTTTGATGGTCGCGTAGGATACTTCGCGGTGGGCTACAAAGATTTTGACGGAAACCCGCACGGAGTGAAATACAAAGCCAACATCACCCGCTGGCGCTTGGAACCAAAGGATGAAGATAAAGAAAAATACCTGCGTGGCGAACTGGTGGAACCAAAGAAACAGATCGTTATCTATATCGACCCTGCCACTCCTAAAAAGTGGGTTCCTTATCTGATACAAGGCGTCAACGATTGGCAGGCTGCCTTCGAGAAAGCAGGCTTCAAAAATGCCATTGTTGGCAAAGAGGCTCCTACGGACAATTCTACATGGAGTCTGGAAGATGCTCGCCACTCGGCCATCGTATACAAACCGTCAGATATCCCAAATGCAAGCGGACCTCACGTGCACGACCCTCGTAGCGGTGAAATCCTTGAAACACATATCAACTGGTATCACAATGTGATGAGCTTGCTCTACAACTGGTATATCGTACAAGCCGCAGCCGTTGACCCGGGAGCGCGCAAACCGCAGTTTGACGACGAACTGATGGGTGAATTGATTCGCTTCGTATCTTCCCATGAAGTAGGACATACGCTAGGATTGCGCCACAACTTCGGTTCTTCCGCCACTGTCCCGGTAGAGAAACTGAGAGACAAAGCATGGGTGGAAACCAACGGGCACACTCCGTCTATCATGGATTATGCTCGCTTCAACTACGTTGCACAGCCCGAAGACAACATTTCTCGTGAAGGAATCTTCCCCCGCATCGGCATATACGATAAGTGGGCCATCGAATGGGGCTATCGTTGGATGCCCGAGTATGCCACGGCAGAAGCTGAGTTGCCTTATATGAACAAGTGGATTATCGGTAAACTGAAGGAGGACAAACGCTATACATTCGGTACCGAAACAGACAGGAATGATCCCCGCAACCAGAGCGAAGACTTGGGAGATAATGCAATGCTGGCAGGTACTTACGGCATCAAGAACCTGAAACTTATCATGCCTGAAGTGATGAACTGGACGTATGAGCCAAATGAAAGTTATCAAAAAGCTAGTACGCTATATTATAATGTCGTTGGGCAATATAGCTTGTATATGGGGCACGTGGCTACGAACGTAGCAGGTATCTATAGTACGCCGATTTCCGTGGAGCAGACAGATACAAAAGTTATCGAATTTGTGCCGAAAGATATTCAGAAGAAAGCGGTAGCCTTCCTCAACAAAGAATTGTTTACCACCCCTAAATGGCTAATGGATGACAAACTAACCGAAAGAGCGGGAGTGAATACCTTCAACCAAGTCTTCCGTGTGCAGAGTAATGTGCTGAAACGCCTGCTCAGTAGCAATACGTTGGATAAGATGACGACTAACGAAATGATGAATGGTTCGAAAGCCTACACTTCCAATGATATGTTTCAGGATTTGAAGAAGAGTATCTGGAGCGACTTCCGCGGAGGAAAGCGACCGGACCTCAATCAACGGGCTTTGCAGAAGGTATACGTCAATGCCTTGATATCAATGCTCGATAAACCGAAGAATAATTCTATGAATCAGTATTCCATCGACTCTCCATCGGAAGCTCCTGCCATTGCCCGTGGGCAACTGATAGACCTTAGAAGAGAGCTTTCTAATGCGGCAAGTGCTTCGGGTGGTATCTACAGAAGTCATTACCAGAATCTGAAAGCGCTGATTGATACTGCTTTTGAAGCAAAATAAAAAACTATATACGAACGAATGAAGGCCGTTGCATCAAGAATGTAGCAGCCTTTATTTATGCGTTGGCTTATCGCCTTATCCACTTGGCAGAGCTGTAGGGCGCCTTCCGTTTCCCTGCTTGGAAACGCCAGTTCCCTTATAGGGATACGCGCGTTCCCATGCATAGAAACTGGCGTTCCCGTGCTAGGAAACTCCAGTTTCCAAATGGGTGACGAATCGGAAACTGCATGGTCTTGATATTCAGATTAATGGGGTATCGTCGTATCTCTAAGATGTTGGCTTCACCTTTTAATTTATACATGAGTTCTCTAAAAACATTTGCTTATTTATTAAATATCGTGTGGGATAGTAGTTGTTAATCAACTAAATTGTCTATTGATGAAGAAAGAAAGTTTAACTTCGTTTGTGAGGCAAGTAGCTACAAGTCTGCAGGAAAGCGATAAAGTCCCCGCTTTTCATACTTTGAGAAGTAGCATAATGGAGATTAAATAGTTTGTTAATACAAAAAGGCGACCCGTTTATCGAGCCGCCTTTCACTGTCTATTTGATTTCGATTTCTTCCTTCATATCAATCTCCTCTCCATGCGTATCATAGAACACATATTGCAGGAAAGCGAGTTTTTGACTTGGAATAACCTTAATGCCGAGTCCGTACTTCATCTGCCACTTTCGTTTCAGGGAAACGAGCCCCTGATTGATGTAAGCGGCTACATACGGATGGACGTGTAACGAGAATTTCTTTACCTTCAGTTTGTTGACCAGATAATCAATTTTACTCTCTAAAGTGTCCGTAAAGAGAATGGACGACTTGATGGTACCTTTACCGAAGCAGGTAGGGCAGGTCTCGGACGTGTTGACATCCATCGCCGGACGCACACGCTGGCGCGTAATCTGCATCAGCCCGAATTTGCTGAGCGGCAGAATATTATGCCGTGCCCTGTCTTTTTGCATATTGGCACACATTCGTTCGTAAAGCTTCTGACGGTTTTCGGCTTCATTCATGTCAATGAAGTCGACGACAATAATACCACCCATATCTCTTAATCGCAATTGGCGGGCCAGCTCGTCGGCGGCTCCAAGGTTTACTTCGAGTGCGTTACCTTCCTGCCCGTTGGCATTCTTGGTGCGGTTACCGCTGTTCACGTCTACTACGTGAAGCGCCTCAGTGTGCTCAATAATCAGATAGGCACCACTCTTGTAAGAGATTGTTTTACCAAACGATGATTTAATCTGCTTGGTGATACCGAAATTGTCGTAAATGGGAAGTTGTCCTTTGTACAGTTTTACGATGCCTGCCCTTTCGGGAGCAATCAGGGTTACGTAATCTTTGATTTCATTGTACACAGCCTCGTCGTTGACGTGAATATTCTCAAATGATGGGTTGAAGAGGTCGCGCAATAAACCTACGGCGCGGCTGGTTTCTTCATAAATCAACGTCGGATACTTGGTGGCTTTCTGTACTTTCACCATTGCATCTTCCCAATGTTTCACTAGGACTCTAAGCTCTCCGTCGAGTTCGGCTACGCGTTTGCCCTCCGCCACTGTACGTACAATCACACCGAAGTTTTTCGGCTTGATGCTCATTAGCAGTTGTTTCAGGCGGGCACGTTCTTCACCCGATTTAATTTTTTGAGATACGGAAACCTTATCATTGAAAGGGATAAGCACGAGGTAGCGTCCGGCAAATGATATTTCGGACGTCAGTCGCGGTCCCTTCGTGGAGATTGGTTCCTTTACGATTTGCACCACTACTTCTTGTCCCACCTTGAGTGTGTTGGATACAGTTCCATCTTTGTCAAGATCGGGAAGCAGGGTTGCTTTGCTGATGGAGGTCAGCTTCTTCTTGTCGCTTAAAGTCTGCTTTACAAACTTTTCGAGAGAGTTAAATTGAGGTCCAAGGTCAAGATAATGAAGGAAAGCATCTTTCTCGTAACCAACGTCCACAAAACATGCATTCAGTCCGGGCATCAATTTCTTGATACGTCCCAAATACATATTACCCACGGAGAAAGCGATGTTTCTTCCTTCGCTCTGAAGTTCCACCAAGCTCTTATCTTCGAGAAGGGCGATGGACACCTCTTTGGGTTGTACGTCAACTACTAGTTCACTTGTCACTGTTTTGTTTCCTTATTATTGATTGAATCTCTTTTATATGAACAACTATTTTGACAAATTGTTCATTTCGGGTTAGCTACTTAAACAAAGAACAAACTTGAAAGACATTTGCTTCGCAAGTTTGTTCTTTATTTCTGTGTGATCCAGACTTAAAAATTATTTTTTGCTTTTATGTCTGTTCTTTCTCAGTCTTTTTTTACGCTTGTGCGTTGACATTTTATGTCTTTTTTTCTTTTTTCCGCTTGGCATAGCTTCACTTTTTATGGGTTAATACTCTTGTTTATTATTTCTTTACTGAAATTGTAAATGTCTTAGCCGGTTTGAAAGCCGGAATGTTGTGCTCGGGGATAATGATAGTAGTATTCTTAGAAATATTACGAGCTGTCTTCTGTGCTCTTTTCTTTACTACGAAACTACCAAATCCACGCAAATACACATTTTCATCATTAGACAACGAATCTCTCACAGCGTTCATAAATGCTTCGACTGTTGTAAGAACTGTCTGCTTGTCAATTCCAGTTTTCTTTGTAATCTCGTTTACAATATCTGCTTTAGTCATTTTTCCTTAAAAAAAATATTATTACTATGTTATTGCTAATTTTTTGGACTGCAAATATATAGCTTTTTCGTGGCTCTAAAAAATATATTTCGGACTATTTTCTAAAAAAATGGTAGCAGTGGGTTTTCTTAGAGCCAAAAGAGTTACTTTTGTATCGCTTTCGGACAATATGTACAAGATAAATGTTAGTTTGAGGAAATGAACGAGTTTAGTAAAACGATTATTGAGTGGTATAAGGAGAACAAAAGGGAGCTTCCGTGGAGGGAATCTTCTGACCCGTATCTGATATGGATTTCGGAGATTATTCTACAACAGACACGTGTGGCGCAAGGATATGATTACTTTGTTCGCTTTATCGGGCGTTTTCCTAATGTGAAGGCATTGGCAGATGCGGAGGAAGATGAGGTGATGAAGTACTGGCAAGGTTTAGGGTATTATTCCCGTGCACGAAATCTGCATGCTGCTGCTAAGAGCATGAATGGTGTTTTTCCGACGACGTATCCGGAAGTGCTGGCTTTGAAAGGAGTGGGGGAATATACGGCGGCGGCTATCTGTTCTTTTGCTTATGGAATGCCTTATGCCGTGGTGGATGGTAATGTGTATCGGGTACTCTCTCGCTATTTCGGCATTGAAACACCGATTGATTCGACGGAAGGGAAAAAGTTGTTTGCGGCTTTGGCGGATGAAATGCTGGATAAGAGACATCCAGCACTATATAATCAGGGCATAATGGATTTTGGAGCGATTCAGTGTACACCACAGTCGCCCAATTGTATGTTTTGTCCACTGGCGGGGAGTTGTTTGGCATTGTCGAAAGGGATGGTGTCGAAGCTCCCGTTGAAGCAGCATAAGACGAAGACAAAGAATCGTTATTTTAATTATATATATGTACGTGCGGGCGCGTATACATTTATCAATAAGCGGATGGGAAATGATATCTGGAAGAATCTTTTTGAGTTTCCGTTGATAGAGACATCTGCTGCTTTGCCTGAGGAGGAATTTCTGGCATTACCGGAGTTTAGAGAGTTGCTGAAGTCGGTGAAGAGGTCGGCGGATAAATTGATGGATGGGATGCCGATGGTGCGTTCTGTTTGCCGGGAGGTGAAACACGTATTGTCTCACAGAGTGATTTATGCTAATTTCTATGAGTTGACTTTACCTGAAGATACGTTTTCGTTTGGTAACTTTCAGAAAATAAAGGCGGAAGAACTAGGGCAATATGCCGTTTCCAGATTAGTGCATGCTTTTATTGAGAAGTTTCATGATTCCATTGAGAAGATTGCCGATACTAAATAAAAGTTTCAACAATTCTTGCATCCTATTGTTATTCTGTTTAATTTTGGCAGCAGATTTAGATTAACGAATGATAAACTTGATACATATATGTCAGTAAATAAGGTGATATTGCTTGGTAACGTGGGACAAGACCCGCGAGTGAAATATTTTGATGCCGGTTCGGCTGTGGCAACTTTCCCGTTGGCAACGACAGAACGCGGCTATACGTTGGCTAATGGGACTCAGATTCCTGATAGGACGGAATGGCATAACATCGTGGCATCTAATCGTTTGGCCGAGATTGTAGATAAATATGTTCACAAAGGAGACAAGCTCTATCTGGAAGGAAAGTTAAGAACCCGTTCTTATAATGACCAAACGGGTGCTACGCGTTATACAACTGAGATTTTTGTGGATAATATGGAAATGCTGACTCCAAAAGGGGCAAATCCCAATGCAGGAGCTGCCACTTCCGGTCAGCAAACAGCTGCAACCCCAGCACAGCAACCGCAACCGGGACAGCAGCAAACCCAACAAGCGCAGCAGCCACAACAATCGCAGGCGCAAACAGTACAGGACAACCCGGCAGATGATTTGCCGTTCTAGATATTGTGGTAGTGTGCCAATAGCTTTCCAAATGCTAATTGGCACATTATCTTTTGTTTAACTAAAATACAAACTCTTTGGACTCAGATGGTTATTTAAGCCAATTGGCTGAAATTTTCAACGGTATTACCGTAAACACTCCTTCAATCTCTGCTATTATTGCCATAGTGTTGGCAGGTGTACTCCTGCTCGCGTCCGGCTTCGCTTCGGCTTCTGAAATAGCTTTCTTTTCGCTTTCTCCTTCGGACCGGAATGATATTGATGAACGTAATCATCCTTCCGATGAAAAAATAAATGCTCTCTTAGATGATTCCGAGCGCCTGCTTGCTACGATACTAATTACGAATAATTTTGTGAACGTAACCATTATCATGCTCTGCAACTTCTTCTTTATGAATGTGTTCGTATTCCATTCTCTATTGGCAGAGTTTCTGATACTGACTGTAATCCTAACTTTCCTCTTGTTGTTGTTCGGCGAAATCATGCCAAAGATATATTCTGCACAGAAAACGTTAGCTTTCTGTCGATTCTCAGCACCTGGGATTTATTTTTTGGAGAAACTGTTCCGTCCTATTGCCACAGTTCTGGTTCGTTCTACTACCTTTTTGAATAAGCATTTTGCCAAGAAGAATCATAATATTTCCGTTGATGAACTTTCGCACGCTTTGGAGCTCACTGATAAGACAGAGCTTACGGAAGAGAATAATATACTGGAAGGCATTATCCGTTTTGGTGGAGAGACAGTGAAGGAAGTGATGACCTCACGTCTGGATATGGTTGATCTGGATATTCGTGCACCCTTCAAGGAGGTGATGCAATGTATCATTGAAAATGCGTACTCGCGTATTCCTGTCTACACAGGTTCGCGGGATAATATAAAAGGAGTGTTATATATCAAAGACCTCCTGCCACACGTCAACAAGGGAGATAACTTTCGTTGGCAGTCATTGATCCGTCCGGCTTACTTCGTGCCGGAGACGAAGATGATTGACGATCTTCTACGCGATTTTCAGGCGAATAAGATTCATATAGCTATTGTTGTAGACGAATTTGGAGGAACTTCCGGATTGGTGACAATGGAAGACATTATTGAGGAAATCGTAGGGGAAATCCATGATGAGTATGATGATGAAGAGCGTACGTATGTGGTATTGAACGACCACACTTGGATATTTGAAGCAAAAACTCAGCTTACTGACTTTTATAAGATAGCGAAAGTGGATGAAGACGAATTTGAGAAAGTGGTAGGGGATGCCGATACATTGGCGGGTATGTTGCTTGAAATTAAAGGAGAGTTTCCTGTATTGCATGAGAAGGTGACATACCATAACTATGAGTTTGAGGTATTGGAAATGGATAGTCGTCGCATCCTGAAAGTAAAGTTTAAGATTCTTCCGAAGGAGTCGGAGACTTCTGGCGAAAAAGAATAATCAAGGAATAGATACGATGGCATTATTTCTGGAACACAGAGAAGGTAACATTCAATGGGCTGTCTGGAAGATGGAAGAATCTCTGGAAGCACTTTTGTTGCTTCTTCCCGATGTGCAAAGAATCACTCGTTCTCAGGAGATACAACGTTTTACCTCTGAACGTCGGAAAATGGAATGGTTGTCTGTGCGTGTATTGTTATATTCGATGCTGCAAGAGGATAAAGAAATCAGCTATTCTACTGAGGGTAAACCTTATCTGGCAGATAACTCTTCATTTATAAGTATTTCTCATACTAAAGGGTATGTGGCTGTAATACTTGGCTCAGTCGCTCCTGTCGGCATTGATATAGAGCAATATGGTCAACGTGTGCATCGGGTATCCGATCGTTATATCCGTCAGGACGAACAGGTAGAACCTTCTCGGAATCTAAATTGGAATAAGGCGAAAGGAGATATGGGAGATATCACGTGGAGTTTATTATTACACTGGTCTGCCAAAGAAGCAATTTACAAACGTATGGAGGATGCCGATGCTGATCTTCGTAAACTTCGATTATCTCATTTTATCCCTGAGAATGAAGGAACATTCCAAGTACAGGAGTTTGTCACAGAATCGCAAAAGGTATATTCGGTTGGCTATTGCATCTATCCCGACTTTGTGCTGACATGGACGGTGGATTGAACAGTAATCATACATGAATGAACGGTGAATAATAATGGACTTTTCCAAAGATTATTCACCGTTCATTTTTTAATTACTTGTCTTTATCATTGAGTTTATAGCTCAACGCTCCCGACGGACAGTGACCTATTTGGTTAATAAGTTCTTCCGTAGTTGCATTCTCAATCTGTACCCACGGTCTTTCTTTGGGGTGATATACATTGGGTAACATATTCACGCAGATTCCGGAATGTATACATAGTTCCGGTTGCCAAACAATGGTCAACTCGCCATTAGTATATTCTACTTTCTTTCCCATATCCTTTTTATTGAATATGTTTTCCACGCATTACGATTCGTTTCCACTCCGGATGCTTTTTAATATATCCGGCTATGAACGGGCAAAGTGGAACCAGACGTAAGTCTTGTCGTTCGACATCCGTCAATGCTTTTTCTGCCAGTTGCGAACCTACACCTTTACCTCCCAGTGAGGCTGGAACTTCAGTGTGCACAAAGTAAATTTCTCCATCCGATTTAATATAGTCTATTTCGGCTATCTTTCCATCGATTTGAAATTCATACCTATTATTCTCTTCGTTGTCTATTAGTTTATAATCCTCATTCATAATTTTATGTATTAATTTTGATTATAGTATTAACACTTGCCGAAGATTTTTTGTTTGTGCATAGATTCAATTCTTATCAGGTGGGGGCAGTTTCCGTTGTCTGTTATAGGGATAATCGTTCCAACTGAACCGTGAAATGCCGCATGATGGGAGCTTCCCATGCGATGCGAACTCCCCGGGTAATTGTTTCCCTGCGTTCATATACATTTTTGAGAGCAGCAGCCACAACATTCATATGATTGTCTGTGTATACTCTTCGTGGAATGGCTAGGCGAAGTAGATCAAGCCCATTGAAACGATTTTCATGAGTAATCGGGTCACGGTCGGCAAGTATATACCGCGGATACCGGCTTCGAGATAAAGTTCTACGGTCAGTGTCTGTGCCGGAAATTCTTCTTTGGGGACGTGTGTCAGTACTTTGGCAGCATCCACGAAAATAGCATGACCTCCGGCCGGACGTTGATAGGGTATTCCATAATCATCCAGTTTCTTAGCCAGATACTCCACTTGCTTGATGCGTGTTTCTAAATTATCAAATTCCGTGTTTTCGTCAAGTCCGATGGCAAGAGCGTTCATATCTCGTCCGTTCATTCCTCCATAGGTGAGATACCCTTCGTATTGCACACAGAAACCTTTCGCGCCTTCATACCAATCTTTAAGTCGGGTAGCTATGAATCCACCCATGTTGACAATGCCGTCTTTCTTGGCACTCATAGTCATTCCATCAGCTAGGTCGAACATTTCGCGGGTGATTTCTTTGATTGATTTATTCTGATATCCCTCTTCTCGCATCTTAATAAAATAAGTATTTTCGGCAAATCGTGCCGAATCGAAAAGTACCGGCTTTCCGTATTTGTCGGCAATGGCACGCACTTCACGTAGATTCTGCATAGATACGGGCTGACCTACGGCGGTATTGTTAGTAATGGTGATAATAATAAAAGGAATGTGCTCTGCATATTCGGTCAGGGCTTTTTGTAGTTTATCAGGGTCAACATTTCCTTTAAAGGGGATTTCAAGCTGTGTTTGCTTGGCGGCATCGATGGTGCAGTCCAAAGCGATAGCGTGTCGGCCTTCGATATGTCCTTTGGTGGTATCGAAATGAGAATTGCCGGGTACGATGTCTCCTTCGTGTACCAGATAGGAGAATAGGACATTCTCTGCCGCTCGCCCCTGATGTGTGGGGATGATGTATTCAAATCCGGTAAGTCTTGTAATGGTGTCTTTCAGTTTGAAGAAGGAGTTTGCACCGGCATAGCTTTCATCACCTATCATCATGCCTGCCCATTGGCGGTCGCTCATGGCTCCCGTTCCTGAATCCGTAATGAGGTCGATGTATACTTGCTCTGATTTGAGTTGAAAGACATTGTAATGTGCTTCTCTAATCCATTGCTCGCGTTCTTCACGAGTACTTTTTCGGATGGGTTCTACCATCTTGATTTTCCATGATTCAGCAAAAGGTAATTCCATGATAGTGTGTTTTAGTATTTTATCCGACGAATGTAGGTAAAGTTTGTGTGAAATGCAAGGGATTGCTGACCTTTTGTTAGAAAGCAATAGTACTTGAAGTTATCAAGAAATCGAAGATTAAGGCATTTTGAGTTAAAGTATATATAACAAAAGGTCACCCCATAGTGATTAGGGACGACCTTTTGTTTATTATTATATTATGGATTTATTGATAGCTTAATCAAAAGTAATTGTAGTAGGGAACCAAAATTCTCCAGAATAGTCTATAGTTTTTATAGTTTCTTCTGTCTTACTATCTAAAATTATAATTTGATTAGTAGTGCTATAATTCTGATTGAATATGCCATACACATTACCAGTTTTAGGGTTAACTTTCAATCCGGAACCATAAAACATATACCCATTTGGAGCTGACAAAAGTGGAGTAATGACATTTGTATCAATATTGTATTTGAATGCTTCTGATGGACTGAATCCTTTTGCTTTTATAAAATATAAAGCATTTTCTGTAGTAGATGCGCATAAGCCTGATGGAGAGTAACCGCCGGATATGATGCTTACATTATAACCTTCTGGAAGTGGAATTTGAGTAGTAGTTAATGTAGAAACATCAATCTTAATGAAAGAAGTTCCTGTTGTTGCCCATAACATTCCATCTTTAGTTTGTGCGAATCCCATAATCTGTTCAGACAATTTGGTTTCAAAAAGGTTTTTGACAAATGACATATCGCTCGCTTTGAACACACAAATATTATTATTGCTAACGATGAAAACATTATCTTTAAATTGGCAAATATCTCTAGCTTCTCCATCTGTTTGCTCTAATTTTTCGTCTAAAGATAGAGGGTTTAGCTTCACTTTATAAGCCCCTTTATTAGTAGTAATTACTCCTGTTGTTTCATTCGATATACAAAAATTATATGCTTGTCCGTCAATTCCCTCTGTGATAGTAGATGTTTGTTTAAAGTTATACAGTTCCGTCTCTACTAAAAAAGGACTCTCTTTAGATACAAGGTACATTTTATTATTGTGGATAGTGCCTGTAGTTGATGTTCTACCTAATGTTTTTCCTGGATTATTATTCTGGAAAATTCGTACATCCCATTGGTTATTCTTGTTGTAATAGGATATAGAACCAATAGATGAATATGGACCTTCATTAATCATATAGAATCCGCCATAGTATTTGCGTACATTGATTGTTATCTCCTGTAGTGCAAATCCAAAATCATTGTATGCTTTGTATAGGATTTTATATTCACCGGTTTCAGAAGCCCTGAAAGTATATTTATTTTGTGCTTCTATTTCTTTTCCGTTGATAGTCCACGAATAAGATATGTTTTCTTGAGTATTTAGGATTGGTTCAATTACGAATCCATCTCCTTGTCCCACGATTGTATCGGTTGGCATTCCTAAGTCTATAATCTCAGGAGAAAAAGTTTTTTGATCATCTTCGTCATCACTGCATGATGTGAAAATAAGAGGTAAAGCAAGAAGAACTATTAGTAATAACTTGCTGAGTAATGAATCAATTTTTCCCATCTTTTTAAAAGTCTTTTAATGTTTGAATTAATATTAAGTTGTTTATTTCTCGAAATGCAAATCCTCCACAGCCTGCACCTCAGTAGATATTTCTCCCATCCATCCGCTACTTTGATTGACCGCCGTGTATATTCTGACGAAGTCAATACCGTCCAGTACCACCGGATTTCCGTTCTTATCTACAGCCCAGTCTATATTAAATTTACATTGTTCTTTATTATTAGGATGATTGTCAGCATACCCCCACGGATAGCAATAACCCACCCAATGTTCCGGCATCCCCTCCCGAGGCTCGTTTACTGCGTTATCTTTCAGTCGACTTCCGTGAAAAACGATTTCATCATCTTCCAGCCATACAGGATAATAAGAATTGGTAGTATAGAAATCATTGCGATATACATACCCCTCATTCCCTTTATTATCCGTCCACTTCACAGCATCTTTCGGAGAAGACGGACGATGATATGTAATGGTATAATCTTTAATGGTAGCAGGAGATTTATATTCACTTCCCGCCAACTCATACCATTCATCATCTGCCAATCCATTACCATTAATATCTTTCGATACCAATACAATACCCGGCTCGGAGCTTCCGCCCAGTGCACCTGTCAGAGTACCGAAGGCATCGTAATAGGCATTACCATAAATCTTCAAATCATATTCTCCCTGAATATTAGGAACGCTATGGTCAAATCCTACCGTAATATAACCCCCATATGCACCGAGACTGATGAGGCATAAATCCGGGTCTTTCAATAGTTCTTCCGCATACTTCCGTACATCTTCCGCAGTGAAACCTTCTTTATAAGCAGTAGTCGGAGTATTCATAAACTGACTGGGAGCAGGTTTATATTCCAATACCTTATTGGCAAAGGCAGAAGGAGCATTCGGGTCGGTTTCTTCTCCATTGCCTTCGCCGGATGATGACTTATTGCTGAATACAACAGTATTTGGATTCAAACCGACACGATTTAACCGGAATTGCAACTGACCATTCTGATTGAAACATAATACATCGCCGGTTATGGTATAACTATAGGCTTCCGTGATATATACATTGCCGCTGTACGGATTGACATTAATGCCATAAGGGGTACTGATTTTCGTGCCATCTGTGATAAAATTCTCCCGTATCGTTTCTCCTGTCTTTAAGTTGAATACCTTGATAAAAGAAGTTTCAGTGTTGTAGTTGTAATTATACAGATAGGCCACATTACCGCTAATGGCAAAGTTCATTACTTTCTCATTATAAATGTGTTCCACTTCATCCGTCCGGCTGTTTATTTTCACAAAGTGAAAATCACCGTCTGCGATGTTACTTCCATGCGTTGCCACGTACACCGTTTCGTCCGGTCCGGGTAAGATGCTTCCGGGGTTGGGACCTACTTCAATTTTCTTTATTTCATTAAAAGATGCAATATCGATAACGGAGACTGTGTTATCCACTCCCTGACCTGAAGAGTAATCCAGTCCGCCGGAGTTGGAAACATATAACTTATCATTCTTTACGCAGATACTCTCCGGATTCCGTCCGGCTTTTGTTATGCTTTCTACTTGCAATGAAGTTGTGTCGATACGGGCTACCGTTCCATCGTAGGAGCAGACATAAGCTTTGTTTTTATGAAAAGCAATATGGCGTGGCTGTCTGGAACTCCCGTTGTCGGTGAGCATGGGAATTTGCTTTATAGAGTTCCCTGTATGGAAGTCAATTACTTCAATAGTGCTCGATACATTTACCACGATATATAGTTTGCTCCCGTAGATAGCGATGTCATTAGCCGTATCGCCCAGTCCGCGTTTGTTTAAGTCCTTAAAATAGTTTTTTGTCAGTTTGCTGCTTTTGAAAGAATATTGTGCTAAAGAACTATTGTTTAGGTTGAACAGGCCTTCGCTCAATATATAGAGTTCGGCTGTTCCAGTTTCGGCAGTGTTACCTTCTACTGCCGGTGTTGGGTCCGGCTTATCCTCCATATCATCGCAGGCAACGAATAAAGGGAGAAATATGCAGAAAAGCATTTCATGTATATACAATAATCTAGTTCCTATATTCATAATTTTCCTGTTTTTATCCTTAATAATTTATACTAATGGTTGCTCTGACCGAGCGTCCGGGCATGGGGAAGTTCCTGATAATCTCATAATTCTTATCGGCAATGTTCAGCATTTCCACGCTGATTGAAGTATTGGTTTTCAGTATACTGAAGCTGCGACTAGCTGAAATACTATGGTCGCTGTAGCTATCCAGTCTGTTCTCGGCTATATTTTCTCCTTGCTGATATCGTTTCCCTGAAAAAAGAAATGAATACGACAGGTTAATCCAGGGAGTTTCAATGCTTGCCTGTCCCGAACCCGATACACGAGGGGTGTAGGCAATCTGATGTTTATAGGTTCTTCCTTCTTCAGAGTCGAGGTCGGGATTAGAGACGTCCAATGCTCGCTGATACGTATAGTTGCCCGAAAGATTGATGCGAATATTCTCCCAGGGTTGAAGAGCAATGCTTCCCGTAGCATCAATTCCCTTAATCTCTACGCTACCCAGATTTCTCATACTCCATACTGCAAGATTCTTGGTGGGGTAAGCGATGATTTTATCTGTTATTTTGTTGTAATATGCATCGATTGTGGCGGATAGATAGGGCAGGAAGGAGCATACGTTCTTACTGTATGTCATACCTATATTATATTGCCGTGCATTTTCGGGTTTCAGCTTGGTGTTTCCTACCTCTTCGTAATATAAGTCGTTGAAACTTGGCAGGCGGAAGATGTCTTTATAGAAAAAGCGGAAACGTAATTCTTCGTTGTGCAATGGCTTGAATGAAGCGCTGACGTAAGGAGTCAACTTGCGGTGATTGCCGGCACTACCTCCCGTTTTAACGTCTTCGTTGATAACAGTTGCAAGAGCCGATGCGGATAATGTCAGCCAGTCGTTCATGTATTTTCCAGCAAAGGCCGTCAGCCATGAGTAACGGGTGGGGTGCACGAAATCTTTCAAGTCTGCGTTCATGGTGTTGATACTACCATCCGTAGAAAGTGAGAAAGAAAGATTGTTCAGTAGCCTATAGAGTAGGGACGCAGAAAGGTAATACTCTTGCTGGTAATAACTGTTTTCGGTCTTCCCAGAAGAGTTTTTGCTATCAGGGTCCAGATAACGCTGATAATTCCAGTTCCACTTGGCAGAAGTCTGGAATACCCATTGCTTGCTAAACTCTTTCTTGTATTGGCTTTGTATAAAAGTATTCTTGTCCCACAGATGTTGTGTGGAGAAGTCGTAGTAGAAAGTAGTGGCATTGGGCAATCCTCGGGACGACTGGAAGTAATAGGCTTTCAGCCTCCATTGCTCCTTGTCGGAGAAATTGCCGTAGAGTCCGGCTTCGGCACGGAGAGTCTGTACGTCGGTATTCTTCCGTTTCTCGCGTGAAGTCTGGTCACCTTCCGTATTGCCGTAATGCAGTGTATATGGATATTGCCCGTCCGACGACATCCATTCGCCATTGGCTGTTACAGTCCACTTCCGGCTAAGTTGTTGCTCCAGCAAGACGGATGGATTGACCAATCCCCACGAACCGGTTTTGAAGGATGCGCTTACATTGGTGCGTTTTCCTTTCTCGAAGCGGGGAGTAAGCGTCTGTATGTTAAGTATTCCTGCCGAAGCAAAGAAGCGTGCGGGCTGAAAGATATTATCACTTTGCCCGTTGCTCAGTGATAGCTGGTCAACGTTGTCGAGCGAGAAACGTCCTATGTCTATTTGTCCTGTTTGGCAGTCGGTCAGCGTGATTCCGTCGTAACCGATGGCGGTGTGCTGTGCTCCGAGACTTCGTATGGATACGGTTTTCAGTCCGCCGATACCTCCGTAGTCTTTCACGGTAACTCCGGCAAAATGCTTCACGGCATCGGATACTTGCAGGGAATGCAGATTTTTCAAAGCATCTTTGGTGAGTATCTGCAATGGAGCGGCGGAACGGATTTCGCGGGTCTGATAAATATCGGATATTATTACTTCGGGGATAGAATACGTATGCGTGGTGTCTACTTTTTGCTGTTGTGCAAAAAGTGATGTTGTTAAGAATGGGCAGCAGATTACTGCAAAGAACAATTTATAATATCTTCTCTCTTTCATTGATAACATTCTCGGTCTGTTGTTATTTTAAAGTGTCCGGGCGAAATCCCTTCGACCGGACACGCATAATAAACTTGGCAGAGTCTATTAGTATAAAACACACTTTCTCTGAATCAGAGTGATGAATGAAATGATAGACGAATTGTCCGGTTCATTAGACTCAACGCTTTTTCCTCGAAAGCAGTGAAATTAGCTGCACGGCAGGTCTTCTGACTTGTTCCTGTTGCGGGCGCCTTCCCGGAAGTTTCTTTCCAGTGGCTAATAAAGTAGGTTGCTCGCAACGCAATATGTGGAACTTACAGCAGCGGGACTGTTCAGGATTCGCACCTGATTCCCTTTTAATTGCTTCCCCCGAGTGTTGGGGGTTGCAAACCAATGCGCGGCAAAGATAGGTAGTTTATTTGGGTTTTCCAATAAGAGAATGTTCTTTTCTTATAGATTATTGGCGTATTAATAGATATTCTTCGATAGCCTGTGCCGGAGCATCTTTCAGCAATACCGTCTTCTCCTTATTTAATAGGTATAGGGTGGGGACAGCTTTCAGGTCATAGAGTTGCTGCTCTTTGATGGCGAATGTCTTGTCATAGCCGTTAATCCATTCTTTGGGAAATTCATTCAAGTGCTTTCTCCATTCATCCAGTTCTTCGTCGGGGTAGATGGAGAGAAGTTTCAGTTTCTTCTGTTCTATGAGTTGGTTGATGATGGGGGTGTTCTTCAAACCGGCAATAGTCTCTTCGCAGGCATGGCAACCGGGGTTGTTGATGAACAGCAGGATGTAATCGGCATTGAGCTGATACAAATTGCCTTGTGCTCCTGAAGCGAGCGTATAGGTGAAGTTGAGCGCTTTGGTTCCAATGCGGTTCTTCTGCGCCAGTTTCAAGCGGGCTTGCGGGCGCACCTTTTCTATTTCCTCCAATACGGGCGAGGACACCATTACTTCCAACACAGGGATGTAAAACTCTTCATTACGCAACGGAGAGTTGGGGTCGTATAGATATTTATCTGCCAGTTCGGTGATGTAGTTAAATACTTTCTTGTCGGCAGACGACCGTTCGATGGTATTCCGGATGGCTTCCTGTGCAGTTTCGAGCGGCACATGGTTCAGTATATCACAATAATCTGCCCACGCTTGTTCCGTTACCTCCGGATGATGGATATAGTTGGTATCGGCAAAGTTCACATTATCCCAGAAATGCTTCACCAGAAAGTCGGCACGTTGCTCCGGGGCTGTCATCACGATAGGGATATCAGGCAGGGTGAAGGTTTTAATGGTATCCTGCGGCGCTTCATTTTTATTTTGACTCGAAGCGTTCCCGCTTTTGCAGGAGCAGAGTAGGAGAAGACCGAGGATGGGAAGGATATTTATATTCATTTTCATGATTTACTGTTTTACGTTTAACGACCTATATTTTCAAGTTGCAGGCAAAGATAGCTCCCTTTTTATTTTCCTCAAAGCATTCTCCTTTTTTTCTGTAGTTGGAAAGCGGGGTGAATGGGTGTTGGCAAGCTTTGTCGCAATAGGATGGATGATGATGAAAATGTTCTATTTCTAAGATTACCATTAGAGGAATGTCTTTAGAAATGCACTAACTAGAAGATTCGATGCATAAATAAATGCAATAATATGCAGAAAGAGGGGGTGATATTGCATAAAACAGTAGAGAATATACACTTTTATAAGCAACTTAAGGCTCCGTTTCTCACCGAGGGAACTGCTGTTCCTTTAAATGGAACGCTCTGTTGGTCGGTGGGGGACGCTCGACTCATCGGTGAGGAAGCCAAAGTTGCATTAATTTGCATCGTTTGGGCGCTGGTTTGTCATTGTTGGGAGAAGAATGGATAATGATAAAAGGAATGCGTATTAGAGCTCTTTCTTTCGGAAAGACATATAAAATTGGGCTATTAGCTCGCTTTGTCGGTATATGGCTTGTAAATGTGAAATGTTGAATTGTCTTGTCGGCAAATGCTTCGCATTTATGCTAGACATAAAAGGGGGTGGTCGAACTACCGTCTTCTAATGCATTCAAAATATTCCATTATTAAAGGAGTGTTCTATTCTTAAATCCCTGTCTATTGGATGACAGTTCGGTGATGCACGAAAACTGTTTTATTGATGAAATAATCGTATCCTGTAGGGAGCAAACTTCATCCGAATTTGTTATCTTTGCCCGTTGCATTGGTAATTTGAAAATAAAGTTGATATGAATGCACCCTTTTAATACGCTTCGTAAGCTCCCGATAGGGATACAAAGTTTTGAGAAACTTCGTTCCGAAGGATTTCTTTATGTTGATAAGACTGCGCTTGTCTTTCGTCTGGCACAGGCAGGCATACGCTGTTTCTTCAGCCGTCCCCGTCGCTTCGGAAAGAGTTTGTTGCTTTCCACCTTCGAGGCTTATTTCAAAGGGAAGAAAGAACTTTTCAAAGGACTTGCCGTCGAGCAGTTGGAACAGAACTGGTTTGAGTATCCGGTGTTGCATCTCAGTTTCGACCTCGAATACAACACCCTCTGCGGCATGACCCGTCCGGAAATCGAAGCTGTCTTTGTCCCTGAATTGCAGGAATTGGCCAAGCAGACTGAAACCTTATGAACTGGCTGTGGAGCAACTGACCCGCCAATACGACGGCCACCGCTTCACTCCGGATACAGGATTTACCCCCATGTACAATCCATTTAGTGTGCTGAGCGCTCTTGCAAAATCACGTTTCGGTGATTATTGGTTTGCCAGCGGAACACCTACCTTCCTGGTAGAGATACTTAAAAAGACAGAGTTTGACCTCCGTGAGTTGGACGGCATCGAAGTCTCTTCCGCCTCTTTGAGCGACGACCGGGCAAACATTGACAATCCCGTGCCAATGATTTATCAAAGTGGATACTTGACGATAAAGTCCTACGATAGAGAATTCGTGAATATAAGCTAGGCTTCCCAAATGAAGAAGTGAAATACGGCTTCCTCAACTTTGCCGCACCTTTTTATACTCCTATTACGTCTACGGATACCTCTTTCTATATCGGCAAGTTTGTTCGCGAACTGCGCAGCGGAGATGTTGAGGCTTTCCTCAACCGCCTGACCTGCTTCTTCGCCGATTTCCCTTATGAGCTGAACCAGAAAACGGAACGCCACTATCAAGTCGTTTTCTATCTCGTCTTTAAATTGATGGGGCAGTTCACTCAAACGGAAGTACGCACCGCCATCGGTCGTGCCGACGCCGTAGTTAAGACTCCTGACTACATCTACGTATTCGAATTTAAACTACACGGCACAGCCGAAGAGGCTTTGAAGCAGATAGATGAAAAAGGATATATGTTGCCATATACCGTTGACGGCAAGAAGTTGGTAAAGGTCGGCGTCGCCTTTGATGGCGAGAAACGAAATCTGGGTGAATGGCTGATAGGTTGATAAAGTGTGTCAGCCACGTATAGGCTTATCCAAAAAGGGAGATTACTTCTCTTTAGCCAACGTAAACACAAACTCCAACCCGCCACCCTGACTGTTCTTTGCGGAAATATTTCCGCCATGAATAATCACGGCATTCTTCACGATAGCCAATCCCAATCCTGTGCCCCCCAACTTGCGCGACCGTCCTTTATCTACCCGGTAGAAACGTTCAAAAAGACGATTCAGATGTTCGGGTGATACGCCTACACCTGTATCGGAGAAGCTGAAATAATAGAAGTTTTCATCTTCGCGGAAGCAATTGACGTTGATTTGGATATTGCTTCCGGCATAGGCAATCGCATTATCCATCAGATTGCGGAAGATGGAATAAAGCAGCGAATAATTACCTTTGAGTTGCATACTCTTCTTCAAAGAATTGATGACAGTGATATGTTTCTCTTCTAGTTCAAGCGACACTTCATTGATGATATTCCCTACCAGCAGGCTGATATCTACACGTTCCATATCAATCATATTGGCAGCCTCATCCATGCGGGTCAGTACGGAAATATCACGTAGTAGCCGGCTCAACCGGTTACTCTGCGCATAGCAGCGTTCGAGAAATACATTCATCTTCTCCCGTGGGATGTTATCATTATTGACGATAGTCTCCAAATATCCCTGAATACTGCTGACGGGAGTTTTCAACTCATGAGCAATGTTCTGTGTCAACTGGCGCTTCAGGCTCACTTGCTCTTCCTCTTGCGTGACGTCATTGATGGAAATCTCGAAGCTGGCATCCTGAAAGATGATACACTCTACGATAAACGTCCGCCCATTCTTTTTGATGGTAATGGACATTCGCTTCTCATCTTTCGTGTTCGGACGTTGTTGCTGGTTCTTGTTGATGAAATGAATAATCTCCTTCAGTTCGCTGATAGCAAAGATTTCTTCGGTTGTTTCCAGGTTGGAGTCCGAAATCAGATTGCTGTATTGGGTGAAGAGATTATTAACTAGAATCTCCTTCTTATCTTTAGTAAATATCCCCAGTCCTTCGTGCGAAATCTGAAGATGGGTAATGAGTTTCTCACGCTCGATATAGAGTGCTTCTTTCGTTTCGTGCAGTCGTTTGTAGATTTGAATGATATGCTGGGATATTTCTCCCAGTTCATTGTGTGGAAAAGCCGATTGCATCGCCATTTCGATTGGCTCATTCCGGTCGGCACGCATGGCGAACTCACGGAGTTGGCTGATAGAAGTTCCCAGTTTATTGGTGAATTTATAGAAGATAACCATCAACAGCAAAGATACAATCACGGTGAACCACAGATAATGCGGGTCAGCCTGCAGGTTATGGATGAGGCTTACATTATAAGGTAGAGCAGAACGAATGATAAAGTCTTTGTAGCGGGTGGCAGAATAAAAATAAGGTAGTCCGGTGGTTTCGGAAGTGCGGCGGACATCAAAGCCGTTTCCGTGTTTCAAGGCTTTCTGAACTTCCGGACGGCTCAGGTGGTTTTCCAATAGCCCATAATCCGCCTGGTAACTGTCGTACAGCACATTACCTTGCAAGTCAATCAGTGTGACACGCAAATCCTGCAAGGCATGGTCGCGAATATAATCACTAATAATACCCTTGGCGATAGGCTGTTCATCCAGTCGCTCATACAATCGGCTGTTGTAATCTTGCAACTGTGTATTCAGCAGTTCCACTTTATATTCCCGTTCCCGCTGATACTGGTAGGCGATGAAACAGATGGCAAATACCACAAACAGCGAAATGACCGAAAGAAAAAGCTTACGGCTGAAAGAAAGGAAATGTTTCTGAGTTACAGGTAGGTTCATGTGAGATTCTTATTTTTATTCAGCTTCAAAACAATACCCATATCCGAGACGGGTGACGATACGCTTTCCGTATTCGCCTATCTTCTTGCGCAAACGGGTAATGTTCACGTCGATAGTGCGGTCGAGCACATACACTTCATCGCTCCAGATACGTGCCAGTATATCTTCGCGAGAGAACACGCGACCTTTATTCTGAACCAGCAGGAGCAATATTTCAAACTCCTTTTTCGTGAGCTGCACTTCTTCTTCGTCGATGCTTACCTTCTTTTTGGTAATGTCAATGACGAGAGTCTGATAAACCAGTCGCTCGGGAGCCTTTTCGGCTGCCACCGTTGCCGTACGTCGAAGCACAGCTTTCACGCGGGCAATCACTTCACGCAGCGAGAATGGTTTGGAAATATAGTCGTCCGCTCCCAGGTTAAACCCGGTGACGGTATCGTTTTCAGTATCTTTCGCTGTGATGAAGATGATAGGTACATTGGCTGTCTTCTTGTCTTTTTTCAGTATGTTGGCCATCTTGAATCCGGAGATTTCTCCCATCATCACGTCAAGAAGGATTAGGTGGTAACTGGCTATTTCCATCTTCAATGCCTCTTCCGCTGAGTTGGCGGTGTCCACTTCATAACCTTCATTCTCAAGGTTGAATTTCAGAATCTCACAGAGGTCTTCTTCATCGTCGACAACTAGAATACGGTAATCGTTCATATGGAATATGTATTAATGTGATATGACAAAGTTACGTTTTTATTTTATTTCGAGTGCAAAGATGGGGAGACTTTGTTACGGGCAGATGAAACAAGTGTTACATTTGCGTTACATTGTGCCGGGTGGGGTGATTTCTAAAGGAATAGAACGTTTTTATGTGTCGCGTAGAGAAAAAATATAGGTTATTTGTTATCTTTGTTAGCCAGTTGAGATACGAATGTTATAAATATACGCTAGCAGACAATGATAAAAATTGACTTTAGACACCATAGGCGGGAAGCGATAGGCGTGCTTGTCGTACTCCTTCTTTTGGTTGGAGGGGCTTCCGTCTTCAAATATACTTCTTTTAATTCCGGTTTTGATATCGTCGATGATTTGGGTGGGAATATTTTCCCGTCCGCTATCCTTTCGGTTGCTACTACGGATGCACAGGTAATCACCCCCTCAGATTCCATGTATCTGGGAAATCCGAAATCGTGTATTGCCATTCGGGTGAAGTCCGCGACTGCTTATAGCCGTGTGCGGATTGAAGTAGCCGAAACGCCATTCTTTTCCCGTTCCGTTTCGGAGTTTGTACTCAATAAGCCGAGGACAGAATATACCATTTATCCCGATATCATCTGGAATTATGAAGCATTGAAGAATAACGTGCAGGCGGAACCGGTGAGCGTGGCGGTGCAAGTGGAGATGAATGGAAAGGAATTGGGGCAACGGGTGCGTACCTTTTCAGTGCGTAGTGTCAATGAATGCTTGTTGGGATACGTAGCTAATGGTACTAAATTCTACGATACCAGCCTTTTCTTTGCCGCTTATGTTAATGAAGAGAATCCGATGATAGACCAGTTGCTTCGCGAGGCACTCAATACCCGCATCGTGAATCGTTTTCTAGGCTACCAGAGCAAGGCGAGGGGAGCGGTAGACAAACAAGTTTATGCCCTTTGGAATGTATTGCAGAAGCGTAAATTCCGCTATAGCTCAGTATCGAATACGAGCCTTTCGAGCAATGTAGTGTTCTCGCAGCGTGTTCGCACGTTTGATGATGCGCTCGATTCTTCACAAATCAACTGTGTGGACGGTAGCGTGCTGTTTGCTTCGTTGCTTCGTGCCATCAATATCGACCCTATCTTAGTTCGTACGCCGGGGCATATGTTTGTGGGTTACTATACTGACAATTCTCATAAGAACACAAACTTTCTCGAAACGACAATGATTGGCGATGTCGATTTGGATGACTTCTTCCCCGACGAGCAACTCGATTCGACTATGGTAGGCAAATCGCAAAACGAAATGTCGCGACTCACGTTCGAGAAATCGAAACAATATGCTAACAAGAAGTACAAAGATAACGAGGAAGGCATCCACTCAGGCAAGCTGAACTATATGTTTTTGGAGATATCGAAAGAGGTGCGCAGGAAGATACAGCCGATAGGGAAATGAAGGCCTTATTGGGGCACATATCCTTCTACGTATTTTCTTCTCCACTCTTCCAGCTTCGGTGTGTGCAAGCCTTCAGAGATATAAACGATGACCACAGAAGATATACTGAAACTCAGAGACCTTGGTGCCTCTCTTTAGCGTTCAAAACATTATTTTATCTTACACACTTACACACTTCGCACTTATCAAACTGATAAAGAAAAATTTAAGTGTGTGTAAGATAGTGTGCAAGATGTGTGCAAGATACCTTTATCTTGCACACTTTTTCAGTGATAACTCCAACTGATAATCATAGTCGGTTAACGGCAGTTTCCGTTTGTTCTAAGCGTATGGAACAAAGTGTTCAAAGCAATGGAACAATGTGTTTGAATGCATGAAACACTTTGTTTCACTATAGCAAACAGATTGTTCTCCAGTATGAACAAGCTGTTTGATGCCTTCAACCTACAAATCACTGCATACTTTCTAAAAATTAGCCAGATACTTTATAAATTCAAGTGTGTAAGATAAAGGTATCTTACACACATCTTACACACTATCTTGCACATAGTTAATATATTATATATCAATAAGATATATACGGTTGGGTGTAGGGTGCAAGATAAATATATGTTTTTCAACTTTATAAGAGGATAAGTTTACCCTTATTCCGAGCGAGTTTTACTCATTTCCGCACGGTTATGAATTAATTTAGACAGAAGAACATAAGAACAAAAGATAAAATAGCAGGTGACTAAACTGATATAAATAACTTTCTAAGCGCAGCCTGTATGTTCTTTTGTTCTTCTGTCTAAATTTAGTTCATGTCCGTGCCAGTAATTCGCATTTAATTCGTATTTTTGCCCAAGTAATCATTTTAACGAAAAAGGATGCAACGCAAGAAATTTATCTCTCCCGGAGCATGGTTTTCCATGAGCTATCCGTCAGACTGGAATGAGTTTGAGGATGGCGAAGGCTCTTTTCTTTTCTACAACCCCGACGTGTGGACGGGAAACTTTCGTATATCAGCATTCAAAGGCAAAGCCGGCTATGGCAAGGAAGTCATCCGGCAGGAACTGAAGGAAAACAATTCGGCTACACTTGTGAAAGTCGGAGCGTTGGAGTGCGCATACAGCAAAGAGATGTTTCAGGAAGAAGGCACTTATTATACGTCCCATTTATGGATTACGGGCATAGATGATATCGCTTTCGAGTGCTCGTTCACACTGCCCAAAGGCGGAGCGGTGGAGGAAGCGGAAAACGTGATTTCCACTATCGAAATTCGTAAGGAAGGCAAGAAGTATCCGGCCGAACTAATCCCTATCCGCCTGTCGGAAATATATCTGGTGAACGAGGGATACGAATGGGCAGTATCTACTGTGAAGCAAGAACTGAAGAAAGATTTTCAGGGAGTGGAAGAAGACTTGGAGAAACTTCAACAAATAATAGACAGCGGTAAAATAGGTCCGAAGAAGAAAGATGAATGGCTGGCAATCGGCATCACTATCTGCACAATTCTGGCGAATGAAATAGATGGCATGGAATGGATGACATTGGTGGACGGAAATCGCGAAGCTCCCGTTCTTCAGTATAACGGACAGATTATCGACCCGTTGAAAATAGCATGGAGTAAAGTAAAAGCAGGACAGCCGTGCAACGTTATCGAAGAATACAAATCAGTGATTGCTAATCACTAATCACTAACCAACTAATCACTCAACTACGTGGCAGTACCTTATCTACAAGTAGACAACCTGACCAAGTCCTTCGGCGACTTGGTTCTTTTTGAAAATATATCCTTCGGCATTGCCGAAGGCCAGCGTGTCGGATTAATCGCCAAAAACGGAACCGGAAAGACTACGCTACTGAATATCATCTCCGGCAAAGAAGGCTATGATAGCGGAAACATTGTTTTCCGTCGCGACCTCCGCGTCGATTATCTGGAGCAAGACCCGCAATATCCCGAAGAGTTAACCGTACTCGAAGCCTGTTTCCATCACGGCAACAGCACCGTTGAGCTAATCAAGGAATACGAACGCTGTATGGAAACCGAAGGTCATCCGGGACTCGACGAGTTGCTGGTTCGTATGGACCAAGAAAAAGCCTGGGATTACGAACAGAAAGCTAAGCAAATTCTTTCGCAACTCAAAATCCGTAATTTCGACCAGAAGATAAAGCAGCTCTCCGGCGGACAGCTCAAACGGGTGGCCCTCGCCAACGCATTGATTACCGAACCGGACTTGCTGATTCTCGACGAACCTACCAATCATCTCGACCTCGACATGACCGAATGGCTCGAAGATTACCTTCGCCGCACCAACCTCAGCTTGCTGATGGTGACACACGACCGCTATTTCCTCGACCGTGTATGCTCCGAAATCATCGAGATTGACAATCGCCAACTCTACCAATATAAAGGCAACTACAGCTATTACCTCGAAAAGCGCCAAGAACGTATCGAATCCAAAAGCGTTGAAATAGAACGTGCCAACAACCTCTACCGTACCGAACTCGACTGGATGCGCCGTATGCCGCAGGCACGCGGGCACAAAGCCCGTTATCGTGAAGATGCTTTCTATGAACTGGAAAAGGTGGCGAAGCAACGTTTCAACACCGATAATGTGAAGCTCGAAGTGAAAGCCGCCTACATCGGCAGTAAGATATTCGAAGCCGACCATCTCTACAAGAACTACGGTGACCTGAAGATTCTGGAAGATTTCTCCTACATCTTCTCCCGCTATGAGAAGATGGGAATCGTGGGCAATAACGGAACAGGGAAATCTACCTTTATCAAGATATTGATGGGACACGTACAGCCCGACAGCGGAACGGTGGATGTTGGCGAAACCGTTCGTTTCGGTTATTACTCGCAGGACGGACTTCAGTTTGATGAACAGATGAAGGTGATTGATGTCATTCAGGACATCGCCGAAGTCATCGAACTGGGCAACGGAAAGAAGCTCACCGCTTCCCAATTCCTTCAGCATTTCCTTTTCACTCCCGAAACGCAGCATAGCTATGTCTACAAACTGAGTGGAGGAGAGCGCCGCCGTCTCTACCTATGCACTATCCTGATGCGCAACCCCAACTTCCTCGTGCTTGACGAGCCTACAAACGACCTTGACATTATCACGCTCAATGTGCTCGAAGAGTATCTCCAGAACTTCAAAGGCTGTGTGATTGTCGTCTCCCACGACCGCTACTTTATGGATAAAGTGGTAGACCATTTGATGGTATTCAATGGGCAGGGAGATATACGCGATTTCCCCGGAAATTACAGCGATTACCGTGACTGGAAGGAAGCGAAAGAACAGAAAGAAAAAGAAGCCGATAGACCGCAGGAAGAAAAAACATCCCGTGTCCGCCTGAACGACAAACGGAAGATGAGTTTTAAGGAAAAACGCGAGTTTGAACAACTGGAGAAGGAAATAGCCGAACTCGAAACGGAGAAAGCCCAAATAGAAGGACTCTTTTGTAGCGGTACGCTTTCGGTGGAAGAACTGACTGAGAAATCGAAACGTTTGCCCGAAGTGAATGACTTGATTGATGAAAAGACAATGCGCTGGCTTGAACTTAGTGAGATTGAAGGTTAACGAGAATAACTAGATAACTATAATTACCCGATATGACAAACTTAACCAATTATCATAGTCACTGTCTCTATTGCGACGGAAGGGCTCATATGGAGGACTTCATCCGATTTGCCATTAGTGAAGGATTTTCTTCTTATGGTATTTCTTCCCATGCCCCGCTGCCTTTTTCTACTGCATGGACTATGGAATGGGACCGGATGGATGATTACCTTTCCGAATTTTCACGTCTTAAAAAGAAGTATGCAGATAAGATAGAGCTGGCAATCGGTCTTGAAATAGATTACCTGAACGAAGAAAGCAACCCGTCTTTACTTAGTTTTCAAGAACTACCTCTCGATTACCGGATAGGTTCTGTACACATGTTATATTCTTCGGAAGGGGAGGTGGTAGATATGGATACTCCGGCCGTTACTTTTCGCCAATTGGTGGATAAGCATTTTGAGGGTGATTTGGATTTTGTCGTTCGTCTATATTATAAGAATTTGCTTCGCATGGTAGAACTGGGAGGATTTGATATCGTAGGCCATGCAGATAAGATGCATTATAATGCTTCCTGTTATCGTCCCGGATTACTAGATGAACCGTGGTATGATAAGTTGGTTCGTGATTATTTTGCAGAAATAGCCCATCATGGATATATCGTTGAAATAAACACCAAAGCTTATCATGACTTAGGCACTTTTTATCCCAATGAACGCTATTTCACTTTATTGAAAGAACTGGGTATTCGTGTGCAAGTGAATAGTGATGCTCATTATCCCGAAAGAATAAATAACGCTCGCTCTGAAGGATTGGATGCTTTGAAGAAAGCAGGTTTTAAGACCGTGGTGGAATGGCACAACGGTCAGTGGGAAGACCGGGAAATACAGTAAGCGCATATAACACTATCTGGAAATAGTCAGCGTGCAACGGCCGACTTACGTTACCGGTTTATTTTCCTCATGTATTTCTATTACTTTAGTTGCCACTGCATATTCATCAGGGAAAATCTTGCTGCCCAATTCATCCGCCCATGCTTTGGTAAATTCGGCACCAGTATAGATGATAATGGCTGAATAATAAATCCATGTTATGAAAATAGCCATAAATGCAGCCGCCCCGTATACAGTTTCTATATTTGCGAAACTAATGTAGAGTGATATTGCCCATTGGCCGATTAATAGCAATATAGTGGTTACAAGTGAACCTATAAATACATCTTTAATCTTTATTTTGGCATCGGGCAACACCTTGAACAAGAGCGTAAATATTACAGTGGTTACGCCTATATTAATGATTAGTCCTATAACTTTTATTAATGACTCTGCTACTTCCGGATAGTTGGCTATAAACCTGTTGCTTAATTCCATAATAATGTTGGAGATGGTAAAGGTTATCAGAAGGATGAAAGCAAAAACAACGATGACGGAAAAGGAAAGCAACCTATTCTTTATGTATTTAAGCCAGCTTTTTTTAGGAACGGCTTTTATTCCCCAGATTGTATTCAAGGAACTTTGTATTTCTGCAAAAACAGTAGTTGCACCAAAGATACTGACTCCCACACTGACTAAGGTAGCAAATGAAAAGGATTCGGTTTTCTCAGCATTTGCCATCATGGATTGAAGTGCATCAATTACTTTTGCCCCCACAATAGGCTCCAATTGGTCATATAAATCCTTTGTTAAATCTGTATTGAGAAGTATTCCGATAGTAAACAGGAGAGAGAGAAGAGGGATGATTGAAAACAATGTTGCATAAGCCAATGATGCGCTCAATCTCATAACATTGTCATCAATAAATCCCTGAACAGTCTCTTTTATTATCTTGATAGATACGGAGAATATTTTTCTGCTTTTAGATAAGATTTTCATATGGCGTTTTCTTATCTAAACGATTTGAATATTTTATTTGTTCGTTATCAATAAAGCTATTCCGTCCGTTTACAGGCATTCGACTGCAAGAACTCGTTCAATGCCTTCTCGTAATTTCCGTGAATCAGGATATGATGATTACCCAAAGGATTTTTCAAGAAATATTCAGTCGGAGTATTCATATGGATACGTACCTGTGTGCGACACATATTGATGAAGTTCGTATTCTCGGTCAGCGTTCCTGTAGAAAGATAATATTCGTCTAGGCATTCACCACCGCATTTCACGATAGTAACGTCTCCGGTAGGGAGCAATCCCTGAATGGCAATCCCTTTTTCCGTTTCAAAATGATTGCGGATGATATATCTTTCCGTTTGCTTAAGACCCACGGTGCAATGTGCTAATATCAGTTCATTGGCGCGAACGTTAATCATCGAAGGATTTGCCATGAATCCATCTTTTCCGGTAAGTGCCTTCACAGCTAGGAGAGTGAATATGGACTGGAGGTCGCCTTCGCATCCCGCCATTATCCCGTCATCGTTCAGCATAGATAATGCCAGGCAACCGGTAGTGTCAATCTGGTCAATCAACTTGAAGCAGCTCACAGTCAGGGCTTCCAGTTGTTCTTCAACACATATCTTCTTTAAAGCTCGATAGAGTCGCATCGCCTTGATTAAATCTTCGGGAGTTCCCTCGCGGCAGGCAAGAGCCTGTGAAGCGACAGCGGCGCAGGATGCACCCACTTGTTCATCAGTAATTTGCCGGAAATGCTCGCAAACCCGTTCAAGAGGTATATCTATGTATTCGATTCCCCAGCGGCGTTTAGCTAAAAGATAGTCAACATTGCTCGCTATCAGCCAGGAAGAAGGAGTGCCGATTACACCGATACGTTTGCCGAACAAAGAGCGTTGTGCGCGGAAGTTATTATATAGTATATGTACGCGTTCGATAATAGATGGGAGTTCGCCGTGCAGGATTTCACTTTTCATGCCTCGTCCACGCAGCCATGTTGATATTTCCATGGCAGCGGCGAGTGAATTTTGCATACCGTCGGCCAATATAATAGCAGGGCGGGGAAGACGTTCGAAATGCTGGATAACAAGTCTTTCGACCCCTCCGGTGGCAATGAAAATGATTTTAAAATCGTCGTTTCCCAACTTATCCATATCTTGATAGTCAATGACTTTGACGGTATAATATTTTTCAAGTTCACTTAAGATGGCTTCGTGAGAGCTGCGTAGCGTGACTTGTTTGTGAAGTAGCGAGGCGAATGTAATAAGGTGTATGGTCATTATGGTATTGTTTTGAGTTTTCTTTGTGACAAATGTATAGCTTTCTTTTCAAAATACCATAGCGTTTTTAACCTTGCTAAGGTTTTTAAAGTTTTTATGTCTCTGTATTCAAATTATTGCGTACATTTGCAGCTCTAAGTAGAAAAAGTAAATAGTAATTAGTAATTTGTAGTTAAAATTATGCCAACCATATCCATTCGCGGAAACGAGATGCCTGCATCTCCTATCAGAAAGCTAGCTCCTTTGGCAGATGCTGCCAAGCAGCGTGGAGTCCATGTATTTCACCTGAACATCGGGCAGCCTGACCTGCCAACCCCTCAGGCCGCGATTGACGCGATACGCAATATTGACCGTAAAGTATTAGAGTATAGTCCGAGCGCCGGTTATCGCAGCTATCGCGAAAAACTGGTGGGATATTATGCTAAATTCAATATCAATCTCACTGCCGATGATATCATTATCACTTCAGGAGGTTCGGAAGCCGTGCTTTTCTCTTTCCTGTCTTGTCTGAATCCGGGAGATGAAATTATTGTTCCTGAACCGGCTTACGCCAACTATATGGCATTCGCTATCTCGGCTGGAGCTAAGATACGTACAATTGCCACAACCATTGAAGAAGGTTTTTCGCTTCCGAAAGTTGAGAAGTTTGAAGAACTTATTAATGAGCGTACCAAAGCGATTCTGATTTGTAATCCTAATAATCCCACAGGTTATCTGTACACTCGTCGCGAAATGAATCAGATTCGTGACTTGGTGAAGAAGTATGACCTGTTCCTTTTCTCCGATGAAGTGTATCGTGAGTTTATCTATACCGGTTCTCCTTATATCTCTGCCTGCCATTTGGAAGGTATCGAAAATAATGTCGTGCTGATTGATTCGGTATCGAAACGTTATTCAGAGTGCGGTATCCGTATTGGTGCATTGATCACCAAGAACAAAGAAATACGTGACGCTGTGATGAAGTTCTGTCAGGCTCGTCTGAGTCCTCCTTTGATTGGACAGATTGCTGCTGAGGCTTCATTGGATGCCCCTGAAGAGTACACGCGCGATACGTATGACGAATACGTGGAGCGTCGTAAATGCCTGATTGATGGATTGAACCGTATACCGGGTGTTTATTCTCCGATTCCGATGGGTGCTTTTTATACGGTAGCCAAACTTCCGGTGGACGACTCTGACAAGTTCTGTGCATGGTGTCTTTCAGACTTTGAATACGAGGGACAGACGGTATTTATGGCTCCTGCTTCCGGTTTTTATACTACTCCGGGTTCGGGCATCAATCAGGTTCGCATTGCTTACGTATTGAAGAAAGAAGACTTGACCCGTGCGCTTTTTGTTCTGCAAAAGGCTTTGGAGGCATATCCGGGAAGAGTAGATTAATCACTAAACCGTTAATCATAATAAAGAAGCGTGTCTCTATCACTGTTCATAGCCCGACGCATCTATCGTGAAAGCGATGGGGGAAAGCAGGTTTCTCGTCCTGCGGTCCTCATTGCGATGGCGGGTATTGCCATTGGACTTGCTGTAATGATTATTGCGGTGGCAGTAGTTATCGGGTTTAAAAGTGAGGTACGAAATAAAGTCATAGGGTTCGGATCGCATATCCAAATTGCCAATCTGGATGCGGTCAATTCTTATGAAACTCACCCGATTGTGGTAGGGGATAGTATGATTGCTGCTCTTTCAGCGTATTCCGAAGTGGACCATGTGCAACGCTACTCTACCAAGCCGGGAATGATAAAAACTGATGATGCCTTCCAAGGGATGGTGTTGAAAGGAGTCGGTCCGGAATTTGATCCTAGTTTTATGCAGGAGTATCTCATAGAGGGGGAAATTCCTGTATTCAGTGATTCTGTTTCCAGCAATCAGGTTATTATTTCAAAGGCATTGGCTACAAAAATGAAGCTAAAGTTGGGAGATAGGATATATACCTATTATATTCAGGATAATATTCGTGCTCGCCGTCTGACCATTGCAGGTATCTATCAGACAAACTTCTCAGAATATGATAATCTATTCTTATTGACAGATCTCAATCTGGTGAATCGCTTAAACGGTTGGAAGCCGGAGCAGGTGAGCGGAGTTGAACTTCAAGTGCGTGATTATGATAAATTGGAGGATGTCACTTATCAGATTGCTGTCGATACAGACAATCAGCAAGATAATTTAGGAGGCACTTATTATGTTCGTAATATAGAGCAACTGAATCCTCAGATATTTGAATGGTTGGGCTTGCTGGATACCAATATATGGGTCATTCTCTTCTTGATGATGGGGGTAGCCGGATTCACAATGATTTCCGGTTTGCTGATTATTATTATCGAGCGTACTAATATGATAGGTATTTTAAAGGCACTGGGTGCTGATAATTTCACTATTCGTAAAACGTTTCTGTGGTTCTCCGTATTTTTGATAGGTAAAGGAATGATTTGGGGAAATATCTTTGGGCTTGCATTCTGCTTTCTACAGTCCTACTTTAAGATATTTAAATTGGATCCCGCCAATTACTATATGGATTCCGTTCCTGTTTCCTTTAATATACTTTTCTTCCTTTTGATAAATCTGGGTACTTTGCTTGCTTCCGTATTGATGCTGATTGGTCCATCGTTTTTGATTACCAAGATTAATCCGGCAAGCTCTATGCGATACGAGTAGTACATTATCTTCTCATAAAATCGCTTTTACCACGGAAGCGGCGGCAAAGTTTGAAGTTCATTGATTGCAAGGGTTGAAGAATATCGAATACAGGTAATGAGAAATAGTATTTTCTGTCTCCACCCATTTCTTTTGCTGTCTTGTTAATAACAATTGCTTGCACAGTATATCGTAGTAACCAGATTATCAGTGCGATGCCGGCAACTAACCAGTGAAAGTTGAGGATGCCGAAAACGATTCCTGCAGCACAAGCTACATAGAATAATAACCGGGAGAAGGTTTCAAATCCTGAGAAATAGCGTTGCGCTCCTCGATAAAATCGTGCGGTAGCCATGTAACTTACCTTTTCTTCTTTCCAGTCCTTGTAACGATAAACGGGTTGTATGCGCATGGTCGCATTGAGGTCTGTTTCAACTCGCGTATTCGAACCGGTAGCTATCTGGTTGATAAATAAATCATCTTCTCCGCGTTGAAGATTCAGGTAAGTAGAGAAGCCTTTCTTTTGGAAGAACAGTTCTTTCCGGTAAGCTAGATTCTTGCCGATACCCATATAAGGTTTTCCGGCTAAAGCGAAACCCATATAACGCAATGACTGGAATAATGTATCGAAAGCAACTCGTTTATGCAGCCATCCTTTAGTCCGGTCGTAACCGCTGTATCCCAATACTACTTGTGTCTGAGAAGTAAAGTTACGTGCCATTAGTTTTAACCACTGCTTGCTTGCGGGCATACAATTGGTTTCTGTAAAAACCAGCCAGTCATGCTTACTTGCTTTTATGCCTAGTGTCAAAGCCAGTTTCTTATGACTGATATATCGAGCACTATCCGGAGTGAAACTGTGGTAAAGATGAGGGTATTTTTCCTCCATAACTCCCAGAATATCTTCTGTTTCGTCTGTAGAAGCATCATTGATAACTATTACTTCGAACTGTGGATAGTCTTGCTCCAGAATAGCAGGCAAAATCTTGCGTAAGTTGTCGGCTTCATTGCGGGCACATATTATTACGGAAAGTGGTGGCATTTCTCGTGAGAAATGCACTTCTTCCTTACGTACCGCCTTGTTGTGGGCGTGTATCCGATTATACAAGCCGAAATAATATATGAACTGAATAATGAGAAGAATACCTGCCGCTGATAATAAAATCAGCTCGATAGTATTGAATGCAAATGTTTCCATTGAATTTTAGTGTCGTTTTTACGTCTGCAAAAGTACGCAATTTTTCGGTAGTTTCGTCATTTCAGAATAAGGTTCTTTCGTGAATCTAAATATTCCTTCTTAAACATATCTACAAAAAGAAAGAATAGTGAAAGCAATAGTGGACCAAAGATAACACCCATAAATCCGAATATCGGTAGCCCGATTACTACTCCGAAGATAGTGATGAGCGGATGTATATCCGCCATCTTTTTCTGGAGTATAAAGCGGATCAGATTATCCGATTGTGAGATTACGATACTACCATATGCGAATAAGCCGATAGCATTGAACCAATTGCCGGTCAATGCAAAATAGATACATACGGGTAACCATACAAGTGCCGTTCCCACCATCGGAATGATAGTGGCAAAACAAGTAAGGAAACCTAAGAACCATATCGTGGGTGCACCGAAAATGACATAACCAATAACGGCTACAGCTCCTTGAATAATAGCCAGTAAAGGAATACCAATTGCATTGGAACGTACTATCATGAAAATTTCATGGGTGACTTCTTGTGTGTTTTTATCATTAAAGGGTAGAATGTCATCAATGTATTCTTCCATTCTTTTGCCACCTGTAAGCATAAAATAGAGTACGAATATCATTACGAACAGATTGATAGCCAGGCTACTGATACTACCCATGATAATCTGACCGATACGGGGTAAAAGGGAAACAATGAAACTTAAAGTGTCATTTCCCAATACATCATAACCGGTTTTCTCTTTAATAACAGATGCTGTTTGTTGTATGGGTGCCATAAAAGTATGTGGATCCAGATTGATATCTTGCATTCTATTTACCAATAACCATACCGTTAGCCCAACGGGTACCAGAAATACCAGAATTGTTTCGACAGTAATCAGCAATGCTGCGAAGTACCGTCTCATTTTTCTTTTTGTTACCAGATAAATCATTTGTCCGCGTACGAGTATATATATAGTAAGTGCGCCCAATAATCCACCCATAAAAGGGGTTATCTGGCGGAATATAATAACTCCCATCAGCAATATAATAGCTATGAGAGAATATTTCCAGTATTGTTCTTTGGAGCTCATATTGTGAAAGAATATATTTTGATTATAAACACATAATAGAGTGAAATGTTTGTTTTTATAGCGGCATATTTGCTCGTGTATCCGAATCCTTGGACGCAGTTGTTTCTGTTAATATCTGATTGAGTTTATGTTAAACGTTAACGAACCTGCTACTTTTATTAAACCATGTTATAAGATAGGCCACTTAACTCCGTAAATTTGGAGATATGCGGAAAGTCCGTATCTTTGCAATGTGTTTTTCATAGTATTAGATTTAAGGTTAACAAAAGATTGGCTGTCTGGGATAGATAGCCTTTTTTGTATATATCCATCTGCTCTCTCCGGAACCACTCATTGTTCTATGTAAGTTCAAATTCGTAGCTTTATTCAAGAAAGCAATTGTGTCATTCCATATTGTCACTTCATCTTTTATATAGGTGTTACCGTAACAAAATTATTGTAACAGGCTGATAAACAGTTATAGCTATAATCTTTGTTTAGTGTGTAGTCAAACCTTGTCGATGTGAATAATAGACTGTCTAGAATGCTATCAGCAACCATTTTTAACATTCGGATGATATTTTCACCACTATTTCATGTTGAATTTCACCTATTAGGTAAGTATGAAAATCTCTATACTTGCACCCGATTTCAATATTTTGATAAATTTCTAATATCGAGTACTATTGAATCTTGTTTTAGGGATAGAAATTAATTTAATCAATCGGATATATTATATGAAAATAGTCTATGATTGTTTGTTGCTTAGCTTACAGACTACAAAATTAACCACGGCTTGTTCTTTTACTTTTCAAACCACCAGAGGTTTGGGTGAAGTGTCCAACTTTAATATAGGAAATAATATCGTTGATATGAGCACAACGGATGTGTGGCAATTCTCACAAATCTATAAAATAGAAAGTATTGTACTACTATTACTTCTTTGCTTACTGACATACTATATAGTGTTATATAACGGGAGGCTGTTATCTCACGATAAATTCCAGCTTGCATTGCATATGTTGGATAAGAACCGGACTCCTTTGACGTTGATACGTAATCAATTGGAAGATATAGTAAACGAAAATCTTTCGGAAAAGTTGTCCGGTAAGTTGGAAGAAACGCTCGAATACACGAATAACGTGATTGAATGTTATCAGAATGTTATAGCGCTTGATAAAATGGCTGAAAAGGCCTTATCTAAGTTTTCTGTTATCGAGTGCGAACTTAATATTTTCATAGCTTCAATTATTGACCATTGTTGCATTTATGCCAAAACGCATCAAGTGCAATTGAAGGTTAGGGAAAATAACGCTTATATCAATTGTAGGATAAATGAAACTATAATGAATGCTGCTATTCAGTGTCTTTTTTATAGGATCATTGAGCTTACAGCACCTAAGGGATGCGTAAATATTGCAATATCACATACCACTGACCATTGGACACTAAGTGTGAGCAATGGTGAAGAGTGTGAAAAAGAAGCCAAGAATATGCTCTCGTCATTTATGTTATTGCCTATATACCATTATAGCAATTTTAAGGTTGTTAGGAGGTTAATTCGCCAGCATGGTGGGAAACTGATAAGTCGGAATTATGGCAGGGAAGTCAATCTTCATTTGACTTTACCAATAGATTGTCAATGCCAGGATAAGAAAACAGCAGTGATGCAGCTTCCTGTTTTACAGAATATAGTTCAACCTTTTCAGAAAATACGAGCCGATTTGGAGAATGAAGTATTGAAAACAGATAAGAAAATACATATTCTATTGATGATGACCGATAAAAAATTTAGTGATTATCTGAGTGAAACTTTATCTGCTTTATTTAGGATATCAATTCTTGATGATCCGGAGATGATAGCTCGAAATATTACCCACCTGAATGCGGACATTATCATTGTAGATGAAATAGTTGGTGGAATGTATGGTGATGAAATTTGTTCTATGGTAAAAGCAGATGAGAAAATGGCAAATATACCAATTATACTATTTCTAAAATCCAATGATAATGAAAGTTATCTTTCGCATATCAAAAGTGGTGCTGACAGACTGGAAAACAGGATGGTCAATATTTGCCGACTTAAGGCAGATATACAAATGCTTGTGGAAAACAGTGCCTCTTACCGAAAAAGGATAAAAGAACTCATAGCAAACAATAGGCCTGCAGTTTATTCGGAAGCAATCTACAAAGACCAGCGTGACCGTGAACTTATGGAGAAAGTTTTAAAGTTACTGGAGGACCACCCGTTAGATGATAAATATACGGTGAAGCAGCTTGCCAAAGATGCTGGTCTGTCCCAAACTCTATTTTATAACAGGATAAAGGACATTACCGGATATTCGCCTGAGAGATTAATACTTTCCTTTAAAATGGATAAAGCTAGAGATTTACTGCTTACACGAAAGTATAAAATTGAAGAAATAGCTACTATGGTAGGATATGCCGACGGAAAATACTTCAGTAAGGTATTTAAAGAGATTTATAATGTATGTCCGCGTAAATATCTCGAGATGTACGCTAAGTGAATAAATATTGGATGTATCTTAATTTGGTTGACTATAGTACTGGTAACAGAGAAAAAATCTTAGTAATAGAATCTTGTCTGACAGCCGTGTCTCAATGGCACTGACACTTGGGTGTCAGACAAGTCATTTCTGCACTGTGATAAATTTCCTTTGCCTGCGAGGATTTTTCTTCCTTTAAGAACTATCTGGTATATAACCGTGCCTTCACAGCAGCGGAAGCAAAAGCACTTTATGATAGTATGAAATAAGACATACAGCATTACTGTAATCTAAATTTAAAGGCAACAATTCTCTTTTGAAGATTAGTTGCCTTTTTTATCATCTGTTTTTCTCCTTAATCTCCTCTACTGTTATAAAAGAATAATAATCAGAAGTTTATCGTATTCCCGGGAATTAATGCCGTAACTTGCAAGAAAGGAAATCCTGTCTATTTTATCCCCGAATATAAACTATCCTAAAAAGAAATGAATTATGAAAGGTCAAGAGAAAAAGAGAGAAGCAAAGAAAGACAAATCAGCCAATAAGACAAAAGTGTTGACTGAGTATCAGAGAGAAAAGCAGAGTAAGAGTGACAAAGGAATGAGTATAATACCTAAAACATAATGGTATATATAAAAAGAGAAGGTATTATTTTGGAAGGTACTTCACTAGAGTTTGAAAACGAAGGTGTGATGAATCCGGCGGTCATTGCCGAAGGAAATACGGTGCATATGTTTTATCGTGCAGTACGAAAAGGGAATTACTCATCTATCGGCTATTGTCGGCTTGAAGGTCCTTTGACTGTGGTACAGAGGGAAACAGGTCCCATATTGGCTTCCGAGTTCGATTATGAGTGCCAAGGGGTGGAAGACCCTCGAATCGTGAAAATAGAAGACCTCTATTACCTTACTTATACAGCCTATGATGGATATAGTGCTGTCGGAGCTTTGGCGGTTTCTTCCGATTTGAGACATTTTGAGAAGAAAGGCATTATTACTTCCCAGATAACCTATCCCCAGTTCTGCGAACTGCTTCGTACGCAGCAAGCCATTATCAGCAAGTACTTTCGTTCCGGAAATAAACGGGAAGCGACGAACGAGAAAGGGCATCCGCTCTACATGATGGATAAGAACGTAGTATTCTTTCCCCGTAAAATCAACGGAAAGTTCTACTTTATGCATCGTATCCGTCCCGATATCCAGTATGTGGCGGTAGAGCGTCTTGATATGCTGACCAAAGAGTTCTGGAAAAGATACTATCAGAATTTTGCCAAGCGTATCCTGCTGGCACCCTATCACGACCATGAATCGAGTTACATCGGAGCCGGATGTCCCCCGATAGAGACGAGCGAGGGGTGGCTGCTGATTTATCACAGTGTGTATGATACTCCTTCCGGCTATGTTTATTCTGCTTGCGCAGCTTTGTTGGATATAGACAATCCGGCTATTGAGATATCTCGTTTGCCTTATCCGTTGTTCACACCTGTGGCAGAATATGAACTGTCTGGTGTAGTCAACAGGGTTTGTTTCCCTACGGGCACCGCCTTGTTTGGCGACACTCTTTACATCTACTATGGAGCGGCCGACAAATATGTGGCTTGCGTGTCTGTGCAGCTGACTGAGTTATTAGATGAATTAATAAAACAAATCAAATGAGAAAAATAATATGCATTACTACTTATCCTCCTCGTGAATGCGGAATAGCTACTTTCGCCCAGGACTTAATCCGGGCTATTCTGTCAAAGTTTGGCGATTCTTACTCCATAAAGATATGTGCAGTGGAGTCCGATACGGAAAAATATACCTATACGGAAGATGTGGAATATGTCCTTAATACCTCGGATGTTTCTGCTTATGCTACCTTGACAAGGCAATTGAATGAAAATTCAGAAGTCAAAATGGTGTTCGTGCAGCATGAATTCGGGTTATATGCAGAGCAGGAAGAAGCCTTCCTGCAAATGCTGCAACAGCTTCTCAAACCTGTGATTCTTGTTTTTCATACAGTACTTTCACAACCTTCCCCCACTTTGTATCGGAGTGTGGGAAGAATGATGGCTGCCTGTGCAAATCTGGTAGTGATGACGCAAAACTCCCAGAGTATTCTTCTTCGGGATTATCAAGCGGAGGAAGATAAGATTACGGTGATTCCTCATGGAACCCATTTGGTATCGTTCAGAGACAAGAGTAAACTCAAAGATTTCTATCATCTATCGTTCAGACGTGTACTTTCTACCTTCGGTCTGCTGAGTCCCGGCAAAAGTATCGAAACAACTCTGGATGCCTTGCCGGCTATTGTAGAAGCAAATCCTTCCGTGATATTTCTTATTATCGGCAAAACGCATCCGGGAGTGTTGAGACTGGAAGGAGAGAAGTACCGTAGCTCGTTGGAAGCGAAAATAAAGGAGTTGCATCTGGAAGAACATGTGCTTTTTATTAATCAATATCTTGAACTTCCCGTCCTATTGGAATATTTGCAGTTGACGGATGTGTATCTTTTCACTTCGAGCGACCCGAATCAGGCAGTGAGCGGTACATTTGTATATGCGCTGAGTTGCGGGTGTCCGATTATAGCTACTCCTATTCCCCATGCATTAGAATTATTGAGTGATGATTCCGGCATTATCTTCGACTTTAAAAATTCGACGCAATTATCCGAAGCTGCCAATCATTTGCTTGCCGATGAAAAACTGAGGACCAAGATGAAACTTGTCGGCCTGCAGAAAACGGCGGCTACGGCTTGGGAAAATGTGGCTATTACTTATGCGTATCTTTTCCAGAAAACAGGCAGGGTGGATGAAGAATTGATATATTCTTTGCCTCCCATTGATACCTATCATATCCGGCGCATGAGCCGGCAGTGGGGAATTATCCAGTTCTCAAAAGGGAACCGTCCGGATAGCTCCACCGGATATACGTTGGATGATACGGCACGTGCATTAATTGCGATATGTCAGGTAGTTGCTTCGAGACAGGAGAAAGTGAAAGAACGGTACGTCAAGACTTATCTGAATTTTATCCGTTATTGTCAGCAGCCGGACGGGTCTTTTCTGAACTATGTAGATAAAGATGGAATATTCACTTCGCAGAATGAAGAAGTGGGTCTGGACGATAGTAATGGACGGGCTATTTGGGCTTTGGGATATTTTATTTCTTGTGCCGGACATTTTCCTGCTTCGTGGAAGGAAGAGGCCGAAGCTGTTTTCAAACGTTCCTTCCAACTGTTGAACCGGATAGACTCTCCCCGTAGCATCGCCTTTATGCTTAAAGGTTTTTATTTTTATAGCCGCGAATGTCCTTCTACGCAGACCGATGCGTGCATTTGGCTGCTGGCTAGCAAACTGGCCCAGTTATACCGTCGAACGGCAGAAGGTAATTGGAGATGGTTTGAAACATACCTTACTTATGACAACGCTATTTTGCCGGAAGCTATGCTCTTGGCTCATCTGGCCATTGACAGAGATGAGTATAAAGAAATAGCTCATGAATCTTTCGAGTTTCTATTGAAGAAGGTATTTGTCGGGAACCGTATTCAGGTGGTTTCCAATCAAGGCTGGATGCATAAGGGGAAAAGCAGCCATGGATTTGGAGAACAACCCGTAGACGTGGCAGGAATGGTAATGGCTCTGAAAACCTTTTACCAGACCTTTAAGGAGGAAAAATATCTCCGTATGCAGAAAGATGCTTTCAATTGGTTTTTGGGAAATAACCATTTGCATCAGATTGTTTATAATCCGGCTACCGGAGGTTGTTATGACGGACTGGAAGAAAACAACATCAATCTGAATCAGGGAGCGGAATCTACTGTTTGCTATTTAATGGCGCGGCTTTCTCTTTTATCCGATTCGTAATTATTGGAAGATAGAACATTCTTAAAAAGAGAATATTTACTCGGGTGGGAAAGGCTGTAATTGCATATGGATAGGAAGAAGAAACGAATATCTCCAGCATTTGCAGAAACGGATTTATTGCATGATAATATTAGGAGCGCTTCTGGAATAAATAGTATTCATTTGTCGTTTTAATGCTTCCTCTTTGAAAGGGATAGCCATGGATAATTCTTCTTTTTGTCATATTCTTCTTGTTCGATATCTATGATGAACTAGGGAAAATATTAGCTTAAATAACCGTTTTATAGTTCCCTCACCGATGAATGAAAGGTTCCTCGGTGAGGAACGAAGTGTTCGACACCGAGGAACACTTCGTTTCATTGCTTGAAACGGATGATTTATAAGCATGAAAAGATGCATATATCACGCAGTTTTATACAGTATGAGAGTGTGTTTCTGCATATTGTTGCAGTTATTTATGCACTTTATTCTCTAGTTCGCTACTTTCAGGGTAGCTGACTTTCAATGTAATATTAAAAATAGAACACTTGGTCGGTAACGTAGAGAATAATAAATGTCCTGCCAATCTCGAGTCTTATCTACAAACGGCGACGGTTCGTCTCATTTGAAAAATGAGCGAAACTATATCTCCTATCTTCGTGTCGAAATTAAAAACAAAATAAGTCATGAAGATGAATAAAACTATGTTGTTGGAGAAAGTAGCTACCCGTTCGGGAATATCAGTAGACGAATGTGGGCTAGTGCTTAAAACGTTCGAAAGAGTTTTAACCGAAGAACTCACACGGAAAATGTATCGTTATGGAGGATGTATACTATTATTAATCGCTCTGTTTGTATCCGTAGCAGCTTTCGGGCAAACATCGGGGCGTCAAGGACGCCCGGTTCAGACAATTCGCGGGATTGTAGTAGATGGAGATTCCAAATACCCTATACCGTATGCAACAGTGAAATTGTCAGCCAAAGAAGGAGTGGGGACTACTACAGACAGTCTCGGACGTTTCGCCATTCGGCAGGTTCCTGTCGGCAGGCATACCATAGAAGCAGCCTTTATGGGTTATGAGCCCGGTATCTTCAGGGAAATACTCGTCACTTCCGCCAAGGAAGTCTATCTGGAAATACCGCTCAAGGAGAGTGTGAACGAACTGAATGAAGTCGTCATCCGGGCGCGCACCAACAAAGAGGAAGCGATGAATAAGATGGCCACCACCGGAGCACGCATACTGAGTGTGGAAGAAGCGAGCCGTTATGCCGGTGGTTTTGACGACCCTGCGCGTCTGGTTTCCGCTTTTGCCGGAGTGGCTCCCAGTGTTTCTTCCAATGGAATTTCCATTCATGGCAACGCACCCCATCTGCTGCAATGGAGACTGGAAGACGTAGAAATCCCCAATCCCAATCACTTTGCAGATATTGCTACCTTGGGTGGAGGTATCCTTTCTTCCCTTAGCTCACAGGTGCTCGGAAATTCCGATTTCTTCACCGGAGCTTTCCCGGCAGAATACGGAAATGCAGTATCCGGTGTGTTCGACATGAAGCTGCGCAACGGTAATAATCAAAAGAACGAAAATACTTTTCAGGTAGGTATCATGGGAATCGACGTTGCTTCCGAAGGGCCTTTGAGCAAGAAGCATAAAGCATCTTATATCTTCAATTACCGTTATTCAACAACAGGGCTGCTGAATCTTGACGGAGGAACGATGGATTATCAGGACCTGAACTTCAAACTGAACTTCCCGACGAAGAAAGCCGGAACATTCTCCGTATGGGGAACCAGCCTGATAGATAAATTCAAGAGTGACATGGAGCGTGACACCGAGAAATGGGAATACTTCGGCGACCGTAGCGAGTCGAAAGACAAACAATACATGGCAGCCGGAGGTATCAGCCACCGTTATTTCTTCAACAATGACGCATCATTGAAGACGACCGTTGCCGCCACTTATTCGCAACTGGACGGAGGAGCTTCCATGTACAATACCGCCTTGAAGTCCACTCCCTACATGGAACTCGAATCGAAGCACACCAACCTGATACTGACATCTACTTTCAACCGTAAATTCAGCAACCGGTTTACCAATAAGACGGGATTCACCTACACCGCCATGTTCTACAACATGAACCTTGCCATAGCTCCTTATGAAGCCCAATTACTCGAAACCGTATCTCAGGGTGACGGCAACACGAGCCTGATTTCTGCCTATAACAGTTCTTCCGTAGGATTGAGCGACCGATGGACTCTTAATGCCGGTATCTACGGTCAGTTGCTGACACTGAATAACAAATGGTCCGTCGAACCCCGTGCCGGACTGAAATGGCAGGCCACTCCGAAAACCACATTCGCACTGGCTTACGGAATGTATAGCCGCATGGAAAAGATGGATGTCTACTTTGTAAAAATGAAAAGTGCGGGAAACAAGTCCGTCAACAAAGACCTTGATTTCACCAAAGCGCAACACATCATGCTGTCCTTCGGCTACAAGATTTCTGACCGTATGAATCTGAAAATAGAACCTTATATCCAGTTCCTGCACGATGTGCCCGTGATGGCGGACAGCTCTTATTCCGTCCTCAACCGTTCCGATTTCTACGTAGAAGACGCACTTGTCAATAAAGGAAAAGGACGTAATGTGGGAATCGACATTACCCTCGAACGTTTCTTGGAGAAAGGACTTTATTACATGATTTCCGGTTCGTGGTTCGATTCCCGCTATCGGGGCGGAGACGGCAAGTGGTATAACACCAAGTTCAACCGCAACTACGTCATCAACGGACTGATAGGTAAAGAGTGGATGCTGGGACGCAATAAACAGAATATCCTCAGTGTCAATCTCAAACTGACCTTGCAGGGGGGCGACCGCTATTCTCCATACGATATGGAAGCGACGATGAATCACCCTGACAAGGAAGTGCAATATGATGAAACGAAAGCATTCTCCAAGCAGTATTCGCCTATGCTTATCGGCAATTATACCGTCAGTTATCGTATCAACAAACGGAAAGTGTCCCACGAATTTGCCGTGAAAGGACTCAACTTCACCGGCGCGAAAGAGCACTACGGGCATGAATATAATGTGAATACCGGGGAAATAGATGCAACTGATGGCTCTACGGTACTGACAAATGTGAGCTATAAACTTGAATTCTGAAAGAAAACCCCTATCTTCGTCACTTAAAACAAGTAAAATATGGTAACCGAAGCTGCTATATCGAATAATAACTTCACCTTTTTATATAGATTTCTCGTTCATCCCGAACTTCGATGGGGGCGATATCTGGTACTCGTTTTGATTCTGAGTGTAATCTCCTTCAATCAGGCTTTCATTGTCTTTATTGATTATCAGGACATCTTGGGTGCGTGGATTTATGCTTTTGCCTTTATATTTCTACTCTCGTATATAGCTGTGGGGTGTCTTAATCTATTTCGACTTTTCCCGAAATATTTATTAAAGAGGCGTTATCTGGTTTATTTGTCAATGCTTTCTGCGGCTATGCTTGTTGCACTGCTCGTTCAGTTTGTAACGGAATATCTCATTTACGCTTTTTGGCCGGGACTGGAGATGCGCACATATTATTTCTCCACGCAGTTGGTGATGGATTATATTTCGTCTTTCATGTTGTCTACACTCTGCATGATAGGAAGTACGATGACCGTACTGCTGAGAGAGTGGATGATAGACCATCAGCGTGTTTCGCAAATGGAAAAGGCGCATGTGCTGTCCGAAGTGGAACTGCTGAAAGAACAGGTCAGCCCCGAACTTCTGTTTAAAACGTTGCATCATTCGGGACAACTCACCTTGCATGAACCGGAGAAAGCTTCAAAGATGTTGATGAAGTTGAGTCAACTGCTTCGCTATCAATTGTATGATTGCAGTAGGGCGAAGGTACTGCTCAGCAGCGAAATAACTTTCCTCACCAACTATCTGACGCTGGAACAAGACTCCTGCCCGCAATTCAGCTACGTGTTTACTTCGGAAGGGGAGGTGAACCGGATGCTCGTTCCGCCTTTGCTATTCATTCCTTTTGTGCAGCATATCGTGAAGTTGATAAATGATCGGCAGACATTGGAACCTGTCATTCTGAACATACGTCTGAAAGCGGAAAACGGAACGATATACTTCACTTGCATCTGCCCGGAAGTGAACCTTTCTACTGATAAAGGACTGGAACGAATCATACAAAGGTTGAATCTGCTTTATGGCAACCGCTACGGATTGTTACTGACTGAGAAAAGTATTCAACTGGAACTGAAAGGAGGTGAATGATGGGAAGTATAAGTGATATGAGTGTTCCTGCTTTTCTGCTAAATCCCCGTTATCGGATATACCGGCATTTGTTGCTGCAATTCGCTGTTCTGCTGATTACAATCAATGTTTTCTGGTACGAACCCTTGCAGGCTGTATCTTTCTGGCGACGTTTCGGGGGATTCCTTGCTTATTTTGTTTCCATTGATATAGTAATCTATGTGAATATATATATCTTAGTTCCCTACCTCTTGTTGAAGAATCGTTGGGGATACTACGTGCTGGCGGCGGTTGTCACTAATTTAGTGGCCATTACCTTTCTTTCGGTTACGCAAGGATTACTCTTCGAAGTCATCCTGCCGGGGAAGAATCCCGGCAGCTTTGCAACCTTCATCAATACATTTTCGGGGATACTTACCATTTGTTTTATCACGGCAGGTTCGGCGGCAATGTCTCTGTTTACGTATTGGCTGCGCTACAATCTGCGCATTGTCGAACTCGAATCCACGACACTTGAATCGGAACTGAAATTCCTGAAGAATCAAATCAATCCGCACTTCCTTTTCAATATGCTCAACAATGCGAACGTCTTGATAAAGCGAAATCCGAAAGAGGCTTCGGAAGTCCTTTTCAAACTGGAAGACTTGCTGCGCTATCAGATTAATGACAGTTCGCGCGAAAGGGTTTCGCTTGCTTCGGACATCCGTTTCCTGAACGATTATCTGAATCTGGAAAAGATACGCCGTGATAATTTCCACTTCACGATGGAGCAGGAGGGGGATGTGGATTCCATCTGGATTCAGCCACTGTTATTCATTCCTTTTGTGGAGAATGCGGTGAAGCATAGCTTTGATAGTGAGCATCCTTCGTCTGTTCATATCACTTTCAGTGTGAATGATGACGAATTGAATTTCCATTGTGAGAATTCCAAGCCGGCTGTTGCGAATAAGAGTAAGGTAGGCGGCATCGGGCTGGCTAATATTCAGCGTAGGTTGGGGTTGCTCTATCCGGAGCGATATAAGTTAGAGCAAAGAGAGGATGAAAATCAATATGTTGTAAATGTAAGTTTGATGTTATGAATTGTATTATAGTAGATGATGAACCGTTGGCGCGTGAAGCCATGAAATTATTGATAGAAGAATCGGGTAATCTCCAGTTAGAGGGGAGTTTTAACAGCGCAGCTACCGCTTCCGACTTTATGGAGCAGCACGTGGTAGACCTTGTATTCTTGGATATTCAGATGCCGGGGATTACTGGCCTTGAGTTTGCCCGCTCCATTTCAAAACGGACTTTGGTCATCTTCACTACTGCCTATACGGAATATGCGCTGGATAGTTACGAAGTCGATGCAATAGACTATCTGATAAAACCAATTGAAACCAAACGGTTTCAGAAAGCGGTGGATAAGGCGATCTCTTATCATTCTCTGTTATTGAAGGAGGAAATGGTGGAGAAAGAGGCGAAGGAAGAAGAAGAAACTGAAGTAAAAGGTGATAAGGAAGCAAACGCTATAAAAGGTGATAAAGAAGCTCTTGATCCAAAGGAAGAAAGGAATGCGATTGAACCTATAGTTGCCGCCGATTACTTTTTCGTTAAGGCGGAACGCCGCTACTTTAAAGTCAACTTCGCCGACATCCTCTTTATCGAAGGATTGAAAGATTACGTTATTATTCAACTAAGCGACCAACGCATCATCACCCGCATGAGTCTGAAAGCGATGTTCGACCTATTGCCCAAGTCTTGTTTCCTGAGGGTCAACAAATCCTATATCGTTAACACCAACCAAATCGAAGCATTTGATAACAACGACATATTCATCAAAACATATGAGATTGCCATCGGCAACAGCTATCGGGATGATTTCTTCGAAGGCTTTGTGATGAAACAAAAGCGATGATATTTCGTTCGTAAGTTACCAACACAAAGGTGAACGATTTATTCGATTGCAGCAATAATAGGTCCGGTATTTGTAGTCAACAAGAACTTTTACTATCTTTGTGTCGTTAACGCTATAGAAAGCAACTGATTAAATAAGAAAATAGCAGGAGGACAAGAAGATGGATCCAATGAAATATATAGTACCGGACAGAAAGCGTTTGCCTTATGGCATGATGAACTTCGCAGATATCCGTCTCGAAAATTATTATTATGTTGATAAGACCCGCTTCATCCCAATGATAGAACAGGCGGACCGCTATTTCTTCTTCATCCGTCCGCGCCGTTTCGGCAAGAGCCTGACGCTGAATTTGCTGCAACACTATTACGATATACGTACCAAAGACAAGTTTGATGTTCTCTTTGGCGACTTATATATAGGAAAACATCCCACGCCCGACCGCAACAGTTATCTGGTGCTTTATCTCAACTTCTCCGGCATCATTGGCGAGCTGAATGATTATCGAAAGGGGTTGGATGCGCATTGCGGCATTACTTTCCAAAACTTCTGCAAGATTTACGCAGACCTTTTGCCTCAAGGCACGCTGGAAGGACTGTGTGCAGTAGATGGGGCCGTGGAACAATTGGACTACCTCTATCAGGCATGTCAACGTGCCGGACAGAAAATATATCTTTTCATCGACGAGTACGACCACTTTACCAATGCCATTTTATCCGATGGTGAAAGCTTGCATCGCTATACCAATGAGACGCATGGCGAAGGTTACCTGCGCGCATTTTTCAATAAAGTGAAAGCCGGAACTTATTCCAGCATCAAGCGCTGCTTCATCACCGGCGTCAGTCCCGTGACAATGGATGACCTCACCAGCGGCTTCAACATTGGCACCAACTACTCCCTGACATCGAAATTTAACCAAATGATGGGATTTACGGAAGAGGAAGTGCGTGAAATGTTGACTTACTATTCAACAAACAGTCCTTTCCGTGATAGCGTAGACGAACTGATAAAAATGATGAAGCCATGGTACGATAACTATTGCTTCGCTCAGGAATGCTATGGAGAAACCACGATGTATAACTCTAACATGGTGCTTTACTTTGTCAAGAACTATATTGACGATGGCAAAGCCCCCCGAGACATGGTGGAAGATAATATCCGCATCGACTATGAGAAATTGAGAATGCTTATACGCAAGGATAAAGAGTTTGTTCATGATGCTTCCATCGTCCAGACCTTAGTAAGTCAAGGCTTCATCACTGGCGAACTGAAGAAAGGTTTCCCTGCTGTCAACATTACCAATCCTGACAACTTTATAAGCTTGCTCTACTATTTCGGAATGCTTACCATCAGCGGAATGCATGAAGGAAAAACTAAGCTGACTATTCCCAACATAGTGGTTCAGGAACAACTCTACACCTATTTGCTGAGTACTTACAATGATGCCGACCTGAGTTTCAGCAGCTACGAAAAGAGTGAACTATCCAGCCAGCTAGCCTATCGGGGGAATTGGCAAGACTACTTCGGCTATATTGCCGACTGTCTGAAACGTTATGCCTCCCAGCGAGACAAGCAAAAGGGTGAGTTCTTCGTCCACGGTTTCACCCTTGCTATGACTGCACAGAACCGTTTCTACCGCCCCATCTCCGAACAGGACACGCAAGCGGGCTATGTAGATATTTTCCTCTGCCCCTTGCTAGACATCTATTCCGATATGAAGCACAGCTATATCGTTGAGTTGAAATACGCTAAGTACAAAGATTCCGAAACTCGTGTAGAGGAACTGCGCCAGGAAGCCATTGCGCAAGCCAATCGCTATGCTGATACCGACACGGTGAAACAAGCCGTCGGCTCTACGCAACTGCACAAGATTGTGGTGGTATATAAAGGTATGGAAATGCGGGTGTGTGAGGAACTGTAATCAGATAATCACGGAGTATCAATTCTTCGTCTTTAAATTTGTTGGTGGGTTCTTCCATACTATAAAAATGTTTTAATACAGACGTGTGTCCATACTAATACCTCTATTATAATTAACGAAATAGAGGTATTAATAGCTTTTCGGCTTTAATCATTCCTCTGATAATGTCCTCATATCATCGAGTGCTTTAGGCAGATACTTTATTTCACTGAAATATCCAGTGAATCCGTCTCCACGCGAACCGTGTGCGGCAAAACCGGTTTTAATCTTTCCGGTAGTCTGGAGATTGAAGTTTCGCACCATCGACCAGTTTTTATTGTCTGGTGAATAGAAAAACGAATATTCGGAGCCTTTCTTTACAATAGCCATATAAGCAAAGTCGCCGGTTGGAATCGAGTTGCAGTCGTCCGAAAAAGTACGGGTCACAACGGATACGATAGTCGGCACACGACTGACGGAGTTCTCATAGCAGAACTTCGCCCAAGTGTCATCATCCTGATAGACTACGAGCGCGGCCACGTCATACACCGATTTAAGTTCACCCGTGACTTTTGCGCTCAAAGTGAAGTCCGCTTCCGGTTCAAACAGTATGAGTGGAGCGTTTACCACTTTTGATTTACCGGAAGGGCTGTTGAAAAGATTTGTTTTTCCAGCAGCAGTTATGCTGATAGAGTTTCCTTCAATCCGGTAATCGACAGGTTGATTGCGGATGAATAAATTATGCGGAATAGTGGAAATCCGTTTAGAACAGGGAATCAACTTTGGTTGTAACGGATTTTGCGCTGACGCAATGGTTGCCAGAAGCAAAGAAATAGTAAATGAAAGAATCTGTTTCATAAGTATATAGCATTGGTTCTCGAACAAATGTATATAAAATATTCGTAATTTATGCTAGACTGATGTGTGTAATCGTCTCTTTTTTTAATGAGTGTGTCTATTATTCTTTAATTTGATACTGTACAGGAAATAAGAAGGTGGTTTAAATAACACCAGCCCTCTGTCAATCTTCACAAGACTAATAGAGGGCGGTCATTATTACGAGAAAAGGTAGATATTTATTGCTTTACTTCGCTATTTTGCTTCAACAGAAATTCGTCAATTGTTTTTTTAAGCTGGTCTTTGGGCAATCCTCCCTGCACAACTTTCGGATCCTCTTTCATAGGAATCATCAGCAGGGTAGGGATGCTACGGATGCCAAAGGCAGCAGCTAAGTCTTTTTCTTTATCTACATCAATCTGATAGAAATCCACTTTGCCATTGTACTCTTTGCTGAGTTCTTCCAGTACAGGATGCAACGCTTTACAAGGTCCGCACCATGTGGCGTAGAAATCTACGATTGCTGGGCGGCTGCCCTCAAACTTCCAATCTTTAGGATTGGCTTCATAATTGTATACCTTCTTAAGAAAATCCGCTTTATTTAATGATACTACTTCCATTTTACTGTCCTCCTTTGTTGATTCGTTACTCTTTTTGTTCTCTCCGCTGTTTCCTGCGCAAGCCGTAGTCGCCAGTATAATAGCGAAAGCGCTAAATAGACTTTTCATTAGTTTCATACTTTTCTATATTGATTTATCTATTTGCAAAGATAGAGGATATCAAGGTTTAAGGAAATAGCAATTTGCCCGAAACTCTTGGCGATATTTCCCATAGATGGTTAGTGAACACTAAAAAATGTCTTTTAATCTTAGGAAGGGGATGTCAGAAGGTCAATCAGAAGCAAATAGGCTCCTATACGTAATTTAAATTTCATACGACTTTAATGATTAAATGATAGATGTAACGATTTAGATGCTTGTTGAATTTTTATAAGGAAGAACCTTTGAATACCGTGCTTTCTCCGAAAGGTAGGAGTCTACCTTCCAATGTGACATTCAGTGAGTTGAAATTCGGGAGGATGCTGGCTGTTGCGCGATTGTCCGTCGGATTAAGTATTACCACTATCTGGGCGGAAACTCCGCTTCCACTGACATTCATCGACAGACGTGTGATGCCTTTTTTGTCAGTTTCCACTTTTAAGCCCGAGGGTCTTCCTTCAACTGTAATTCCGCCCACACCGTTAGGCCCGCCGCCTGAGTAGAAAGGAGAAACTTGTATGGTTGCCAGCCCTTTGTGCAGCGCGATGAAGTTGGTTGCAGAGTTTACATATCCGTGTTCGCCATGTTTCAGTGTCAGCTCGTCGCTTTCCAATACGAAGTTTTGGTTGAGTAAGGCGTTGACTGCTTTTGCATGAGTAAGTGAATCCGTCATGCGGTGTTTTGCCCTAACTGTCTTTTGCACTGCTTCTATTGAGTCTTTCCACTCCTTCAATTTGTTTTCTCTTGTCTCTTGGGCGTTGGCCTGTAAAGCTCCTATTGTGAGAAATAGGACAAAAGTCATTTTCAATAGTTTTGCTGTCATAATCCAATTCATTTATTAGTTTAACGGCAACAAAGGTCGTACATCACACCGAAAGTTATTTGCCTGTAACTTCCATATTGGTTTGTGTTAAAGAGTCAACTCAGGACAATTACTTCTTGAGTATTCTCTTTAAATAGTCGATAGTCGTCAAGTTCACTGTCTCAAAAACACCTTCATAAAACACAGCAAAGTTATTGAAGACACAAGGCAACTCCTTTGCTTTTTGTAGCGTATCCACTTGGATAAAAGATACAGGAACATCATTTGTTTCGCAATACTGTTTTATCATTTCGATGCATTTATAGATATAAGGGCATTGCATATCATGATAAATCGTGAGTTCTTTGTTCTCAATCTCCAGTTTCTTAGCGTTTGGCGCAAACTTTGGTGTTGTTCCGTCAAAAGAGAGCGCAAGCAATTCATAGCCATTATCGGTAGTATCAACAACCTCAAAGCCGAACTTCTTGGCAAATGCCTGATCGGAAAGCCATTGCCGCTTGGCTTCAATACCCGGATGAGACTTCTTACTGCGGATAATGCAACATAAATGCTCGTCAGCAAGGTTTTCTGTTGTCAGGTTTATAAAATCAGTATTCATGTGTACACTCCTTCTTTAAAATAGTTTCCACAAAGATATACTTTTTGGACAATTAACTGAAAATATAGACAATAATTCCGGTAATTACCACGTATGCTAATGCATACGGAATGGCCGCTTTCAGGATTTCACCTTCTTTGCCCTGTTGGTTTCCGGCAGAAGTGGCAATGGCAATGCTTTGCGGAGAGATAATTTTTCCACCCGTAGCACCAACTGTATTGGCAGCCGACAGCCAATCCGGGCTGACATGAATTTGTCCGGCTACGCTTGCTTGCAGTTTTCCGAAAAGAATATTGGACGATGTATCGCTTCCGGTAATGAATGTTCCCAAGCAACCGATGACGGGTGCGAACAGCGGATACAGACTTCCTGTAGCCGTTGCCAATGCAGTGGCAATAACGGCAATCATGCCGGAAGTATCCATAATCGTAGATAATCCCACGAGGCAAATAACCGTGACGAAAGTTTTCTTCAACTGTTTCACTGTATTCCAAAGTACAATAAACAAGTCCCTTACTTTTGCTCCTTGTATCAATCCGCCGATGAAAGTGCCGACAAAGAGCAATACTCCGGCATGAGTCAACCACGAAATCGTATAATTAACGGTAGAAGCATTGATGGGCAGACTGATTCTCGTAATCCAGTTGTTTTCTAATGTGTTTCGCAATCCCGGAAAAAGCGGGCTTGTTAGAATAATCAAGAAGAGAATAAGCAAATAGATGCTCCACGCATTCAGAATATCTTTCGCCTTCAATGAACTTTTCCGTGCTTTCTCTTCTTTAGACGCGGTCAGCTTTCCATAGAGAACGATAACGATGATAGAAAGAATGCTCCCGATGATAGCCGGAGATTCCGCTCCCATATATCTTGCTGCCAGATATTGACTGACTAACGATACTCCTCCTACCAATAAAGCCAGGAACAGATTCTTGGGAAGTGATTTCAGTTTGGGGTCGGTAAGGAACAGCAATACAAGCGGAATGAGAAACATGAGTACTGATAATTGCAACACTACATTTGTGCTAAGAGTCAATACATCCAAGTTAGTTTCCTTTGCCAACACAAGCACCGGAGTTCCGATAGCTCCGAAAGCGGTAGCCACACTATTGGCTACCAGGCTGACGGTAGCGGAGAATATAGGTTTGAATCCCAGGCTGATAAGAATCGCTGCCGGGATAGCCACTGCCGTTCCGAAGCCTGCCATAGCTTCCAGCAATCCCCCAAATCCCCACGTCAATAGCAAAACCTGAATACTCTTATCCGTGGAAATGGAAGCGAACTGTTGCTTGATAATCTCCATCTTCTCCGTTTTCAGTAGTACGTTGTAGCTGAAGATAGCCATCAGGATAATGATTAAAATAGGGGAAACAGCTTTCAGTGCACCATATATAAAGGAGTAGAACAGATTATCTAAAGAAAAAGAGAATCCGAAGAGGGCAATAATCATAGTTACAACTAATGAGATAACGCTACTTTGATCTCCCGGCATCTTGAAAAATGCCATTAGAACGATGAGCAGAAGTACAGGTAAGATGGCTAAAATCAAAGTCATAACTATCAGATTTAGAAAAGTGGAACATCAGTTTATTAATAGTATAACAACCGAACGCAGCTTTTTGGTCGGAGAAAGTGAGATATTGTAAGAAATAGTATGCAGATAACTACATAAAGATGTTTAAAGACATAAATGCTAACAATTACCGAACAATATACGTTCATTATATAAAGCGGCCCTGTGTAATCAATATGACAGCTACTTCAATTATTACCGAGTATATTTACGCGTTACTTAAATAAAATAAACAGCCTATGAAAGAGCTTATCAGGAACCTGGAAGAAATGAACAGGAATGCTGAAAAAGGCGGCGGCGACGCTCGCATTGAAAAACAACACACAGTGGGCAAGCTAACTGCCCGTGAACGTATCGACTTATTGTTGGAGAAAGGTTCGTTTATCGAACTCGATAAGCTGGTTACCCACCGGTGTACCGATTTCGGTATGGAGAAGCAAAAGTTTGCAGGAGACGGAGTTGTAACCGGTTATGGAATGATTGGCAAACGTCTGGTGTATGTCTTTGCACAAGACTTCACTGTATTTGGAGGAGCTCTTTCGGAGACACACGCCAAGAAGATTTGTAAAGTGATGGATATGGCCATGCAAATGGGAGCACCCATTATCGGACTGAATGATTCGGGAGGTGCCCGTATTCAGGAAGGTGTACGCTCACTTGCCGGCTATGCGGAAATATTCCTGCGCAATTCGATGGCTTCGGGCGTGATACCGCAAATTAGTGCGATAATGGGGCCGTGTGCTGGAGGAGCTGTCTATTCTCCCGCACTGACGGACTTCATTCTGATGGTGAAAAACTCCGGTTATATGTTTATCACTGGTCCCGACGTAGTGAAAAGCGTGACACAAGAGGAAGTCAGTAAAGACGAACTGGGAGGAGTGGGAGTACATATGACCAAATCCGGAGTCGCCCATCTTTCTGCCGAGAATGATATCGAATGTATCAATTACATCCGTGAATTGATTTCCTACCTGCCCGGCAATAACATGGAAGAACCTCCATTTGTGGCAACCAACGATTCGCCGACTCGTCTCACTCCTGAACTATCCGACTTGATTCCTACCAATCCGAATCAACCTTATAATATGAAGGATATGATTGAAGCTGTGGCGGATGATAACAGTTTCTTCGAACTTCAATCGGAATATGCTGCAAACATTGTCACCGGATATATCCGACTGAACGGAAAGACAGTGGGAGTGGTAGCTAATCAACCGTTGGTACTGGCAGGAACGTTGGATATTAACGCTTCTGTGAAGGCAGCCCGTTTCGTTCGCTTTTGCGATGCATTCAATATTCCACTGCTGACATTGGTCGATGTGCCGGGTTTCCTTCCGGGAGTGGATCAGGAGTATGGAGGAATCATTCGTAATGGCGCAAAGTTGCTATATGCTTATTGCGAGGCTACTGTGCCGAAAGTAACTGTGATTACCCGCAAGGCATACGGAGGCGCTTACGATGTAATGAGTTCCAAGCATATCCGTGGCGATGTGAATCTGGCTTTCCCCACTGCCGAGATAGCAGTAATGGGACCTGACGGAGCGGTAAACATCCTTTTCAGAAAAGAAATAGAGAAGTCGCAGGCTCCGGATGAAAGGAGGAAAGAACTTCAGGACGATTATCGCGAGAAGTTTGCCAATCCTTATCGTGCGGCGGAATTGGGATATGTGGACGAAGTAATCGATCCGGCAGTGACCCGCTTGCGTTTGATTCGCAGTTTCGAGATGCTTGCTAATAAGCGTCAGTCCAATCCGCCGAGGAAACATTCTAATATTCCGCTTTAAGAAGTTTGAAGAAGTGGAGAGTTGAGAGTGGAAGATTGTGAGTTGAGAGTTCGTTAGAAGAATAAAAAGAAGAATAAGATTATGATAAAGAAAATATTAGTTGCCAATCGTGGTGAGATAGCCATGCGCATCTTCCGTACGTGCCGGGTGATGGATATTGCTACGGTAGCTGTTTATACACACGTAGACCGTGCTGCATTGCACGTGCGATACGCAGAAGAGGCCTATTGCATTTCCAATTCGCCCGAAGATACTTCCTACCTGAAACCGGAGCAGATACTTGCCATTGCCAAAAAGACCGGAGCCGCCATTCATCCGGGCTATGGCTTCCTGTCGGAGAATGCAGACTTTGCCCGTCGTTGCGAGGAAGAAGGAGTAATCTTTATCGGCCCGAGTGCCGACATTATTGCCAATATGGGAATCAAGACAGAGGCGCGCAGGATTATGCGCGAAGCGGGCTTGCCGATTGTTCCCGGAACGGAAGCACCCGTGCAAGGCATTGATGAAGTGAAGAAAGTAGCCAAGGAAGTGGGGTATCCCATCATGCTGAAGGCCCTTGCCGGTGGTGGAGGTAAAGGAATGCGTCTGGTGCGTTCGGAGGAAGAAGTGGAGACAGCGCTTCGCCTGTCGCAGTCGGAAGCCGGAACTTCGTTTGGAAACGATGCAGTTTATATAGAGAAGTATATTGAGAATCCTCATCACATCGAAGTGCAGATTATGGGCGATAAATATGGAAACGTGGTGCATCTTTACGAACGTGAATGTTCCATCCAGCGTCGTAATCAGAAAGTGATAGAAGAATGTCCTTCGCCCTTTGTGAAGGAAGATACGAGACAGAAAATGCTGAAGGTGGCTGTGGAAGCTTGCAAGAAAATCGGATACTACAGTGCCGGAACACTGGAGTTCATGATGGACAAAGACCAGAACTTCTACTTTCTCGAAATGAATACCCGTCTGCAAGTGGAACATCCGGTAACGGAAGAATGTACGGGCGTCGACCTCGTTCGTGATATGATAACGGTTGCCGCTGGCAATCCGCTACCCTACAAACAGAATGATATCAAGTTTAACGGCGCAGCCATCGAATGCCGTATCTATGCTGAAGACCCTGAAAACAACTTCATGCCTTCGCCCGGAGTGATTACCGTTCGCGAGGCTCCCGAAGGGCGTAACCTACGTTTGGACAGCGCCGCTTATGCCGGATTTGAAGTCTCTTTGCATTATGACCCGATGATTGCAAAGCTCTGCTGCTGGGGGCGTACGCGTGAGTCGGCTATCTCAAATATGGCTCGTGCCTTGCGTGAATATAAGATTCTGGGCATTAAAACGACGATTCCTTTCCATCAACGCGTATTGAAGAACGCTGCCTTTCTTGAAGGGAAATACGACACTACCTTTATCGACACCCGCTTTGATAAAGAAGACTTGAAACGCCGGCAGAATACAGACCCGACGGTAGCCGTTATTGCGGCTGCGGTGAGGCATTACGAAAGGGAGAAAGAAGCTGCTTCGCGTGCTACGACTCTTCCGGTAGTAGGCGAATCTCTCTGGAAATACTACGGTAAGCTGCAAATGACGGCCAATAATTATTAAACTAAAAATCAGGAATCAGTATGAGTTCAACGTTAGCTACCTATTACGCCAAACTTCAGGATATGTCGGAAAACGAATATAAAGTGGAGATTCTGGAAGACGGACCCATCAAGAAGATTGCGGTCAATGGCAAGATATATGAGGTGGATTATAATATGGGTGGTGACTCGATTCATTCGATCATCATCAACAATCATTCGCATGGAGTGCAGATTTCCCCTTCTTCCAACAATACCTATACAATCATGAACAAAGGAGAATTGTATCAGATTGAATTGCAGGGAGAAATGGAGAAGATTCATAGTGCCCGTTCGGGAACAGAAGCTGTGGGCCGACAGGTAGTACAAGCGCCGATGCCGGGAGTTATTCTTAAGACATATGTGCATAAAGGCGACAGTGTGAAACGTGGTGATCCGCTTTGTGTGCTGGTGGCCATGAAGATGGAAAATGAAATCCGTGCAGTGACGGACGGCACGGTAAAAGATGTATTTGTGGAAGACAATATGAAAGTCGCACTCAATGATAGAATTATGGTGATTGAGTGATTCTGCAAAAAAATACAGTATTTTGCATACTTATCTCCAAAATAATATTTACTTTTGGCAGATAAGTATGTATTTATTCAGATAAGTCATGAACAGTGAGCAGACAATAGAAGCATTTGTAGAGCAAATAGAGGCTCTTAAAAAGGAAAATGAGCAACTCAGGAAGCAACTTTCCACTCTTCAGCCTGAGGCAAATAAAGATAAGTCCATTAGCTTTAAAGAAAAGTATGCGGTTAAGATATTAAATTCCCTACCAGATATGTTGACTGTTTTTAGTCATGATGAAGTTGGAGTTGAAGTCGTATCCAATGAAGAAACCAATCACGTAGGTGTATCCAATAGAGATTTTGAAGGAATGCATATGCGCGATATGGTGCCGCCGGAAGCTTATCAGAATATACACTCTAATATGAAGAAAGTCATCACGACAGGCACGGTTTCGGCTGCGCATCACGAGCTGGATGTCGATGGTGTACATCATCATTATGAGAACCGTATTTTCCCTTTAGATGAAGAATACGTACTTATTATGTGCCGAGACGTAACCGAGCGGGTAGCCACACAGAGACAACTGGAAGTTTTTAAAAGCGTGCTCGATAAGGTGAGCGACAGTATTCTGGCAGTGTCCGATGATGGTACGTTGGTATATGCCAATAAGCAGTTTATCGAAGAATATAACGTTACTCGAAAAATGGGTACGCAGAAGATATATGAATTACGTGTCACCATGCACACTCCCGAATTGTGGGAATCACGTTTACGCCAGATTCGCGAAAACGGAGGCAGCTTCTCTTACCGTGCCGCCTATGTTCGCAATGGTGAGGAGAAGGAAAGAGTGCATCAGGTTTCCACATATCTGATGAAAGAGGACAATCGAGACATTATCTGGTTCTTTACCCAGGATATCACGGATGTGATTAAGAAAAGAGACGAACTACGCGAATTGAATTTATTGTTGGATGGCATACTCAATAATATCCCCGTCTATCTGTATGTGAAAGATCCCGAAGATGATTTCCGTTATTTATATTGGAACAAAGCATTTGCCGAACACTCTAAGATTCCGGCATCAAAGGCTATTGGGCATACAGACTATGAAATATTCCCGGAACGTGAAGATGCAGAGAAATTCCGAAGAGATGATTTAGAGTTGCTTCATACGCACGAGCGTATTGATATGCAGGAAACGTATGTTGCGGCTACCGGTGAGACTCGTATCGTGCAGACATTGAAAGTGCTTGTCCCTATGGCAGGGCGCAAACCGTTGTTGATTGGTATCTCTTGGGATATTACCAATTTCCAGAATATCGAGCAGGAACTGATAAAGGCAAGAATCAAAGCGGAACAATCTGACAGACTGAAGACAGCTTTCCTTGCAAACATGAGCCATGAGATACGTACACCACTCAATGCCATAGTAGGATTCTCCAAACTGATGCCTTCTGCCGAGAATCCCGAAGAAGAGAAGCTTTACTCAGATATAATCAATCAAAACTCTGATATATTATTGCAGTTAATTAATGATATATTGGATTTGTCGAAGATTGAAGCCGGTACGTTGGAGTATGTCAAGCGTCCGATGAATTTGGGCGAGGTTTGCCGGAATATCTATGCGGTTCATAAAGAACGCGTGCAGGAGGGGGTAAAACTTATTCTGGATAATGATGAAGATTTGATTATTGAAGAAGACCAGAATCGCATTATGCAGATTATAACGAACTTCATTACGAATGCGATTAAGTTTACGTATGTAGGTGAGATTCATCTTGGTTTTAAAGTTGAACCACAAAATCTCTATTTCTATGTGAAGGACACAGGTATAGGCATAGAACCCGAGAAAGTCAATCATATTTTCGACCGTTTTGTTAAACTGAATGCTTTTGCTCAAGGCACCGGGCTCGGACTGGCTATCTGCCGGATGATAATAGAGAAGATAGGTGGAGATATAGGTGCTGTTTCCGATTTGGGAAAGGGTTCGACTTTCTATTTTACGATACCTTATAAGGGAGATTCAAGAAAATGTGTCGGACTTCCCCATGCTGCCGAAACTGAATATAAAAGCTACGCAGTAAAGAGAATGCAACAGGTAAAGAAGATTCTCATTGCCGAGGATGTGGACAGTAACTTCATATTATTGAAGGATATAATAGGTAAGGACTACTCATTAATCTGGGCCAAAGATGGCTATGAAGCTGTGGAAATGTATAAGCGTGACCAGCCAGACTTGATTTTGATGGATATTAAAATGCCGCGTATGGATGGTCTGGAAGCTACGCGCATCATCCGTTCTTACTCTAAAGAGATTCCTATCATAGCATTGACGGCCTATGCCTTCGAAGCGGATAAGGAGAGAGCCTTGGAAGTTGGCTGCAATGATTTCGTGACGAAACCAGTTTCGGAAGAAGCGTTAGAGAAGGCGTTGAAGAGTTATTCTAAATGATTGGATTAATAAAGAGAGTGTGCAAGTTGTTTGACACACTCTCTTTTTATGTTTTTTACTCCTTTATCTCCGGCACTAATATAAACTTCGTACAGGGAAAATGCTTTTCCAGATAAACCTTTATAAAGTTCATTGTATCTTTCTGAATAGTGGTATCTTCTACTGTCGGATATAGGTTATAGAGTACAGTATCGAGGATAATCCCTCGTTTTTGTATAGCCTCCAGACTAAGAAGTGTATGGTTAATGCTCCCTAACTTACCGGAAGTGACGAAGATAAGAGGGTATTGCTCTTGTGCGATGTAGTCTATTGTCAGAAACTCTTCGGTCAAAGGAACCATTAAGCCACCGGCTCCTTCAAGTAATACACAATCATACCGCCTGCTCAATTCTTCAGTAGCCTGTTTTATCTTGCCAAAGTCGATAGGGCGATTATCCAGTTGGGAAGCAAGATGGGGAGAGGCGGGATAAGAAAATATTTCCGGCATGGTCAATCCTTCCCGGTCTTCTTGGGTAAAAGGAATTCCCATGATGCGGCGGTGCAGGTCGATGTCTTCGGAATGGCCGACGTTTCCCGTTTGAATCAACTTTTGGGTAATCGTTTTCTTACCGTCCTTGTTCCATTCGCGAGCTAGAAAGCCGGTGGCGTAACTCTTTCCGGCATCAGTATCGATGCCGCTGATGAAATATACATTCTGTTTCATACTTCTTATTTCTTTTTTGCGATGATATAAATAGGGTGATATGTCAATGATACGGAAGCGTCCCGGCTGAACTGCCGGGTATAGCGTTCACAGAAGTGTTGTAAATCGCGGCGAGTCCAGATACTTTGCGAAGAGTTATTCTCTAGTCGGCAAGCGGCTGGCAATTTTGCGGAGAGCCCGTTTACTCCCGTTTGCTTTAGGTGGTAAAGAACCTTCATCGGGCTTTCAAAAGGAAGCGAGATGATTTCTTCTTCCGAATGAAGGATGTCGAAATGCGTCGACAGGGTAGCTTCAAGTTCCTTCCGTGAGCGGTAGGGGAGTCCGTTTCCGGTAAGCTCCCGTATTTCTTTCATGTTTTCTTTTCCAAAAGTGCTGAAGGCAAAATAGCCTTGGGCGTGGAGCAAGGAATTGCATCTCCGGAAAAAGCATTCGGGAGACTCGAACCATTGCAAGGCTGAGCAGGAAGTGATTAATGAACTCTCGTCGGGAAAAGGAACGGTTTCGGCATCTCCGGGGAGGAAGGAGACTTGCGCTTCGTTTAATAAGTCCTCGCAACACTGCTCCATCTCCGGGCAAAGGTCGTTCAGTAGCATCTCTTTGGGATGGAGAGCATTGAGCAGCATACGGGAGTAGGTTCCCGTGCCACATCCGAACTCGATTACTTTCGGGCAGGGAGTAGAAATATATTCTTTGAGCAGATGAATCATCTTATCAGCAATCTGCCTTTGTACGTTCGCTTCTTGTGGATAGGTCGCCATGGCTTTCGAGAAACGTTCGGCAATCAATGGTTTGTTCATGATTGGTGAAGATTTAGTGTTGATGATGTGCCGGTCAGGACCGTTTGGAATAGTTCGCGCTGGTAATGCGCGGCTTCGCTTTCTTCTATCTGGTCTACATTATTCTCCCACGCCCGCCGTTGATTTTCGGGGGTGAATATCCGGTCGTTTCTACCTATGATGGCTTTCTGCCAACGAAAGTCGGGAGCGTCCGAAGAGAGATATTGCTTTTGAATAGCAGCTAGCTCTTCTTTCAATTCTTCCACAGGGCGTTGGGGGGCAACAGATTGAAATACCTTGTATTCGGCAGAAGAGCCGCACATCCTCCTTTGAAACTTTTGTAGCGTCTGTCCGGTCAATCCTTGCAGCGTTCCTGCAAAAATGATAGGGGCGATCCCTTTGCTTTCATCTACCGGATAAATCGTCCCATTGACGGCAATGCTACGTGAGACGGGTAAACCGGGATAAAGCTCCATGATTCGTGACGCCGCCCATACTCCCATCGACCAACCGACGAGAGTGATTTCCGAATACCCTCGTAGCAGGCTTTCGTCGAACTCCAACGAACGATAGTCGTAACAAATCATCCAGTCGCAGTGCGCCAGACGCATATCCGTGAACGGTGTTTCGTCCATTCCCCAGCCTGCAAAGAAAAGCAACAGATGCTTCGAATTACTCTTTATGATAAAATGCTGTTTCATTTCCTAAGCGTATCTATAAGTTGATTGACTTCATTTTCAGTGATATCTGCCGTTAGTGAGAAGCGGATGCGCGAAGTTCCCTCGGGCACAGTAGGCGGGCGCACGGGCAGTGCGTAGAATCCTTTGCGTTGAAGTTCCTCCGCTTTTAGTATCGCATCTTCACTGCTACCCACAATCATAGGGACGATATGGCTGTCCGTGGGGCAGTGACACCCTATTTCCGTAAGAGCGTCTTTTAGTTTGCTACTGATTCTCAGCAGATGCACCCTTTTATCCTGAAAGCTGGATAAGTGTTTCAGCACCCACGAAGTCCACTGAATATTAATAGGTGGAAGGGCAGTGGTGAAGATGAACGTGCGCATTTTATTAATAAGATAGTCGCGTATCAACTGTCGGCAGACAATGTAAGCACCCACCGAAGCGATAGCCTTACCGAAAGTTCCTACCAGAAAGTCAATATCCGCGATGCAATCCTGCTCTTCGGCACATCCTAGTCCATTCTCTCCGCGTACGCCGAAGGCGTGAGCCTCATCTACATAAAGAAGCACGTTGGAGTAGTTCTTTTTCAGCCGGACGAGGGCACGGAGGTCGGTTGCATCTCCGTCCATGCTGAATATACTTTCGGTGACGATGATGATTTGCTCATACGTATGGTGATTTTCGTCTATCAAGCGTTGGAGCTGCATAGCATCATTGTGGCGATAGCGAATACACTTAGCCGACGATAATCGTATTCCATCTATCAGGCTTGCGTGCACCAGTTTATCGGCAAGAATCAATGTTCGTGCATTGCTCACCGCCGGGAGGATTCCGGTGTTGGCATGATATCCGCTATTGAATACGAGTGCGCTTTCCGTGCCGAAGAGTGCTGCCAATTGCTGCTCTAATTCCTGATAATGGGCGAAGTTGCCCGTCAGCAGGCGGGAAGAGGAGGAAGTGGGTAAAAAAGTCTCGGGAGTGATGTTCTTTAAGAAGCCTTCCTTCAATGATAAGTCAACGGTTAAACCCAGATAATCGTTGGAAGATAGGTTCAACATTCGTTGTCCGTTGACGATTACATCCCGTCCATCGTGCATCAACGGTGGGAGAGAGCGATAATTTCTTTTCTCCTTTAATGTAAAGAGTTCTTTATTTATAGAGTCTAAAGTCATATTGATTGGTTATTAAGAGGCAAGTGTACGTACAGTTATCCCACAGGGCACAATTTGTTTCCCTAGGGGTAACAGTTTGTTTCATGCAATGAAACAGACCGTAACAAGCAATGAAACGATGTGTAACAAGCAATGTAACGACTCGTATCAAGCAATGATACGAAACGCCACTTTGTGAGTGCCCCTAGTATCCTTATATTTGTCATAATTCCTTTACTATCTTTAGCAATCCTGAAGTCAGTTTTCCCAGTTGTTCCGGCGAAATGATGAACGGAGGCATCAGGTAAACCAGTTTGCTGAAGGGGCGCACCCAGATTCCTTCTTCCACAAATCTTCGTTGCATAAATGCCATGTCTACCGGACGCTTCATCTCAATCACTCCGATGGCGCCCAATATCCGTACGTCTGCCACTTGCGGAAGTTCTTTTGCCGGAGCCAGTTCTTCTCTCAATTGAGCTTCAATCCGTTCCACCTTCTCATGCCAGCCCGATTCGAGCAGTAGGCGGACAGAAGCACAGGCAACAGCGCAAGCCAACGGATTGCCCATAAAGGTAGGTCCGTGCATGAAAGCTCCCGGTGCATGATTGGAAATGGTGTCTGCCACGAGATTGCTAGTCAATACGGCGGATAGCGTCATATATCCTCCCGTCAGAGATTTCCCGATACACATGATATCCGGTTCCACACCCGCGTGTTCCCAAGCAAAGAGTTTGCCCGTGCGTCCGAATCCCGTTGCTATTTCATCGAAGATAAGCAAGATTCCATACTCACGGCAAAGCTTCTCCGCTTCGCGCAAATACTGAGGATGATAAAACCACATACCGCCTGCACCCTGAACAATCGGTTCGAGAATCAGTGCCGCCAGTTCTCCCGAATGCTTCTCAATCGCCTCCCTTAATGGTAAAATATCATCCGGATTCCATTCTCCATCAAACCGGGAAGCAGGCGCCGGAACAAAATAACGCACGGGCAGCGAAGAGCCGAACAGACTATGCATCCCCGTCACAGGGTCGCAAACAGACATAGCATTCCAAGTATCTCCGTGATAACCGGAACGTATCGTTACGAAATTACTCTTTTCGGGCTTTCCTGCTGCATACCAATACTGCACCGCCATCTTCAAAGCCACTTCCACTGCCACTGAGCCGGAATCTGCATAGAATATCTTCTGCATGGAAGGAGGAACCAGCGGCAGCAGCAGTTTCCCCAATTCAATCGCCGGATCGTGGGTCAATCCGCCGAACATGACGTGAGACATCTTATCCAATTGACTTTTAGCAGCTTCGTTCAGCACCGGATGATTGTAGCCGTGCACCGCACACCACCACGACGACATTCCTTCAATCAACGTTCTTCCATCCTCAAGAGTAATGGTCGCCCCGTCCGCCCGTTTCACTTTATAGACAGGCAGCGGATCGGTAGTAGAAGTGTAAGGATGCCAAATATGTTCGCGGTCGAACTGGGAAGCGGCAAAATGATACCCTTCCTCTTGAATCATCTTCTTATCTTCCGACACTTTAGAGCCAAGCGTAGTCAGTAAATCGCCTACGATTGCCGAATTGATTCCGATATACAACGCCTTGTGCATCGCTTCGGAAGAGAGTTGCGAACGCCCTCCTGCGAAACGCAGAAAAGCAGTGGGGTTGATAAAACGGAACAGAGCGATTGTTCTTAATATCTCCTCCTCAGTCAGCGGCTTTTCGTTTTCCAACGGCGTTCCCGGAATGGGGCTTAACAGGTTGATAGGGATGGACTGCACCTCTAAGCGGGCAAGAGTAAAGGCAAACTCAATGCGTTGCTCCATCGTTTCGCCCATGCCGATGATGCCGCCGCTGCAAATATCCATTCCCACACGACGTGCGGAAGCGAGCGTCTCTATTTTCTGCTCCTGCGTATGCGTAGAGCAGAGTTGGGAAAAATAAGAAGGAGCGGTTTCCAGATTGCAGTGATAACGGGTAATCCCCGCATCGTGTAGGGAGCGAAGTTCTTCTTCATTGAGCAACCCCAATGAGGCGCAAAGTTGGATGGAAGAGTTTCTTCGCATATAGCGAACAGTGTCGCAGAGTCGGGCAATCTGTTTGGAAGAAGGTTTTCGTCCGCTGGTGACGAGTGAGAAACGATTGACGTCTTGGCTTTCGTTGTACTTAGCCTGTCGGAGGCATTCTTCAGCGGGGAGGAGGTCGTAGACTTCGGCTTGAGTCTTGTAGTGGGAAGATTGTGCACACCATTTGCAGTTCTCCGGACATCGGCCGGACTTGGCGTTGATGATGGAACACATATCAAATTCGTGCGAAGCACGTGCCATGGTAATCTCGTGCGCAGCGGCATAAAGCCCCTCGCTGTCGGCCATGTTGGCCAGCCAGGCGGCTTGGTCGGGCGATATGTCGATGCCTGCCAATACCTGGTCTTTGATTTCTTGGATTGTCATAAATGTATGATAAGGGATAGTTTGAGCAGCATTTTGCTTGCGAAGAGCAATGTCTATCACGTTGGTGTGTAGATGTCCGATATGGAATTGACGTCCCATACTGGCAAAGGCCGCATAGTTCTTCCTGCCCCAGTAGCGGAAGCGGGAAAGCAGCGTGCGTGTAGCCTGTATGTGGGATTGCTTCTTCATCTTAATTTCTTATTTACCGTTCGGTTGAACAGCGCAAATGTACAAAGATTCTTTGGATAAGCAAGCGGCTCGCCTATTTCTTGCCGCCCACGGTTTTATTTCTTCTGCCGATATTGCTTACGTAAATGGAAATTGAAGCCGGCATATATTTGGAGCGTACCGAATCCGTTGTCTACCGAAAAGTTGTTGCGACTGTAATTATAGTTTTTACCTACGAATGAAGTACCCACAAAGTACTTCCCGTTATTGTAGACTATGCCTGCACGGAGCAGAAAATCGAGATTGAACTTGCTGTACCATTGTTTTCCTTCCTGGACTTCGGCATCTACATCGGAAGCCTTATAGGCAAAAGCAGGGGTGAAAGACAGGCAAGCAAGGCAGTTGCGTGCAAAGACCCAGTTGTAAGCATAGCCGAAACTGATGTTAGCGTTCGTATACTTCACTCTTCGCACTTTCATGCCGGTATTCATTGTCTCTTGAATAAATTCGGGAAGTTGACTGTAGTCGAAGTCGAGCTTATGCTTCGAGATAGAGAATCCTGCGATGAACGAACCTGCATTTCGCCGTTGATTGGTGGACTGGCTGAAAGCGGCAGGGTAGGAGAATCTTTTGTTATTAAAGATATAGTAAAGGTTCAGCCCTTTAATGTTCACCTTAAGTCCGTTGAAATTCTCGGAATAGTTGGCGGGAATATCATCGGAGAATCCTTTGATTTTATGAATCTTATAGTTATTACCCGTGCGCCGATAGAAAATGTCTACCCCTAGCTTTGAACTGTAGAGACTGAGTTCAAATTCCGTCCCTTTGTTTTTCCGGTTGGTCTTGCGGGTAATGTCGTCTACGTCTACAGACCACCCTAGGAAAATCCATCGCCAGCCGAAGTAGAGCCCTATCTTGTTGCGGGGATTGGGCGAGAAGCTCAGCTTCTGCGGGTTGGGCAGGTCGGTGGTGACGGAATAATACTCGAAGTTACTGAAATGAGTCGTCATCAATGCATAATTGAAACGGTTGGGGCTGATATAAAGTGTGTCGAAATCACTGAAGTTCATAAACTTCTTGATTGCTCTTTTGAAAGGACTGAGTTTGGAAGCGCTCACGGAATCTGTCAGTACGCTGTCATTCATAAGTAAGTCTTTCCCTTCAGTTTGTGCCTGTAAAGAGAGCGACAGTAGCAGAAATAGATATAGAATAACCTGTTTCACCATGAGATTCTTCGTTCTTGTTATAGATGTTTTTTGTTGCACGAATGTACTATCTTTCGTTGGTTTATACTAATAATCCTCTAAAAAAATGTTTCGTTTCCTAAACAAACAACTTCTATATACTGTTAGTTATAACAAGCAAATAAATCCTAAGCCACAAAATTATGAGAATCTATTTACGTTTATTAGTAGCGTTTATTCTGCTTTTTGCAGTGAACATAGTGTATGCTAAAGCACAGCAGGAGAAGCGCGTGACAGGTACGGTAATCTCTGAAGGGGAGCCGCTGCCGGGAGTCTCCGTACAAGTGAAAGGAGCCACTGCGGGCACCATCACCGATATTGATGGTAAGTACTCAATCGAAGTCCCTGCTACGGGCACTTTAGTATTTCGTTTTGTGGGAATGCGAACGGTTGAACAAGCGGTGAATGACCGAAATGTGATTAACGTCACGCTCGAATCGGACAGTCAGGAACTGGATGAAGTGATGGTGGTGGCCTATGCCACTGCCAAGAAATACAGCTTCACTGGAGCGGCATCGACGATGAAAGCCGGCGAGATTGAGAAACTACAGACTTCCAGCGTATCCCGTGTGCTCGAAGGAACCGTATCGGGTGTTCAGGCGAGTGCCTCCAGCGGTCAGCCGGGCACGGATGCGGAAATCCGTATTCGCGGTATCGGCTCCATCAACGCTTCCAGTGCACCGCTGTATGTAGTAGACGGTGTCCCGTTCGATGGTAGCGTCAACTCCATCAATCCGGATGATATCTCCTCGATGACCGTATTGAAAGATGCCGCATCTGCCGCTCTTTACGGCTCGCGTGGCGCAAATGGCGTGATTATCATCACCACCAAGCAAGGTCAGCAAGACTCCAAAGCGACAGTGAAGATAAAAGCCTCTTTGGGTGGTTCGAACCGTGCCGTGCGCGACTATGACCGTGTCAGCACCAATCAGTACTTTGAACTTTACTGGGAGGCACTACGCAATCAGTACGCCAAGAGTTCTGACTATACACCCGCCACTGCCGCCGCTCAGGCTTCCAATGACTTAGTAACCAAATTGATGGGTGGAGGACCAAACCCTTACGGACCGCAATATGCCCAACCCGTAGGCACCGACGGAAAACTGCTGGAAGGCGCACGTCCCCTATGGGATTCCAATTGGAGCGATGCTATGGAGCAACAAGCGCTCCGCACGGAGTTGAACCTAAGTGTGTCGGGTGGTGGAAAGGCCAATCAGTATTTCTTTTCTGCCGGATATCTGAACGACAAGGGTATTGCACTCGAATCCGGATACCAGCGTTTCAATCTTCGCTCGAACGTCACCAGTGAGATGACCTCGTGGTTGAAAGGGAGTATCAATCTTAGTTTTGCTCACTCCATGCAGAACTATCCGGTTTCGTCGGATTCAAAAACCAGTAATGTCATCACAGCAGGACGTACCATGCCCGGTTTTTATCCCATCTACGAGATGAATGCCGACGGCAGCTACAAGCTGGACGATGAAGGAAACCGTATCTATGATTTCGGTTCCTACCGCCCTTCCGGCTCGATGGCTAACTGGAACTTACCCGCCACTTTGCCGCAAGACAAGTCGGAACGAATGAAAGATGAGTTTTCGGGCCGCACCTACTTGGAGGCTACCATCATAGAAGGATTGAAGTTTAAGACGAGTTTCAACTTCGACTTGATTAACTACAATACGCTGGATTATACCAATATCAAACTAGGACCTGCCGTACAGAACGGTGGCGGTACAAGCCGGCTAAATTCGCGTACCTTCTCTTGGACCTGGAACAATATTGCCACTTATGATAAAACCATCGGCGAACATCATTTCAATGTGCTTGCCGGTATGGAAGCCTACTCTTATCGTTACGACGAACTGACTGCATCGCGCTCGAAGATGGCGCAGCCCGATATGCCGGAACTGGTGGTGGGCTCGCAGTTGACAGGCGGTTCGGGCTATCGCATTGACTATGCTTTGGTGGGCTATCTTACTCAATTATTATATGACTATCGGGATAGATATTTCTTCTCTGCTTCTTATCGCCGCGACGGCTCTTCGCGCTTTGCCCCTCAAACCCGTTGGGGTAACTTCTGGTCGCTCGGTGCTTCGTGGCGCATCGACAAGGAGAGTTTTATGGCATCCACTACCAATTGGCTTTCGGCCTTGACGCTGAAGATGAGTTACGGAGCACAGGGAAACGATAATCTGGGTACGTATTATGCCAGTAAAGGACTCTACACCATTGTCTCCAATCTGGGCGAAAACGCTCTGGTGTCCGACCGCATGGCAACCCCGAACCTGAAATGGGAAACGAACCTCAACTTCAACATGGGTATAGACTTCTCGCTGTTCAACAACCGCTTCTCCGGTTCGTTCGATGTATTCAAACGTCGCTCCAAGGATTTGCTCTATTCCCGTCCCATCGCTCCCTCACTGGGATACAGGACGATTGACGAGAACGTGGGAGCATTGAAGAATGTAGGTATCGAAATGGTGTTCAACGGAACGATTATCAACCGGAACGGCTGGGTGTGGAAGCTGGGAATGAACCTGACGCACTATAAGAATAAGGTGACCGACCTGCCGCTGAAGGATATGCCGCAAAGCGGTGTGAATAAGTTGGAAGTAGGACGTTCTGTCTACGACTTCTACATGATAGAGTGGGCGGGAGTGGACCCGGAAAATGGTAATCCGTTGTGGTATATGGACGAGAAGGATGCCAATGATAATCCGACCGGAAACCGTATCACTACCAGCGATTATGCCTCTGCCACCTATTATTATGTCAACAAATCCTCCCTCCCGAAGGTATATGGTGGATTTAACACCTCCCTTTCGTGGAAAGGGTTCGACCTCTCGGCGATATTCGCCTATAGTATCGGTGGGTACATCTACAACCGTGACATAACGATGATTCTGCACAACGGTAGTCTGGAAGGACGAGACTGGTCGACCGAAATCCTGAATCGCTGGACACCGGACAATCGGTATACGAATGTGCCGGCTTTGAGCACCACCTCCAACAACTGGAACTCCGCCTCTACCCGTTTCTTGCAGAACAACTCGTATATGCGATTGAAGAACCTGACGCTTTCTTATGAATTGCCGAAGCTGTGGATAAGTAAACTCTCATTGGGCAGTGTGCAGGTATACGTTCAGGGCGATAACCTGTTTACCATTCACCGTAATCAGGGATTGGACCCCGAACAGGGAATCACCGGTATTACGTATTACCGTTATCCGGCCATGCGCACCATCTCCGGAGGTATAAATGTTTCTTTCTAAATTCAGACTTAAAGTTATGAGAACAATAAAAATACAATCCATCCTTGCAGCAATAGCTGGAGTTTTTCTGGCAACAAGTTGTAGTGGCAGCTTTCTTGATACAGACCCTACAGATGCGGTAAGCTCCGAGAAGGTGCCCGTGCCCGAAAATGCGGAAGCAATAGTTAATGGTGCCTGGTATAATCTATACGACTATTCAAGCACGTATGCCAACATCGGCTATCGTGCCATTCAGTGCCAGGACGACATGATGGCGAGCGATGTCGTTTCCCGTCCGAAATACGGTTTCAATTCGTCCTATCAGTTCAACGACGTAGCCATTCCGTCGAACAGTAGAACCGAATTTGTCTGGTATCTGATGTATAAAACGATAGATAACTGCAATACCGCGATTTCCATCAAAGGGGATACGGAAGCACTTCGGCAGGCACAAGGGCAGGCGTTGGTTTTGCGCGCCTTTTGCTATCTGAATCTGGTGCAGCATTATCAGTTTACATATCTCAAAGATAAAGATGCTCCGTGCGTACCTATATATACAGAGCCTAGTGATAACACTACGGTGCCGAAGGGAAAATCTACCGTAGCGCAAGTCTACCAGCGCATCTTTGACGACCTGACGCTGGCGCAGGACTACTTGAAGAACTATGTCCGCAGCGGAGATAGTCAGAAGTTCAAACCTAATGTATCGGTAGTCAACGGCTTGCTGGCACGTGCTTACTTATTGACGGGACAGTGGGGAGAAGCCGCAAAAGCTGCCGAAGCCGCCCGCACCGGATATTCGCTGATGACGACTACCGAAGAATACGAAGGATTCAATAATATTTCCAACAAAGAGTGGATATGGGGATTTCCTCAAATACCCTCCCAATCGGATGCGAGCTATAACTTCTACTATCTGGATGCTACCTACGTAGGAGCCTACAGTAGTTTCATGGCAGACCCTCATCTCCGGGATACCTTTGCCGAAGGCGATATACGTCTGCCGCTGTTTCAATGGATGCGCGAAGGATACCTGGGATATAAGAAATTCCATATGCGTGCGGATGATACGGCCGATCTGGTGCTGATGCGTGCGTCTGAAATGTATCTGATTGAGGCGGAAGCAAAAGCAAGAGATGGAGTGGTTCTGTCTCAGGCAGTGGCTCCGTTGAATACTTTGCGCAATGCCCGTGGAGTGAGCGACTACAACCTGACGGGTAAATCAACAGAAGATGTGCTCAATGAAATCCTGATGGAGCGTCGTCGCGAACTCTGGGGAGAGGGATTCGGCATCACCGATGTACTCCGCACACAGAAGGCAGTGGAGCGTACAGCCTTGTCGGAAGATATGCAGAAATCAGAAGTCGATTGCTGGCAGGAAGGCGGCAGCTTTGCCAAGCGAAATCCGCTAGGACATTGGTTCCTTAGCTTCCCGGATGGAACGGCCTTTACAGCCAACAGTACTTATTATCTGTACACCATCCCGCAAAAAGAAATTAATGCAAACCCTAACCTGTAAATAATATATTTAGCTCTCTTAATTTTTTGACTTTAACTTTAACTTGTAGGCCGGTATACGTCGTGATGACGCATCCGGCCGTTTTCTTATTTGTACAGCAAATGTTAATGACCTACTGTTCCATTGGTTATGTGATGTTTTGTTGTAACTTTGTGGGCTTAAAATAAGAGATTAAGAAATGTCTACAATGGAACTAAAATCATTGCTTCTCAAAGAAGTTGATACCATCATCAACGATGATGAGTTGATTGCCGAAGCATTAAAAGCTTTAAGAAAATTGCGACATAAGCCGCAGCAAGTAGTATATAAAGATACAGAAGTTTCTCCTCCCTGTAATTATTCCAATGAATATGTTAGGGAACGCGCTTCCAATGCTTTGAGGCGCTACGAACAGAGTGAATATGCTACACAAGAAGAAATGATGAAACGAATAGAACGATGGAAATAATTTGGGATTATGAGGCATTGGATGACTTAGAAGCCATCCTTTGTTATATTGAAGATCAGTATTCTATTTATGAAGTGCGACACTTCAGACAAGATTTAATAGAGTGTATGAGAAATCTAACCAACTATCCCAATATAGGAAAGGTAGAACCTTTATTAAAGGATTGTGTGGATAAGAAAGTGCGTTATATCACAGTGGGTAGACGTTGTAAACTGATATACTTATTTATGCCTGGAACTATATTCGTAGTTGGTCTTTGGGACTCTCGACATGGTCAGGTGACTCCTGAATATAAGAAAAGAGGGCGTAAGTCTAAAATACAATAAATAGATAGCTCCGTTATACTTATTTTGTTTAACGGAGCTATTTTATTTTCTATCATATCTTCTGTTTCTTCAAATCGGGCAAGAACCAAGTGACCAGCCCCAACAGCGGCATATAAGCGCAAACATTGTATACAGCCTCAATGCCGAACTTATCCGCCATATTTCCAAGCACCGCCGACGCAATGCCCGCTACTCCGAAAGCGAATCCGAAGAACAATCCCGAAATCAACCCCAGCTTTGTAGGAAGCAACTCCTGCGCATAAAGCAAGATGGCGGGAAAAGCCGATGAAAGCATCAGCCCCACGCAGAAACTCAGAATAATAGTCCACACTAAAGTAGCATGAGGCATTAGTAAACTGAACGGGGCAGCCCCTAGAATGGAAGCCCAAATCACATATTTGCGTCCCACGCGGTCGCCTATCGGACCGCCGAGCAATGTGCCGATAGCCGTAGCGACCAAGAAGATGAACAAGTATAATTGAGATTGCTGCACACTCACATCAAATTTATGAATCAGATAAAATGTGTAATAACTCGTCAGACTCGCCATATAGATGTACTTAGAAAATATCAGTATCAGCAGAATTGTGATAGACCAAGCCGTCTTATCCATAGGCAAGGGCAGATGAACCGCTTTCTTTATGGTAGCCTTCTGTGCCTTCATCCGATTGAGATAAGACTTGTACCATTTGCAAATGGGATACATGATGCCGATAGCCGCCAACGCGAAAAGAGCAAAAACAGCAAGATGCTTCCTACCATAAGGAGCCACCAGCAACGCCACCAACAAAGGCCCTAGCGACCCCCCTAGGTTTCCTCCCACCTGAAACAATGACTGCGCCAATCCCCGTTTGCCACCCGAAGCGAGGAACGTGATTCGTGAAGCCTCCGGATGCAGAACTGACGAGCCGATACCAATCAGAAAGACAGATAGCAACATCCAATAAAGGTTGTTGGATAATGCCAGATTTATCATGCCAACCAACGTAAAACTCATTCCGATAGGCAGCGACCAAGCGACTGGATGCTTGTCGAATAGAATTCCGGTGATAGGCTGAAACACCGAAGCCGAAAGTTGATAAACTAATGTGATAAGACCGATCTGTGCAAAGTTTAGTCCCAAATCGTCCTTAAACAGCGGATACGATGCTGAAATAACAGACTGTAGAAGGTCGTTAAGACAGTGGGAGAGACTTAATGCAATCAAGATGGAGAAAGTGATTTTTCCAACTGGTTGTTCCTGATTCTGTACCATAATACCTATTTCTTTTGCTATGTACCTTAAAAATGGCGCAAAGGTAAGTAAACAGAATAAGGATTGCAAATTGTAGTTAATTCACTTTTGCTCTATTGAACTATTCTTCATGGGCGATGTTTCTAAATACAATTAAATGATAATAGGAGCTTGAGTAGCTCTTATATCTGTTTTTATTCAATCTAAAACTTAACTTAATTATGGGATGTAAACATGGAAATTTCATGATTGGACTCGGTATTGGGTCAATCATTGGTGCAGTGGTTTGTCGTCTGGCTCGCACAGCAAAAGCCAGAGAATTGGAAAGCCAAATCTTAGAAGCTATCCACCGCATTGGTCACGATGCGCATGAAGCTTGTGCTTGTGCAGAACAAAAGGCGATGAATTTTGGTCTTAAGGCTGTAGAAACCGGAGCTGAAGTTGCTGATAAAGTAGCCGAAGAAGCCGATAAAGTGGCTGATAAGGCAAAAGACAAGTGGGGAAAATAAAACTCCCAGAAGAGGTAGCGTCAAAATAGGTTCTTAGGAGCGTTGACGCAACCTCTTTCTTCTTTTATTATGTTTAACAACATATGTACTTCTCTGTATTATTGCTTAATGTTTTGATAATTAACTGTATATCTCTTTAGCGTGGTTTATGTGTGTGCGCACACACGCTTGCTTAATTCAATAATTCATTTTACATTTGTCCACGAAATACAAGATACTTATTAGTAATGGACAAAGAATCCTCAAATATTCGTATTATAGACATCGCCAAGATGGCGGGCGTCTCTGTCGGCACGGTAGATAGGGTAATCCATAATCGTGGGCGGGTATCAGAAGAGAACAGGAAGAAGGTGCAAGCTATTTTGGAAGTGGTTCATTATCAACCGAATCTGATGGCACGTTCATTAGCTTCAAAGAAACAGTATCATTTCGTTGCCATCATCCCGTCCTTCACCCAGGGAGAGTATTGGGAAGCCATCTCGGAAGGTATTGATAAAGCAGCTTCGGAATTGGAATCGTACAACATATCGGTAACCAAACTCTCGTTCGACCAATATAATAACAAGACTTTTGATGATATAATCCGCAATCTGACGGATGAGAAAGTGGACGGAGTACTGATTGCTACTTTGTTCACCGATTCGGTAATCCGCCTTTCGCAGGAACTCGACCGTCATGATATACCTTATATATATGTAGACTCCAATATCGAAGGGCAACACCAACTGGCATATTTCGGAACGGAATCTTATGACGCCGGAGTGATTGCTGCCCGACTGCTGACGGACCGACTTTCTTCTACCTCCGACATACTGTTGGCACGGATTATCCATAGCGGAAAGAATGATTCTAACCAAGGGAAGAACCGCCGGGAGGGGTTCTGCCATTATCTCAAAGAAATGGGATTCAGCGGAAATCTGCACGATGTGGAGCTGAAAATCAATGACTCGGAGTATAACTTCAATAAACTGGATGAGATATTCAAGTCAAATAAGAATATCGAAGGAGCTATTATCTTCAATTCAACTTGCTATATTCTGGGCAATTATCTGAAAGCACGAGCAATGCAATCGGTAAAACTAGTTGGCTATGACCTTATAGAAAGGAACACGCAACTGCTTTCGGAAGGCGTAATCACTGCATTAATAGCACAACGCCCCGAACGGCAGGGGTATGATGGAATTAAATCTTTAGGCAACCGGTTGCTATACAGGCAGAACCCTGAGAAGGTAAATCTGATGCCCATCGACATACTCATCAAGCAGAACTTGAAATACTATTTGAACAATAAATTATAAACATATAAATTTGTAGAAACCATGAATGAATTATTTAACGTAAAAGACAAAGTAGTAGTTATCACTGGTGGTGCCGGAATCTTAGGTAAAGGAATTGCTGCATACTTGGCTAATGAAGGTGCAAAAGTGGTAGTTCTCGACAGAAGTGAAGAAGCCGGCAAAGCATTGGTAGACGGTATCAAGGCAGAAGGAAACGAAGCCATGTTTCTGTATACCGACGTAATGGACAAAGAAGTGCTTGAAGGCAATAAAGTGGAAATTATGAAAGCTTACGGCAGAATCGATGTATTGCTGAATGCTGCTGGAGGTAATATGGCAGGTGCAACCATCGCCCCGGATAAAACTTTCTTTGACTTGCAGGTGGATGCTTTCAAAAAAGTGGTAGACCTGAACCTGTTCGGCACAGTATTGCCTACCATGGTTTTTGCAGAAATAATGGTAGAACAGAAGAAAGGCTCTATCGTAAACTTCTGCTCCGAATCTGCTCTTCGTCCGCTTACTCGTGTAGTGGGGTATGGCGCAGCAAAAGCGGCTATTGCCAACTTCACTAAATACATGGCTGGCGAACTGGCTCTGAAATTCGGTAACGGCTTGCGCGTTAATGCTATCGCTCCGGGATTCTTCCTGACAGACCAGAACCGTGCATTATTGACTAACCCCGATGGCTCTTTGACCGACCGCTCAAAGACAATCCTCGCCCATACTCCGTTCAACCGCTTCGGCGAACCGGAAGACCTATACGGAACTATCCATTATCTGATTAGTGATGCCTCCAACTTCGTGACAGGTACAGTGGCGGTTATCGACGGTGGATTCGACGCATTCTCTATTTAAAAACTAAAAAATATCTATCATGTATTTATGTGAACAAACTTGGCGCTGGTATGGTCCTAACGACCCGGTTAGCTTATGGGACATCAAGCAGGCAGGCGCCACCGGTATAGTAAATGCGCTTCATCACATTCCCAACGGAGAAGTGTGGACAGTGGAAGAAATCATGAAGCGTAAGCAAATGATTGAAGAAGTGGGGTTGACATGGTCGGTTGTAGAAAGTGTACCCGTCCACGAACATATCAAGACTCAGACTGGCGACTTCATGAGGTATATCGAGAATTATAAAGAAAGTATCCGCAATCTGGCAAAGTGTGGCGTGATGGTAGTGACTTACAACTTCATGCCTGTATTGGACTGGACCCGTACCGACCTTGCCTACACAATGCCCGACGGCTCCAAAGCACTTCGCTTTGAAAAGGCAGCTTTCGTTGCTTTCGACCTTTTCATTCTGAAACGTCCGAATGCGGAGAAAGACTATACGCAGGAAGAAATAGCCAAAGCAAAGGCACGTTTCGAGCAAATGAGCGAGGATGACAAGAACCTCTTGGTTCGCAATATGATTGCCGGACTTCCCGGTTCGGAAGAAAGCTTCACCGTAGCGCAATTTCAGGAAGCACTGGACCGCTACAACGACATTGATGCCGAGAAACTGCGGTCCAACCTGATTTTCTTCCTCAAAGAAATAGCTCCCGTTGCCGACGAAGTAGGAGTGAAGCTGGTGATTCATCCGGACGACCCTCCTTATACTATCTTAGGTCTGCCGCGTATCTTGAGCACGGAAGAAGATTTCAGAAAACTGATTGAAGCCGTTCCGAATGAGTCGAATGGCCTTTGCCTGTGTACCGGCTCTTTTGGTGTACGCGCCGACAACGACCTAGCGGGTATGATGGAGCGCTTTGGTGACCGTGTAAACTTCGTACATTTGCGCAGCACGCAACGCGACGAAGAAGGAAACTTCTACGAAGCCAACCACTTGGAAGGAAACGTAGATATGTACAACGTGATGAAGAGTCTGATTCTTTTGCAACAACGTCGCAAATGCTCTATCGCCATGCGTCCCGACCACGGACACCAGATGATTGACGACTTAAAAAAGAAAACGAACCCCGGATATTCCTGTTTGGGTCGCCTTCGCGGACTGGCAGAGCTTCGTGGTTTGGAAATGGGAATCGCTAAGTCAATTCTCTAATCGTAGAAACGACGCATCGCTCTCACACCGTAATAGTAAAGATATTTTTTTAATAGCTTAATAAGTCTTTTTCTATTATTGTTTCAGTGTGTCTCATGCCTATGAATATATTTTCTCATAGGCATGAGTATTTATTCTCATCGCTATGAGTATTTATTCTCACCGTGGTGAGAATTTATTCTCAAAGCTAAAAAATGTTTGAGAAAAAGGCAATAGGTAAATTGCTAATAAATAGGTAGATAGCATTCGATGGTTACTCTTCTTTTCTTCAGTTTTGGATAATGAGAGTCCTTTCTCATCCCTAAAATGCCGTTTTTCCATCATTTTTCTGCTTCCAATGAGTGAAAATGGATAAGGTTTTCTGAAAAACTCGGGTTATTTGATTAATAATCCGCTTTTTATTTAGTGTTTTCCGAAGATTGAGGCTCAATTGAATCGAATAAGTCTGCCACATGAGTATCAATCATCTTTTTCTTCCTTTTCGGTTCGGGAATAATATGTAAAGCAATTTCTGCGCAAGCTTCTGCATCTGCTAGTGCGTGGTGATGATTCTCTAAAATATATCCGCATCGTTCGGCCACTGTATGTAGCTGATGATTGGGTAGCTCTTTTCCAAACACTTTCCTCGAAGTTCGGCAGGTGCAGTAAAACTTATACTTGGGGTAAGTCATATCATACAATTCGTGAACCGCCCGCAGGCAACCTTCATCGAAAGGACTGTTGTGGGCAACTAGTGGCAATCCATCTATCAACGGCTTTATTTCTGCCCACACATCGGGGAAATCTTCCGCTTCAATCGTATCTTCATAGGTCAGTCCGTGGATAGCTGTTGTCCATAGCGTATAATAATTGGGAGCAGGGCGAATCAGACGATAGATTTTATTCACAATCTTACCGCCCCTTACAATGACAACACCTACGCTGCACACACTGGTACGTTTGCCGTTGGCTGTTTCAAAGTCGATAGCTGCAAAGTTCTTCATCGTTTCCCTATTTTTGAAGAACAAAGATAAAGTAAAAATTTGAAAGGTTAGGAAAAACGGGGTGAGATAATTGTGAATAAAGGGTTTAAGAGATATTTGGTGGTTGTAGGCAAAGCCAACTGAAACCACTAAAAAGCCAAGTTGAACTTGACTTGCGTTACTATCTCGTTACTTTTATAGTATAATTAACGATTAATAGGCTGAATAGCAATCTACTTTGTTTAAAATCTCGGATAAAACTTACCATTCGGTAGAACCGAGAGCCGCTGTCAGATATCAATGGAATGATCACACAGCCCTGAAATTATCCTATACCGAAATGAGCCAATTTATGCATTTGTTGTCCAGCACCTATCTTAACCTTCCTACAGACTATTGGGTGCCTACAACAAAAGATATCCGTCCTATGCGCTCACGGCAGTATGCGGCAGGCTTATATATGCGGTTGCCACATAATATGCATCTCAGCGTGGAAGGTTTCTACAAGACGATGGACCATACAATAGAATATGATGGTGGCAACCGTCTGGCGCCTTCTGCCGAGAATTGGGAGATGACTGTAAAGGAAGGAAAGGGAAAAGCCTATGGGGCCGAATTTGAGCTTTCATATCGCACAGTCAAAACATCTGTGGACTTCACTTATACGCTATCGTATAGCAAAAGAAAATTCAGTGAAATTTATCAGGGATGGTATGCTGACAAGTTTGACAATCGCCATAAACTGAATATAGCTGTAAGGCATAAATTTACCGGGCGGATAGAGGCTTATGCGGCATGGACTTTCCACTCTGGAAATAAGATGACGATTCCATCACAATACGTAAGCGCACCGAAGATTCCCGAAATAAAAGAAAAAGAGCCGGCACAATGGATTTACGAAAAGCCTAATAATGTGACGTTACCGTCTTATAACAGGCTGGACGTGGGAGCCAACTTCCGCAAAACGACCAAGCGGGGGTACGAACGTATCTGGAACATAAGTATATATAATGCTTATTGCCGCATGAATGCCTTGTATGCCAAAGTGGAGAAATTACCGGATGGAAGGTTCATAGGTAAAGCCACCGGGGTGTTTCCCATCATCCCCTTATTCAGTAACACTCTAAAGTTCTAAAACGAAAATGAAAAAAAATTATTTACTTGATATTGACAGCCGTACTGTCATCCTGTACCTATCATTTTGAATTGGACGAAGTGGATGTCAGTGAAAAGCTAGTACTCTTCTGTTTTCCTTTAAACAAGGATACGACAGTCATACAACTATCCAGGAGCGTTCCGGTCAGCAAAAGAGAACCGCTCGATAAAAGTCTATGTAATGCAGATATCCATTTCGCGCTAAACGGAAAGGAGCAGGCCATTTATTGGAACGAGGACTCCACTTCATCGCTCCCGGCACAATGCTATTATACTTTAGGAAAGTGGGGGAAGAATGGCTGCCTGCAACTACAGGTTGCTTCAACAGAACTACCGACGATTACCGCCCAAACCGTCATGCCGAATAATTTCCCATTAAATGAAATAAGATTGGCACCCAAAGGGGACAATGAGAATACCTTGCAGGTACTAGTAACCTTCAGAGATGATGGCGGAACCAATGATTATTACGGTATTCGTTTGATAAAAAAAGAAATAACAACGGAAGATGGCGATGAAGACGTTTCATTTCATTCCGTAGAATTCGGCCTGAAAGACGAACCTTTGTTGAACAACTTGTCTGATTTGGACGAGATATTCATGTTCTCAAACCGCTTCTTCCAGAATCTGTATATATGGGATGATGAAAAGATTCCGGGAAAGGAATATACAGTCCGCCTGAATATGGATTATCAGAAAGATTACAACGTCGATTGGGATAATTTCAGCTATAGGGAGGAATACAAAATGATTAAATAAAATGAAGTTTGAAAAATGTGGTAATAGGATTGATATGCAGAGGTCTTTTGCTGCAATATTACTTTAAAAAGGTCTTTTGAGAAATAATTTATTAAAATTATTTCTCTTTTGTAGAAATTGTACTATTTTTGTTCAGCATAAATAAAAGGCATGAACAAAAGTAACTTCAAATATAAATATGTTTTAATATTCATTCTTTCTTTGTTTGCTTTTATAGGCGGACTAAATTACAAGCATTGGAGCGTAACGAACAGCCTGAAAGCAAAACGTATTTCTATTATTTATCCCCAGACTAAGACGGACATCGGTAACCGAAACATAAGAGAACTGTTGCGTCAGGAATTTCATAAACAAGGCTTTGAAGTTATCTTTAATGATTTCTATTTGGATTGTAACAGATATAATGAAAAAGAAGAAATAGAACATATAAATAAGTATCTTGACCTTCTTGGAGGTAAATCTACGGACCTCATTCTGACTATAGGCGATCAGGCAATTTATTCTTTATTATCTACCCATCACCGACTTTTGTCATCTATTCCCGTGGTAGCTTTCAATGTGCATTTCCCTAATGAAGAATTGATTGAAAAATACGATGCACAGAAAGTTTATGTTTTGCGCGATACTCCTGACTTGAAGCGTAATATTGATTTTATACAAACTTTGTATCCCTATAAGAATATGGAGATTCTTTATAACATAGACTTGACATCTCTGGGACGAAAATCTTTCGATTTGCTGGCTCGTGTAGTAGACAGGCAAAACGTTCGATTTTCAGGGTCTCAAAAAACATTTGTGCAAGAGCATGATTATAAGCACTTAACGGAAATGATTGAATATTTTAATCTGAAACCAGGGTTACTAAATGATACTATTAAAGATAACGGATTAACAATAAGCCTTTTTCCTTTTCGTTATATAAGGGGAGCTGCACTGATGGTCACGTTGGAAAAGTCTAAAAGAGAAAAGAAAAATCAAGCGTTCATATTGGACAAATTGGATATGATGGCCATTCCTATGGTAACGGCCTTGAATATACCTTCTTTTAGTTGTATTCGTGAGGGCTTTGGTGAAAATGCCAAGATTGTAGGTGGTTACATGGCTACAGAAGAAATTTCGGCTAAGACAACCGTCGCTTTGGCATCAAGACTTATGAAGAAAGAGAAGATAGGAATGCCTAAGATTCGGGATTTGGAGAAAGAGTATGTGCTTGACTGGAAGTACTTTTCTGAATATGGCGGTGATATAAGTAATGTGCCCCAAAGTGTCCGTATTATCAACTTCCCGTTTTATGACCGCTACCGAAAAGTGCTTTATGTATTGGCAGGACTATTTGTTCTCTCTTTTATTTTGGTCACCATTAGTTTGTTGAGAACTCATCGACGCTCGTTGATAGAACGTAAAAATCTTCAAATGTTGAAAGAGGTTCACAAGAGATTGTCTCTTTCTATGGACGGAGGGAAAATATCGCTTTGGAATATTCAGGATGGAGTTCTTGAGTTTGATGACAACTTTGCACAGTTGGTAGGGATGCAGCAGAGAAGATTCACAAAAGAGGATCTTCTGAAATATACTCATCTTGACGATGCACAGTTGCTGAGCTCGTATTTTGAAATGTTACATCATTCTTCTGGTATGAAAGTGCAACGAATACGTTTCTGCTTTGGAAAGACAGGATCAGAATACCAATGGTATGAGCTTCGATGCAGCAGCTTGAAAGATGCTCAAGGAGAGATAATGTTGGCAGGTATCATGCAAAACGTCCAGAAACTGGTGGAGCATGAGCATCAACTGATTCTTGCGAAGCAGATAGCGGAAAAGGCTGAACTAAAGCAATCGTTCCTGAATAATATGAGCCATGAAATCCGTACGCCACTCAATGCCATTGTAGGCTTCACAAACCTGCTGTTGGGCGAGGGTGCTGACGAAATAGAACCCGAAGAAAAGGCTGCCATGCTTGAAATTGTCAATAACAACAATGAATTGCTTTTAAAACTGGTGAATGACGTATTGGAAATCTCCCGTCTGGATTCGGGAAACCTAACCTTCGATATAAAGGAATGTAATATTACGAAAATAGTGAAGGAGATTTATGTGACCTACCAGACAATGATTCAGCCTTCCTTACGTTTTCATCTTGATTTGGACGAAACAGTTCCTTTGGTAGTTAATATTGACAGCTTCCGGTTTACTCAAGTAATCTCCAATTTCTTGAACAATGCAAACAAGTTCACGAAGAAAGGGGCGATCACTTTGGGATGTGAGGTAGACAAAGAACATCAGGAGATTCGCATCTATGTAAAAGATACCGGTAAAGGAATAGACGAAAAAGAACTCATGATGATTTTTGACCGTTTCTATAAGACGGATGAATTTGAGCAGGGCAGTGGGCTAGGACTTTCTATCTGTAAAGTGATTATTGAACGACTGGCGGGGCGCATAGATGTGCAGTCTGAATTGGGAAAAGGCAGTTGTTTCTCAGTTATTTTGTCTCTGGCAAATACTATTTAGCTCACAAGTATCAAAAAAGAAAAAAACGAAGAATGAAAGATAAAATAAAGTCTTGGCAGGGTTGGTTACTGTTCGGTTTTGCAATGGCTGTTATTTTTGCCTTGGGGGTAATCTTATCAACCGTGCTGGAAACCAGGTCGGAAACCGATGATGTGGTTTATATAAAAAGAGTAGAGATAAAAGGTATAGAATCACGCAGCTCAATGTTTGCTCAAAACTATCCGCGTGAGTATGGGACGTGGGTTGATACGACTTCGATAGGTATGCACAATCCTTTAAATGGAAAGTTGGCTTTCGATGTTTTGGAGCAACGTCCGGAGATGGTTGTTTTGTGGGCAGGCTATTCTTTCTCTAAAGATTATTCCACACCGCGCGGACATATGTACGCCCTGCACGATGTAGTCCATTCACTTCGCACCGGGGCACCTATGAGTGCTGCCGACGGGCCTCAACCTGCGAGTTGCTGGATGTGTAAAAGTTCGGATGTCCCTCGTATGGTGGAATCTATCGGTGTGGATTCTTTCTATAATGGTAAGTGGGCTAAATGGGGAGCTGAGATTGTAAATCCCATAGGTTGTGTCGATTGCCATGATTCTAAGGAGATGAAATTGCATATCAGCCGTCCGACGCTCGTAGAAGCATTGGGGCGTAAAGACAAAGATGTTACTAAAGCTACTCCACAGGAGATGCGTTCGTTGGTGTGTGCCCAATGCCATTCGGAGTATTACCTAAAGGGGGATAAAAAATATCCGACTTTTCCCTGGGATAAAGGTTTCACGGTGGAAGATATAGAAAAGTATTATGATGAAATAGGATTTACCGACTATATTCATAAACTGAGCCGTGCACCTATATTGAAGGCGCAGCATCCTGATTATGAGATTTATCAAATGGGTATTCATGGACAGCGCGGCGTGTCGTGTGCCGATTGCCATATGCCTTACAATGATGAAGGAGGTGTGAAGTACAGCGACCACCACATACAGAATCCGTTGGCAGTGACAGAACGTACTTGTCAGACTTGCCACCGGGATAATAAGGAGACACTTCGCAAGAATGTGTATGAACGCCAGCAAAAGGCAAATGAACTGCGTGCCCTTTTAGAAGAAGAGTTGGCAAAGGCACACATCGAAGCTAAGTTTGCTTGGGACACAGGAGCTACTGAGAATGAAATGAGAGGAGTTCTGAGGTTGATACGTCAGGCACAGTGGAGATGGGATTTCGGCGTATCGTCACATGGTGGCTCTTTTCATGCTCCGCAGGAAACCATGCGCATTTTGGGGCATGGGCTGAATAAAGCATTTCAAGCTCGTATGGCTATCAGCAAAATATTGGTGTCGCACGGATATATTGGTGATGTTCCGTTTCCGGACATTTCGACAAAAGAAAAAGCACAGCAATACATCGGGTTGGATATGACTGCCGAAAGGGCAGCCAAAGATAGGTTGCTGAAAGAAGAAGTTCCTGAATGGCTCAAAAAAGCGAAAGCGAACGGGCGTGTTGTGAATTAGAATATATTTTCGTTATATTTGTATAAACAATGACTAAATATTCAGAATTGGTTACGTATGCCGAGTCGGTCCATATGTTTGGTGTTCGTTTTCTGCCTTGCGGTTTGTATTGTTTCGCAAGGTTGCCTTTGCACGAGTTTGCAAATCTTAGACTATGTACAAGTGATGTATCTTCCGTCTTTGATGAGGCTTTTGTCGAAAGACTTTGCGAAGAAATCCATGTGAAAGGGCGTATCCGTATAGTTGAAGAATATCTTCTGTCATATTTGGCTCGCAATTATCAGCCGACCGATGCTCACATAGCATCGGCAGTGACTGCTATCAACCATTCGGGAGGTAAGCAGCCAGTGAGTAGTCTGATGGATGCAGTTTGTCTGTGCCAACGTCACTTTGAACGGAAGTTTAAACAATACACTGGGTTCACCCCTAAAGAGTATAGCCGCATCATTAAATTCAAGAATGCAATTAATTTGCTAAGGAGCTCCACCTCTCCCAATCTGCTTACAATAGCTGTTGAAGCCGGTTATTACGATTTGTCCCATTTCTCCAAAGAGATTAAAACATTGTCCGGCAACACTCCTGCATCGTTTTTATCACTTACGGTTCCTGAAGATACAACCTTGACTTACATCGAATCCTGAAAGTCGATTTTTTACAATAGAACGGAAACTCTTACCGCTATCTTTGTGGGCGAAATTAATAAAAATCGAACGGATATGTCAACAAAAACAATGAAAGAAAAAGCAACTGAGCTGTTGCAGCGATGCGAAGATGTCGTTCTAGCTTCAGTGAATAAAGAAGGTTACCCGCGTCCTGTGCCAATGAGTAAAATTGCAGCGGAAGATTTCACTACCATCTGGATGTCTACTGGTGCAAATTCACTGAAAACTATAGATTTTCAGTCGAACCCAAAGGCAGGATTATGCTTTCAAGACAAAGGAGACAGTGTAGCATTGATGGGCGAAGTGGAAGTGGTGACGGATGAGAAACTGAAACAGGAATATTGGCAAGACTGGTTTATCAATCATTTCCCCGGTGGTCCTACAGACCCTAACTATGTGCTGCTAAAGTTCACGGCAAATCATGCTACCTACTGGATTGGCGGAACATTTATTCATAAGAAACTTTAATAGAACTCTAAGTAGAGGAAAAGCAAAGAATAAGGATAACGCCCTTCACGTATTAGAATTAAGATATGTGAAGGGCGTTACATTTATAAAAAACTATTATATTTGCATCCAAATTCTAAAAGCAACTATTTTGGGCACAATTCTTAAATTTGTTATAGCTTAATATTAGCCTCACAAACCACAGGCTAATTTCTTTCGTTTGAGTAGTTCTACTTGAACAGGTTTTTCATTATATCATTTTTATTATTCACTGCATTGTTTTTCAAAACAAATGCGATTCGGTATTCAGGTTTTCGCTCCGTGTTTATCATGACTGTTAGAAAGCTGCGGGTACATTGAGTATGAATGGAAAATTTCGTAAGAAATAGTAAGCTGAACATAGAAATAGAGATAAAGAGGATTGAGCAGCAGCCTATTGTCCCGCTTGATAAGATAAAGCGGATAATCGATGTCATACAGACTTCGCTTACTTTGCTGAAAAGTACTGTTGCCACTTACCGATTTAAGCATCCCGAAGAAGAGATTCATTTCTTTAAAGTCTGGAAACCTCAGATTTCCGGATTGCTGATTTATTATGTCCGTTTGTATCAGATTGAAAAGAACCGTGCCGGGAAATCTTCGTCCGCTCAATACAAATACTTAAAGATGGAACTTGAGAATCTGAAAAGTGTCTTCCTGAATAATAGTTTTTATGAATATTATCACACAGGACAGACAGCACTTGATGCCCAGTACTTCATTCGGGAGAATTATGATACTCTTTCAGATACCCTTTGCGGACTGTTGGACAGGGATTCATCTTTTACCACCTTGCATGATTCAAGTGTGGCGGAAATCATAGCAAACAATCGTTTAACAGAATATCTGTCTGCCGAAATAGAGATATTATCAGAGAATCTTCATCTGAAATTCATTTCAATGGTAGAAAGCAGGTTGTTGCAATGGACGGACAGCAAAGTCGCTTTGGTTGAGTTTATCTATGCCCTGTATGCGAGTAAATGCTTCAACAATGGAAATACCAGTTTAAAAGACATTGCTTTCTGTTGTGAAACTCTTTTCAATATTGAGATAGGAGACTTCTATCGTATATTCTTGGAAATCAGGAATAGAAAGAAGAGCCGGACACAGTTTCTTGATAAGTTGAAAGACAAAATAGTCAAGATGATGGATGAACTGGACAGATAAATTTCATATCGTCTTGTGACATCTTGTGAATTATACTAATGGCTAATATCCAACTTTGCGGAGACAAATAATTGATTCACAAAGAAAGATAACAGCTTTTGTATAGTTATGGAAACAACATTTACATGGGAGGTAAGGGTGAAGAATTGCCCTTTATTAATTAAGAAATGCAGCCACTGCGACAGTGACCGCTTTTATTGCAGTGATAAGTTCAGGATGAATGCACAGAAGAAGAACATTGATGTCTGGCTGATTTACAGGTGCGTGAAGTGTGATAATACTTGCAATATGACGCTGCTTTCACGAACTAAACCCGACCTGATTGATAAGAAACTGTTTCATAGCTTTTCTATGAACGATAGGGAAGCAGCCTGGCGCTATGCTTTCTCAGCCGGAATGGCAAGTAAAAACAATCTTCAGTTGGACTATGACAGCGTTGAATATGAAGTGGTAAATGACATTTCTCTGGAAGATATAATCGATATGACCGATGAGACGATAAGTATCCGAATCAAATGCGATTTCGATTTAAACTTGAAATTATCATCATTGATAAAAAGCTGTCTTCCGCTTTCCGGTAGCCAGCTGAAACGTATGTTTGAAAACGGGAGTATTTCCCTTCTTTCCGGTAAACAGTCTCATAAGTCCAAGGTAAGAAGTGGATATGCTATTATTATAGATAGAAAATGTTTGCTTGATATCTTAGGATATGAAATGGCAACTTGTTTTATCATTAAATAAATGCTCCTTTTAATTTTTTTCAGGAAAAGACTCAAAAAGTTAGAATTACGCAAAAAGGCTACGCACCACTATTACTATCTTTGCAACAGAAACAAGAAAACAGGTCAAGTACGGGTTACTTCAACACACTCTGTTAAGGTAAGAATATCACCAGTATGATTATCCGTTTTCCTTAAAAAATAAATATAGAGGTAGGACAGTAGCTTCGGGATTATCTGGAATGAGGTCAAACTAAGGTCAAGGAAGACTTACTTCAAAACTGCAGGAATGCACCATTGATTCACAGTCTTCCGATTACCTTACTTAAAAAAACATCGAGTATGAAAAAAGATTTATTGAGAGTAATTATCAGGCAAAATGCCATTTATTTGCCTTTGATAGAAGGAGCGGAAAAGCGGGAAGCATTGACTTCGACTACCATCGCATTGGTAGCCCAACTTCGCAAAGTAGGATACAGTTTGTCCGAAGAGTTGCTCCATGCGGTCAATCAGTTGTATCCCGCGAAGCAGGTGGAGATTCTTCAAGTGATGAAAGAAGTATTGGGCGTGACGCTCAACTGGGCTCCATTGGTGAAAGGTTGGGATACGCCTACCGGAGAAACAAGATTAGACCATTTGATTACATGGATTGCCAACATATTTAATAGCAAGAAAGGCGTGAAGCTGCCCTGCGGACACGTGATTCCCGATAACACATTCCCCTTGGAACGATACAACGGCTGCCCGTTCTGCGGAACTCCGTTTGAAACCTCCACTACGGAATACTTCGGACAGGGAAGCAAGCTCAAGGTTCTGGAACTTTGGCGTGAAAAGGAATTGAACGTTTTCTTCTGCGACTTGCTTGAATCGCGTACGGCTCTTGATGCCACACAAGTGGATAGCTTGAAGATTATGCTTGGCGAACTTCCATTGCCAGCAGTCGCAATCAAGATGAAAGAAACGCTGATGCTGGTGATAGATATATTGGTGGAGCAGGACAGGGCGAAGGAAGCGCAAATCTATTTCTCTACTCCGAACGATATATTGCGTTATCTGTGGTACAAGAAGACCGGATTCCTGCAAATCATCGAACCTAAGACTATCATCCGTAAGGCGAGTAAGAACAATGCACACATAAGTCCTGTTTTGGATAAAAGCTGTTCGGCTGCTCAGGCGAAGCGTGAGGAACTGAAGTTGAAATACACTCGCCGTGAATGTAAAATGGTGGCTCTTTGGCTGAATAACCTGGAGATGAATTCGGAGAAAGCTTGCGAAATCATGCATCCGAAAAGAGAGATGTGGATACGTATGATACGTGCGTTGCGTCTGGCGGAATATGCCCGTAAGCCAGGATTCGAGAACTTGAAGGAGTTGATGGAAGTATTCTACTGTCAGACATATACGGTTTGGCAGGGAGAGGTGGACCGTAGCCGTTTGAAGGCGGATGCTGCACAGACATTCGCTTTGTTGAAGCAGCGGCCGGGTATGTTTGCACGTTCCTTGTTTGCCAATATGCTTTGGTTCGGTCCGGAAGAGACGTTGGCTGCATTCAGAGAAGTCGTTCATTTGCTGCCGGCTCGTCTGGTGGTCACTTTGGGTATGTATGCGGAGAGCTACTTTGAGCAAGGACATAAGAGAATGGTGAAACCTTTGGGAGGCAATGCTCTTTTGATAGAACCTCACTACTTGGTAGGCCTCTATGCGGAGGACCAGCTTAAAGCGATGGTGAAAGATGTGCAGGACTTGTGTAAGGAAGTCGTAGCTGCTCGTTTCGCCAATGCGTCGGTTGAGGGTGAAAACAAAAGCATCTATATCGACCCAATGTTATTCCATATCCCGTTGTCTATCGGCGACCGTAGCGAGACTGTTCAGGATACTTCCTGTGCCTTGCAGGGAACACGTTTCCCGGTAGAAGGAGATAAAGTACGCCTGTTCATGCAGTGGGGAAAAGGACTTCCGGCTCAGCATTTGGATATGGACTTGAGTTGCCACATTACTTTGCCTTCTGCGACGGAAGTTTGCTCTTACTTCAACTTGCAGGCCGTTGGTGCCAAACATAGCGGAGATATCCGAAGCATCCCCGACAAGAAAGGTACAGCCGAGTATATCGAATTGGATTTGAATGAACTGAACCGTGTCGGTGCGCAGTATGTGGCTTTCACTTGCAATGCGTATAGTAATGGCGCTATCTCTCCTAATTTGGTAGTCGGTTGGATGGACTCTGCTTATCCGATGAAGATATCAGAGGAAACAGGAGTGGCTTACGACCCTTCTTGCGTTCAACATCAGGTACGTGTTTCTCAAAGTTTGCAGAAAGGACTTGTATTCGGAGTCTTGAAGGTGAAAGAAAGAGAAATCGTCTGGCTGGAAGTTTCTTTTGGCGGACAGACTGTTCTTTCTTTGGATATGCAAGCTATCGAAAAGTATCTGGATAAACTGGATGCGAAAACAACAGTCGGTGAACTGCTGGCTGTCAAAGCGCAGGCACAAGGATTGACGTTGGCCGATACGCCGGAAGCGGATGAAGTATATACCCGTGAATGGGCATTGAATACTGCTGCTGTGACTAAATTGCTGTTGGGGGATTAATTTCTTTGGATACTCAAATACTTTAAACGCTTTTTTAGATTCAATATTTTTATTGCTATATTTGCCAGCAGAAACATGAAAATAGGGTCAAGCACGGGTTACTTCAAAAACCACTTGAAAATGTACTTGTGCGATTATCCGTTTTCATGTTTCTTTTATCCGTCTATTTTACGGTCTGCGCTCCCTCTCCAGATTCCTCACCGCAGAACTGAACAACAACAATAATCCGGTGATACTGACCGCTACACCTCCGATGATAAAGATATTCTCCACCCCCAATTTGTCGGCAATGAATCCGGTAAGCAATATTCCGATAACGGAAGGAAGCAAGGTGATACTTCCATACAAAGAAAAGATGCGTCCCAGATAGGCAGGCTCAAACTGAGTTTGCAGAAGTGCGGTAAAGGGCCCTGTATATAAAGGTAAGACCAATCCCTGAACTACAGTGAACACAGCATATGCGATAAAGTAATCGGAGGGTAATATGCCGCACACTGCCAACGATACTCCCAGGCCAAAATATCCTGTAATAAGTAGGAACGCTTTCCTTATCTTAGTGTTCCACACTCCTAAAATCAAACCACCTGCCAGCATACCTATTCCGAAAAGCATTTCTATCAGGCTGACCTGATAAGGAGTTCCGTTGAAATATTGTAAGGTCATCAACGGCATCACCACTACAATCGGCATGACGAAGAAAGTCACCACAATCTCCGAAACCATCAGCCAACTCATCCCCCGGTTGCGTAAGATTATCCGTCCTCCTTCATACATCTCCTGCAATACATTTCTGGAAGTCTCCTTCTTTTCAGGATTGGGGATGGAGACGAACAGTAAAGAAACACAAGCCAGAAAGGCACCTAGTACATCCAGCATCATAACAACGCTCATATTGAATGTGAGCAAAATAGTAGCGCCAAGCATCGGCCCGCAAATGTTGCTTACCGATTGAATCACTTCGTTGATTCCCGCAATGCGAACCAGTTCGGAAGGAGGAGCCAGCAAAGGAATAGATGATTTCATCGCAGGAGAATGGAAAGCACCGCCTACCGATCTCAGCATCAACAATAAATAGATAGACCACAGCTCTACCATATCCCAATAAAACAGTAGGGCAATGACTGCCGAGCAGACGGCGACAAAACTATCTGCACCTATCATTGTCCATTTCCGGTTCCAGCGGTCTACAAATACGCCCGCTACGGGCCCCAACACAATTTGGGGCAATAGTCCCGCAATGGTGGCATACGCAAGTACTTCTGCCGATCCCGTCTCCATTCCTATCCACAGCACCATCGCAAATTGTGCAATCGAACTGCTTAATATAGAGAATAATTGTCCGGTCCAGATGATGATAAATTTTCTTTTCCAGTTGTTATTTGTTTCCGCTGTATCCATTTCTATCTTGTATATTATATAAAGAGGAGCAAATTTAGATAAAACCCCGGTTTTTTATGACTGTTTAATCAGAAAATTCTATTAGATGCAGGCAGTCATCGCTAAGTTGCTGTTGGATGATTGACTTCAATGCATAAATTCTTTCTTTTCTTGCTAGGAATTGAATATCGCATTGCACAAAAGTGTACCTTTGTATACTCGGTTATTGGGCATATATTGATAAAAAAGTAGTTAGTTTGAACAATTTAATATATCAATGGAAATAAAGTATTTTGAGCACAGGACAGACTGGCGAAAGTGGTTGACGGGCAACTTTGAAACCGCCAATGATATTTGGTTTGTATTTCCAAGTAAATCTTCGGGCAAAAAAAGTATCACATATAACGACGCTGTTGAAGAAGCCCTTTGTTTCGGATGGATTGACAGCACCATAAAGGCGCTTGATGAAGAACATAAAATTCAGCATTTCACACCCAGAAACCCTAAAAGCACTTATTCGCAAGCTAACAAAGAAAGACTTAAGTGGCTGTTGGAAAACAAAATGATTCACTCTAATTTTGAGGATATAATACGGGGCGTGTTGGCTGAACCTTTTGTTTTTCCGAATGATATAGTCGACAGATTGAAGGAAGATAAAACGACATGGGAATATTATCAGCATTTTTCTGATGCTTACAAACGTATCCGAATAGCATACATTGAAGCTGCTAGGAAACGACCGGAAGAATTTGAAAAACGACTGAACAACTTTATCAATAAAACGAAAGAAAATAAAATGATAAAAGGATTTGGCGGGATTGATAAATACTATTAATCCCCCAAGTATCACATACATACTGAATGAAAGTTTAAATATTAGCCAAGATACACTATGAGACTCACCTGGGATAAAAAGGCGGATGCTTTGCAGCAACCCTATCTGCAAAAGATTGAGAAAAAGAAACTACTGCTGCTTGGAGTCAATCGGAAACTTTATGATTGCCTATGCTCGGAATCTTCGCACGAGTATAGTGTGGTGGAAGAAAACGCAGAAGGAGTATTGGTGAACTTTGCCAGGGAGAAGCGTTGTGCTTCCCTTGTTTCCCTCTACGATACGTATAAATCAGTCTTTCAAACCATGCTGGGGGAACGCTACGGAGCAATGTTTCGGCTCTTCCTGCTGAATATCTCCCGCTATCCTTATCAAACAGGTATGTATCGGCGTTCGCAACGTTCGTCGGAAGCTGCGCGGCATTGCGGTCTGGCACTTCAAGGTCTGAAAGAACTTCTGTATGTCAGAGCTTTCGATTTGGAAGACGAAGTTCTGCTGGAATGTTCCAAACAAGATAAAGTGATTCGCGACGGGCTTACTTCCGCTTGGTTCACCGTTCAGTTATTGCAGAATAATTCCTTGGTGATTGATTATCTGCGCGAAGCGATGTGTAGCGATAACAATCATATCACACTGACTTATCCGATGCTGACTGCCATAGTCCGTTCCGACAATAGCGAACTTCTGGAACTGGAAGGGAAGTTACTCCTTGCCGCCCGTCTGCAAGAAGGATTGCGTCAGTCTATCGTCGAAACGATGGATAACGGTACGGCCGAGGCGCATCTCTATTTGATGAAGATAATACTGGATAATGATTTGATTCGTTACAGTGCCGTATTTCGTGGAGTGCTGACGTGGTGCGGCATCGGAACGGATTATGTGGAAACAAAACGTATCCCGAAAAAGATAATCAACCGTGCCTACGAACTTCTCACTGACGAGGCGCAGCGTATTGAAGCCTTGAACAGCAATGACAACATGGAGCAATATCTTGCCTGGTGGAGTCTCGGCTTTTATGAATTTCAGAATATTGCTTCCCGATTGCGCGAACTGCTGCAAAAAGATGAACTGCTACAAGAGAATAATATTTCCAGGCTCACGATTCCTCTGTTTACGTATGTGAGTTTCTGTTACAACTACGACTCGTTCTTTCCTATTCTGAAAGAATCGGTGCGTAAATTGCACGAGCATCCCATCATCGTGGCCCACAGTCTCCAATACTATCTCACAGGAATCCCTCTTGACTTCGATGCGAAATCCATCCGTCAGAGATTCCGTTCCTATTCTCTGGAACAATTCTTTGATAATGAGGCGGAAGCACTGGAGCAATTCAACTACATCCGGCACACGTTGAGCCTTATGTCGAAAGACATAGAATACGGGGCGAACATCTTTCCGTGGCTCTCTTTCAAGATGACGCGGGAAAGTGTAGCATTGGTTCTTGCTAAAATTGCCTTGCTGGTGAAAACTCCGTCCATGAAGGAGAATATGAGTGAGTGGCTCAGTTTTCTTTCCACTTCCACCCGTCTGGCGGTGATGGAAGCGTTAGGGGATAGTGGCGTATCTGCCGAACGGCGCAAAAGTCTGTTTGCCATGGTGACCGACCGCTCCATGTACAATCGCAGTGAAGCATTGAAAGAGCTTGGAAGGATGAAAGATATCACCGATGAAGAATATCGGGAGTTGGAAGAAAATCTTCGCTTGAAATATGAAGATATGCGTTCAGGCATTATTGATATCTTGTTGAAGCGGAAAGACGAGAAGGCATTGGAAGCAGCCGTTGACCGTCTTTTGCGCCATAAAGCAAGCGAACCCCGACTGGCGGGACTGGATATAATGATGCGTCTTCGGAAAAAGAATCCCCGTCATCCGATAGTTCTCAGAAAGCTGGAGGTGGTGAATGCAATAGCCCAGCCGTCTGCACAGGAGCAGATACTGATAGACCAGTTGTCTGGTAAATTTTCGGCAATGGACTATAAACTGGCGGATGGACTTGGATTGCTGACGGATGGAAAAGAGATGCCGGCAACGTGCCTTGTCTCTATAAATAAAGAGGATGCAAATTCTTTTTCGGAGAGACTTACTTTATTGCTGCCGGAAGGGAATGTGTGTAAAAGATGGTTGGCAACGCTGACCGGAATAGGCTATCGCTGCCGTGCCTTGACATTGCTCGAACGTATGTGCAAGTTGGCACGTTCGCTCTATGGACGCGAGTATCGAAGTGTATATGGAGAAGATCTCATTTATGGTCAGGAAGAGTTTCTTCATCCTTCGCCGATTAGTGAGGGAAAGGGGATAGATGTTTATCCGTTTGCTGAGGTCTGGAAGGAATTTTATGAGAAAGAGATAAAGGAAGACAGTGCCTTGTTTCAGTTGAGGTTGGCTACGGTTTGTGCCGATAGCTGGGATGAGAAACTGTTGCTGAGGATATACACTCCCATCCGTCCGGATTGCATTTGGAAAGAATGGATGAAGCAGGATAAGCGTGAGCGGGCTATAGTGAACTGTGTGCTTAGCAACTATTCTTTGAATGGACTGAATGATGAAATGCGGAAGTTATCTGTCGGGTTCGTGTGCAGGCTGACAAAGATAGCGGACGAAAGAAAACAGTATATAAAAGTAAAAGAAAGCTGGGGTTACCAATCTTATAAGCATATCACTCAATCGGGCGGGGTAAGCGTTTGGTTGTCCTATCTGAGTGGAATGTGCGGCAAGATGGATGATGAGGCTTTCAGGGAGGTTTTTTCAGCATTATACAAGTTCTACAAGAAGATGAAATTCTATAGGTGCACTCAGGCTAAGTTAGCTGAAGGAACCATATTGCTTGATATGCACTATCCGAATATGGGCGACTTTTGCCGTGCCTTCGAGCTTGAATTGGTTTCGCATGACGAGTTGGTGCGTGAGTTGACGATGCGTCCTCAATCGGCTTCCAATTTACATGAGATTCAGGCTTTCTTCGCCGGTGTCCCTCAGATATTCTACCGGAATAGCATTAAGGAGAAATACGCAGAATATTCGTTCGCCATCCCCCGTCGAGTGGTAGAAGAGGTCGGTCAACGGATTCTAGACATAGAGTTGTCACGTGGTGAGTCAACGACCGAAGTCTCTTATTTGGCAGCTAAAATGAGTATCGTGAAAGGCAGTGAGAATCTGATTCGTATTCTTGCCGCATTAGGAAAAGCATCTTTCGTCATCGGGAATATATCTTCTCCGGACGTTACTTCCAAGAAAGAAATGCTGTCTTATCTTTTGCAGCATAGCCGTCCGGATTCGGAAGATACGCCGGATCAACTTCGTGAACTTCAACGACAGGCGGGAATAGACGATAGGAGGATGGTGGATGCTGCTTTGTACGTGCCCGAATGGGCGCATATAATAGAGAGTGCTATCGGCTGGGAGGGCTTGACGAGTACTTGTTATTATTTTCATGCGCACGTCAGTGATGTATGTTCCGATCAGAAAAAAGCAGTTATTGCACGCTATACGCCCATCGATGTGGATGATTTCCAGCGGGGAGTGTTTGATATAAACTGGTTTCGCGAGGCTTATGAGACGATGGGAGAGAAGCGTTTCGCAGTTGTATATGCCGCCGCAAAGTATGTGTCGAACGGAACAGCGCATGGGCGGGCACGGAAGTATGCCGATGCGGTGACAGGCAAGATGAGTGAGGAAGCGATGAAGGCGGAGATTGTGGCGAAAAGAAACAAGGACTTGCTGATGAGCTACGGGTTGATTCCTGTGCGCAATGAGGAGGATTTGGTGAGTCGCTATCAATATATACGGCAGTTCCAGAAAGAAAGCCGCGCATTCGGTGCACAGCGTCAGAATAGTGAGAAGGTGGCTGTGGAAGTCGCCTTGCAGAATCTTTCCGTCAATATGGGATACGAAGACGTGACACGTCTGGTCTGGAGGATGGAGACATTGCTCACCGAACAGATGGGCAAGTATTTTGAAGGGATTGAAGCGGAAGGAATGCGGATATTGATTCGTATCACTCCCGAAGGAAAGCCGGAGTTGCGAATCGAACAGGATGGAAAAGTGAAGAAGAGTGTTCCAACCGTCTTGAAGAAGCATCCTTATCTTCAAGAGGTGAAAGACGTTTGCAAAGAACTGAAAGCACAAGCGTCGCGCTCACGGTCATTGTTTGAAAAGGCGATGAATGACGGAACAACATTCCCGGCTTCGGAAGTGGCAATGTTGATGCGCAATCCTATTCTCAATCCGTTGATAAGTAAGTTGGTGTTTGTTTGTGACGTGTCGCAGGCAATCGGTTTTTATGGTACGGATGAATTGGCTGCTCAGTGCGACGATAAACTGCGCATAGCCCATCCGGTAGACTTATTTCAAAGCAAGCAATGGAGCATTTATCAAAAATATCTTTTTAGGGAGAATATCCGGCAACCGTTCAAGCAAATATTCCGCGAACTATATATGCCCACCGCCGAAGAACTTGAAAGTGTCGATACCCGTCGTTATTCCGGTTATCAGATACAGCCGGTACGTGCAAAAACATTGTTGGCGGGACGTGGCTGGGTGGTCGATTATGAAGACGGCTTGCAACGTGTTTATTATCAAGAAGACGTCGTGGCTGTTCTTCATTCGCTTGCCGACTGGTTCTCTCCATCGGAAATTGAATGTCCTGCCATTGAGTGGGTGGCTTTCTATCAGCGCCGTACAGGGAAGCCGCTTCAAATCAAGAACATACCTTCCCGCGTTTTCTCCGAAATCATGCGAGATGTTGACTTGGCAGTTAGCGTAGCTCATGTGGGAGGCGTAGACCCGGAAACGAGTCATTCGACGATAGAAATGCGGCGTACGATAGTAGAGTGCATCCTGCCGATGTTTAAACTTACCAATGTCTTTTTCAAAGGAAACTTTGTATATGTGGAAGGCAAACTTGCCACCTACAATATTCATCTGGGAAGTGCGGTGGTTCATCAAAGCACCGGAAATGCCATTAATATCCTGCCTGTTCATTCGCAGCAGCGGGGCAAACTGTTCCTGCCGTTCCTTGACGAAGATCCGAAAACAGCGGAACTGGTGTCGAAAGTGCTGTTGCTGGCGCAGGACGAGAAGATTAAAGATCCTTTTATAATGGATCAGATTCAGACAGAATGAAAGAATGCATTGGCATCCTTATATTGATATAATCAACCTCCGCTGACTGTTATGTTCCAAGCATCCATAAACATTCCGTTTAACATATCTGTTTCAGGATGATATGCTTAATTTGGAAATTAAAAACTTAGAATGATGGATGAAAAAGAAAAGAAAGACAAGCCTGTGGAGGTGGCGGGTCTTGCACCTTATGTTAAGTTGGTAATCAGACAACTTAAGGAGGATAAGAAATATCCGGCAGTACATACTTACAATTCGACGCTGAACTCTTTCACGAAGTTTTGGGTAAGTATCGGGAAGGAGATGCCGAAAAGAGGTAACTCGGAGATGCCGGAAAATGGTGATGGTATGAAGAAGATGCCGATGAACGAGGTCTTTACCCCCGGCAAATTGAAAGAGTACGAGAACTGGCTGCGAAGTCGCAAGGCAAGTTGGAACACAGTATCTACCTATATGCGAACGCTTAAGGCGGTGTACAATCGACATATCTCACCGGGAAGTGCGGATTACAATGCGCATTTGTTTGACAATGTATATACCAAAGTTGTGTCGCAGACGAAGCGGGCATTGACGAGAGAACAGATGAACACATTGCTATATGCTGATTTTGAGTCGCTACCCAAAGATGTGCAGTGTGCATTGGCTTATTTCCTGCTGATGTTTATGTTTCGAGGGATGCCTTTCATTGACCTTGCGTACTTGCGCAAGCAGGATGTGAAGGGGAACAAGATTGTATATTGCCGCCACAAGACGGGAAAGCAGATAACGGTACGAATACATAAAGAAGCAGAGACTTTGTTTGAGAAATATCGCAGTACGAATCCGGATTCCGTTTATCTGTTCCCTATTTTAGATAGCAAACTCGAAAAGGAGGGGGAGTTGTATCAATGCTATCTCGATGCTCTGGGTAGTTTCAATAAGAAACTTGCGAAAGTGGTGGCTCTGCTACTTCCAGGGGCAAAGATTAGTTCATACACTGCACGGCATACGTGGGCTACACTGGCTTTTTATCTGGGTATACCTGTTGGAGCTATTTGCGAGGCGTTAGGACATTCTTCCATTCGAGTGACCGAGGCATATCTCAAACCGTTTTCCAATGAAAAGGTAGATAGCGAAAATGATAAATTGATAGATTCGGTGATGAACGGAAGAGAAAAAATGAAAGCGGCATAAAGTACCGCTTATCCCCTCCGATTATTAAAATGGTGAAATAGATTACTTACCAAGTAATGGACTATTTTGCGTGCAAAGATGGAAACATTCTTTGTCTTTTCCAAATTAAAGTACTAATTTCTGCTTTAAACCATTAAATTTTATCTACTAAAGAAGAACACACCAATACAAATCTGACATATTGCCCCGGCTTTTCTCCCAAACACGCAAAACGCCTTCATCCATCTTTGAGCTCTCAAAAACGGACTCTTATGTATTGTGTCTTTTCTTTCGTGAAAGGCTCTTTTTTAACTAATATTTCGCAAGAAAACGCTTTTTCTTTTCAGTGGAGAGGGGAGGGCGACCATTACTTGGTAAGTAACGGTAAAGCAAAACAGACAATCATGTTATCAAAGCATACGCAAGCAGCAATCTCTGTATTGTATGACATATCTTCGGGTAATGCTCTGCAATCGGTTAATTTCCTTCTTTCAGAAGAAGAATGGAAGGAATTGTTCGACAAGTTGGAAAAAGGACGCTTAATCCGCCTTTTGCCTAATAAGGAATCAGGTTCGCTCTCTTCGTACGAGCTATGCCATCCATTGGAGAATATCTCTCTGTTGAATATACTTGAAGCCATGGATGACCCCATTCGTTGCAATACCCCCACCTCGGAAAC
>NZ_URFY01000003.1 GCF_900547205.1 uncultured Bacteroides sp.
TCTTTCAGCTATTGCTGCGTACTGTTTCTTTGAAAAGAAGCCTGCCATTGATGTGAATTTTATCAAGGACAGGCAACTTACGCTGTTTTAAGTTATATCGAACTCACGTTAAAATAAGAGCATCGAATATTAAAATCAGAACATCGTATTAACAAACCAAATGTTGTATAATAAAAACTTGCTTTATTTGAGCAAATGGAATGTATCAAAGTAGCATAAACTCCCGAAAATTTGTTTTCTTTGTTATAGATTCTATGCAGATAACAAATATCACAATAAAAACAAATAACATGAATGTTGACAAACAAACACTCTACGATGATGATTTATTAAACACATTGCCTGATGGAGTACTTATATTTAATTCTGAAGGAGAAGTATTACAACTTAATTTACAAGCCAAAATTGAATTACATATAAATGTTCCTTCAGGCAATTCACCTTCTATTTGTGTAGACAATTTATTGAATTTATTGAATTACAAAGAAAATATTTTCCCTACGATATTGGAAAGCCTGCGTAACGGACAAGAATCTTATTTATTGCCAGAACATACCTTCATTCAAGAAAAGACGGACTATACCCAATTCCCTGTAAGTGGGAAATTTACCACACTTCGAAAAAACGGCAAACTGAAAGCCATTCTTTTCTTTTTCCGCAACATCACAGTAGAACTTACTCAAGAATATATATTAAACACAGCCTTGCAAAGAACCAAAATATATCCTTGGTTTTATGATATAGCCCAAAGTAAATTCACTCTTGACCACCGCTATTTTGAGCATTTGGGGATTCAGCCCGGTGAAGATAACACGCTGACAATGGAACAATATGTTAATATGCTTCATCCGGATGACCGCGAAGAAATGGCTAAAGCCTTCATAGTCCAGCTTAGTGGTAGTGAAACTTTCAACAAATCTGTACCTTTCCGTATTCAGCGGGGTGACGGAACTTGGGAATGGTTTGAAGGGCAATCTACTTATATTGCTAATGTATCAGGACATCCCTATCGTTTGGTAGGTATATGCATGAGCATTCAAGAATATAAAGATATAGAAAACACCCTCATAGAAGCCCGTATGAAAGCGGAGGAGAGCGACAAACTTAAAATGGCCTTTCTTGCTAATATGAGTCATGAAATCCGTACTCCATTGAATGCAATAGTTGGCTTTTCCGATGTAATTGGAAGCACCTATGAAGAACTGACCAAAGAAGAACGGGAAGATTTCATCCGATTAATCAGCATTAACAGTGAACAGTTAGTGACATTAATAGACGACATATTGGACTTATCCAAAATAGAATCAAACACCATCAATTTCCATATGGCTGATTGCTCACTCAAATCCTTATTTATGGATATCGCCAAAGAGCAGGCAGTAAAAGCCATTCCTGGCATTGAAATAAAACCCGTTCTTCCAGATACAGACTTAAGTATTGTTACTGACTACAAACGCTTGAAACAAGTAATAAGTAATCTAATAAACAATGCCCGGAAGTTTACGGAAAAGGGACATATACACTTTGGATTTGCAATTGACGAGACTAAAGAGAATTCAGTCGAAATATTTGTAAAAGACACAGGCCTTGGCATTCCCGAAGAAAACCAACAGGACATCTTCGAACGTTTCTACAAGGTAAATACTTTCAAGCAGGGAACAGGGTTGGGACTTCCTATCTGTAAAACAATAATTGAACATCTTCAAGGCGAGATCTTCGTCACATCACAATTGGGAAAAGGAAGTTGCTTTACTGTTTTATTGCCGGCCACAACACTTGAACAATCACTTTAGGAGTCTTCTCTATACTCTTGAGGAGTAATACCAACATGTTGTTTAAAGAACTTGTTAAAAAAGGAAAGATTGCTGAATCCTAAAGCCAAAGCTATATTTTTCACCGGATCACTGGTGGATTTCAATCGGGCTTTGGCTTCCATCAGGATTACGGAAGCTATAATTTCCAGGGGAGTGTTTCCTGTCGCCTTTTTAATAGTTGAACAAAAATGCGGTAAACTTAGTCCCAGCTGGTCTGCATAAAACGCTGCACTATGCTGAATCGTATAGTGTTTCATAACAAGTTTCATAAAATACTGATAGACTTCATACTTCCGTGAGGGCACAGGCGAGTCCCAGTTCTTTCTCATCTTATAAATCTCCGTTGCTCCCTGAATAAACATCGTAAACACAGCTTTTATAATCTCTTTATTTACTCTGGACCTTGGAGACACGTATGAAAATATAGAAGACTGATAAAACAATTCATAGCTATGGGCGTCTGTGGGAGATAACGCAATGACCGGATTCTCCATGATGACAGGAAGAAGATGCCCGGTAGACGTAATAAGATTAACACTTTCAACAAATTGGGATGAAAAGCCTGCATAATAGACATGGACGTCCTTTGAGCATTCATGAATTTCTATAAAATAGTGGGGAGGCAATGTTATCAGATCATTCGCAGAGATACAATATTCGTTTGCATTAATTGTCACACGCATATTCCCTTTCTTGCAAAGCATGAAAAAGCCCGATTCTATTCTACAAGGAAAATGCAGATATCCTATTAAGTTTTTCTCAAAAGCTTCCCCAACCAGATAGTCAACCTTTAAATCAAATTTCGGAATATCCTTTTCCATACTCTTTTTTAATTTCAAAGATAGGCATTATTTAAAAGCAAAGCTTTGGAAATATAAAAATCATTGTTAACAGGCAAACAAAACACTCTATCCCTTGTTTAAAATGAATACTAATAAAGCAAATATATGAAAGCAGTAGTACTAAAAGATTTCGGTGGAGTTGAGAATCTCGTTATTAAAGATGTTCCAAAACCGGAAGTACAATCAGACGAAGTACTGATTAAAGTGAAAGCAATCGGTATTGACCAGATTGATGTGAAAACCCGTCAAGGTGGTGGTATGGCTGAGAGGCTGAAACAGGAAAAGCCGATGATTCTTGGCTGGGACGTTGCAGGCGAAATAGTGCATTTAGGTAATGACGAATCCGAATTTAAAATGGGGGATGCTGTCTTTGGAACTATAAACTTTCCGGGAATCGGTAATAGTTATGCGGAATATACAACAGCTCCCGAATCTCAATTGGCGTTGATACCGGAAAACATCTCCTTTGAAGAAGCAGCAGGTGCCACTCAGTCACCCCTAACCGCATGGCAGGCTCTTATCGATACCGGTCATGTGAAGAAGGGAGATAAAGTATTGATTCACGGTGCAGCAGGAGGTGTTGGTAGCTTTGCGGTGCAGATAGCTAAGAAACTCGGTGCCTATGTGATAGCAACAGCATCTGGGAAAGATAAAGATTTTGTGCTCGGATTGGGGGCAGATGAATGCATCGACTACAGGACCCAGAAGTTCGAAGAGATGGTAAGCGATGTCGATTTTATTCTTGACAGTATAGGAGACGACAATTTTGTTCGCTCGCTGAAAGTGCTTAAAGAAGACGGAACCATCGTTCTACTACCTACCGTCAAAAAGGATGCTGCCGAGAAAGCAGCTCGGGAGAAAGGAGTTAAGAACTACCATTATATGTTGATGCATTCCAGCGGTAAAGATATGAAAGAAATTGCTGCAATGCTCGCAGAGGGTAGCATGAAATCAAGCGTCGGGAAGACTTATCCTTTTGATAAGATTCAGGAAGCGCATGAAGAAATGGTATCCGGACATCATACTGGGAAGATAGTAGTCGTATTATAATATATATAAGTTGTGCTATAATATATTATTAGGCACGGATTACGCAAAATTCACGGTTTGAGACATTGCTCAGCCATAACCGTGGTTTCCGTGTAATCCGTGCCTAAATACTATTATTACTGAATATCCAGTGCGTCGAATGCCAAACCGTCCATATTCTCTGCTGAGAGCAATACTTTATAATGACCGGCATTGATGAATGTTCCGGTAGTAGTGCTCATCATCTTCCATTTGTCGGGAGTTTCCGTGAACGTAAGGATATCTTCTTTCAATACGACACCTTTGGAATCAATGAATTTCATCCGCACAGGGATTGGCTTCCCTGACGTATTCATGTATTTGAAACGAAGGGCATATACTTGTGCCAGTCCGGTAGATACATTCCATTCGATACTGCTATTCTTGCCTTTCCCGAAAAAGATGCCAGTCTGTTTGCGATGCTCCTTCTTTTTGTAGACACCTTTCACAGAAGTTTCTTCTGCCTGGTATGCTATGCTCACTCGGGCATTCTTATCTTCAGGAAGCAGTTCTTTCGGAGTCTTTTCGAGAACATCTTTGTCTGCTTTTTCCCAATTCCAGTCGGATGCGGGGAATACAGTCGGCTTCAAGTCCGGATTAGTGGATGCGATGGCTATTCCTGAAATAATAGCCTGTCCGGCTTTCACTTCTGGGAAATGTATTTTCAGGATTCCGCCTTTCACGGTGGCATATACCACTTTCTTACAGGCTCCGTCGTGACCGCTTTCCGCCCAAATATCCAAATTATCCAGTAGAAGCGAATCATTCACTGCTACGTCAAAGATACGTAATCCTTCGCAATCGGTGGAGGAACTTCCACCCGTGCCATGCCAAGGCTCGGTGAAATAGAGTTCGACGCGATACGTCCCGTCTGCAACAGGGAAACAATATTCCAACTGATGACGGCCGAAGCGGAAGTGCTGGAACAGCGTCCAGTCACGGGTTCCGCGGATAGGATCATTTGTGGTACGCTGGCTGGCAAGATAAGGATTCAGTTCTTTGAAGTTTTCCGCCCATGAGTGGGAAAAGTTCGTATTATCCTGTAGCCATGTTTGTCCGAAGCTATCCGTATAGTCGTCACCTCCACAGTTGATGCGATAGAGATAATTGTATCCGGCTTCTCCTTTCAATACAGGTTTTTCATTCTGATAAAGAGCATTGAAGTTGGGCACTTGCTCCAAGCCTTTGAGCACAATCATATCTTCGGCGACCGGTTTTCCTTTATAATAACCCACGGCACGGAGTACATTGTATCGGATATCCCTATTCTCCCACATGAAATGGGTGCCTACACCGTTATTCTTCTTACGTCCGAGGAAAGTAGCCTTTTCGTTCGTCACATCATTGTAGAGCAGTACGGAGTCGCAATTGCTATATGCTTCTATCGTAGCCCGGCGGCGTCCTTTCTCAAAACGGTGCGCCCACGTATGTGACACCAGATATACCATCGGGTCTTTTGCTGCCGACACATAGTTGGCACGATACATATAGTATACGTCCAACGGTTCTTCCCATGGAGTGACCAGCCCTTTATAGTTAAACGGGCCTACCTTATCAATCTTCCGATACGCTTCATCCGGCTGGCGACGTCCGGGGTTGTCGTGACTGCTGTATATCCATTGGAATTGTCCGCAGACGCTATCCTTCGCCTGTTCTGCCAAACGAATCTTGGTTTCCATCAACTGGCACATTCGGCTTTCGCTCCACACACCATTCACTTCTAATTCACCGGGTTCGGTATGCAGGTCGATGCTTCTCCAGGCTCCGTATTCTCCATTCAAGAGTTGATTGGGCTGTGAAAGCTCACTAGCATATTTATTCACATCACCTCCGTATGTACCGCTCCAATTCTGAATCACGTTCCAGTCCGTACCTTCGCCGCCGTTGCACGTGGTGATAACACGCATGGTACGTGCCGTCGGGTCCATCTCACGAATGATTTCACTACATTCTTGCGCAAACTCTCGTGGCAAGGTGCTTTCATTCTGCAATCCCCACATCACTACGGACGGAGAATTACGCCGTTCTTTCACCCATTGACGGAGCAGTTTCTTAAAGTTCTCGCGGAACTCAGGAGTGTCATACCACACGTGTGCAGATAGCTGTGTCCAGAACAAGACTCCTTCTTCATCCCAATATTTCTGATAGTCGAGATGATGAGGTTGGTGAGCGTCACGAAAGGCATTGAACCCTGCCGCACGTATTTGTTTCACTCTTGCTGCCACCTGTTCCTTGCTGAACGCATGGCTCTGTCCGAACTGATGTTCGTATTCGCAAACACCATTGATAAAAACAGGTTTACCGTTGAGATAGAAGCGACCGTCGCCGTCGTTGCGCTTCACCGGCCAACTGATAGTGCGAATGCCGAACGGAGTCGAAATTTCATCCGTTGTTTTCGTGTCACGCTTAATCATGCTTGCCAGTTTGTAGAGATATGGGTTCTCCGTATCCCACAACACAGGATTCTCCACAGGAGACTGCTGGCGAATTACTTTCATCTCTCCCGGAGCCAGAGTCACTTTCTCTACCAGCCGGAACACCTGCTTACCATCGGCATTGCTCAACTTATTGACTATTTCAATCGTTTCCGTAGTCTTACCATAATTCTTCACTTCCGTATCGACAAATACGTTGGCTGCCTTTTCATCATTCCAGATGTGCACACCGAAAGGTTCAATACGAATTTCATCCGTCGCTTCCAGCACCACAGGACGGAAGATACCAAAGGGTTGCGAACCTTCGCTGAAACCCCATTCTGAGGAACATCCGCCACATACCCACGGCATATCGGCAATCATTTCGGGATGTTCTGCTTTTACCTCCAGTCGGTTGCCCCCTTGTTTCAGAGCGTCGGTGGCATCAAGTGTCAGCGTGGTGCGCCCCACAGGGTGACGTCCGAAATCATGCCCATTCAGCTTAACCGTAGCATACGTTCCTACTCCGTCGAATCGAAGAAAATATCGTTTTCCTGCTTTCACATCAGTGTCAAAGTCTTTAATGTACATGGCTGTGCCATGCATATTCCCATGCGTCAATTGACGATACCCATAATAATCATCCCAGTTATGGGGAATATTTACAGTCTTTTTACTCCCAGCTTTCAACTTTCCATCCTTCACTTCTCCAACACTCTCAAGTAGATAAGTTTTCCAGTTTTCACTGAGTTCGGTGACAAGGCGACGGTTCTTCGTCTCCGGTTTAGGGAAACGGATAGCAGACCGCCCCATCGGTTTGCTAGTGGCAACGGCTATGCCACGTTGTTCAGCATTGTTCACGGCGCAGTAGAAATGATAGATTACTCCGTCGTGCTTTATCACATAGCTTTTGTGTGCAAACAGTTCATCGTAGTTCTTGGAAGGGATAATAAGATCATCTCCTTTCCAGTCCGTCCAGTTCACGAGGTCATAGCTGGCAGCAAACGTGTTGAATGCCTTGTACTTGCGTGAGGGTTCGAAAGCCGAGAAGTAGAACATCACATACATATCGCCCATTTTTTGGATATGTGCGTCTCCGGTGATGGTTCCGTCAGCTTCGTGTGCAAAGACGGGATTGCCAGGATAACGTTTCCACGATTTCATATCCTTGGAGAGTGCTATTCCGACACGTTCTCCTTTCAAATCCGTCTCCGGATGGCGACCGCCTGCATTGTAGAACATCACAAAAGGCGCACCCAGTGTCTTGTCTTTATCCCAATAAACCGTACTCTTATATTGAGTCATCTTCTCCCACCATTGAGCATCTTTATCATGGATACTCAGAGCTGGTTTATCCGCCGACTCCCATTCGTGAGCCGTGGCGATATTTCCTTTTGTCCAGGCAAGGCCGACGAATAGCGGTGCTTTCACGGCTTCGTATCCCGTGCCTTCACCACCAATATAAGTCATCCAATGGCGACCTTTATAGGTTTGAAGTTCATAGCTCCCCCCCCACTCCATATCGGGCAATGCAGGAAATCCGCCCCGTTGGTTGCAGTCCCATTTCCCGTCGCGATAGGAAAGAACACGTCCTAATGTCTTCCATTCAAGAAGATTGTCGCTTTCTGCAATCCACGTTTCATAACCGCGACCGTCGGTGCCTCCTTTACCGTTGTAGACAACGTAGGTCATCAACCATTTATCGCCTTCACGAAATACGGTGGGGCAATCTATCTTATGATGATTGTCCGTCGGAGCAACAACTAGTCCGTATTTGTAAGGTGTCTTTGCTTCTTCGTAAATCTGCTCCATCCGTTCCTGCGGGACTTTGCGCTGCGCAAGAGCAGGAAGTGCGGATGCAAAGCAAGCAATTGTGAGTAATATCTTTTTCATTTATATAAAGTTTTAGGCACGGTAATCCATGCCTAATTCATTAATAAAATAGCCAATCCATCGTCTCTTCATCTCCGGCAAGTCCGGCATTACGAGATTTCATGTCATTATCGATCGTGAATCCCAGCACCTGAAGATATCCCTTGGGTAACATCAACGTATGTTTTCCCGCCTTGAAATGATAGGCGTGTACATTCGCCAATGGCATTCCGTTGATTCGGACCGCATTGGTCAAGACAGGTTCCGCCTGACCATAATCGTTGGCAGAAGCATCAATCTCCAATTTAGGTGCTTTGGCATATTTCTTTTGGTCGTCCTTGAAGTAAGCAACCAGCAGTGCTACGGGAGCATCTGTTTCAAAAGAGATATTTGTCCCTGTCTCACGCTGTTCGCTTCCGCTAAAACGGAAAGCTTTCAAGCCTTTCAGTTCGGGAGCGATGGCTTCAATCTTACCCGGTTGGTCGGTAAAGAGAGAGGTACCTTCGCCTAGCGTGACGCTCGGATAATTGGAAATCAGTTTCACGTTGGCAGGCGTCCAGGCAGCTATCTCTACAGCTTCAGTGACATTGCCACTCTTCTGTTTCTCTTTCAGCATTGCGAGATTTGCTTTGAAGTTCTCCAATTCTTTCTCATAATGCACCAGCAATTCCCTCCAAGTCTTGTTCTTGCCGTCATCACCACCGATAGGAATACGGCGTTGAGCGGTCTGCATACTGTTGGCATAGAGATAATGTTCGTCCGTCAGTTCCACCAATTTGCGATAATGCTCCAAGCCCTGCTCCATCAGTGGAATAGCATCTTCGAGGTTCTTGATGTCTTTTCCCCATTGATAATCCAATACAAGTTTGGCAGCTTTTACTTTCAGGTTAAATGCATACGCAAACTCACGATAACAGTGGATATCATTCTGCAAACGTGCAAACTCATCTTTATTGGCAGATACTGAAGACGCTGCCTTGTCGATAACCGCCACTGCCTTATCGCCATGCTCTATCGCCTGCGCAATGATATCCAACGGCATCTCACCCACATGAAGCTGCTTCTTCCATTCTTTCTCTACATATTCTATCAACTTCTCCCCTTCTGGTCCGCAACTTTCATAGAATCCCGGATAAATGGTGTATTTATAAGGATTGACAAGCTGACTCATAAACATACCCAGCAATAATGTCTGACGGTTTCCTTCTGTAATACCGAAACGACGCAATAATTTCGGAGCAATCTCACCGCTTTCTTCGTATGCTGTACGGATATTGCCAGCATTCTCATCGGATGTTCCGTAGAATTTGCCTAACTGATGGTTCCAATAATCGACTTCCTCTCCACGGTCACGGTGACAATTCCAAGCATAGCGTCCCCACGTCTGATACCATATCCAGTCGCGGTCGAGTTGGAACTCACGCTCACCATTCGGCAATTTATCTGCCGTGTAAGGCCAATCCCAATAAGAAGCCTGCGGATACAGATGCAATGCGTTGGCACCGTGTACATTGTGCATCGCTGTCACAGCCTTCTGCACAAAATCCGGAGAGCCCCAACGGAACGGTTCCAAATTTGCCAGAATATGAACATTACTGATATGGATAGAGCCGAGAGAACTCAGGTCTGTGTGAATCTTCGACCATGGACCACGAGGTTCATACGTAGTTAATGATTCGCCGTTATACTTATGCATCGTATAGAGATTCTTATATAATGGCAGTGCAGCATCCATCACCAACTTGCAATCCGTATCGTGTGCACGTAGCAGCAAAGGCGGCTCGTCCGTACGTCCCAATGCCTGCAAGCCGTCTTTCACTCCGGGGATAATCGTTTTCGTGAACCATTCCACATCATCTTCTACCGTACTCATTGCTTCACCCAAACAAGCGAGTAATCCTACATTGGGATACTTCTCGATAAAGGCAGCGATGCTTTTGCGAGTATAATCAGCAATCAACGGAGTGATAGGACGGTTACGGTCCTGAGTTTTCAACCCGTAATGTTCGGCGAACGGTTTGGAAAGGATGATATTATAAAACATCTGTATCACGAAAATGCCGCGCTTGTCCGCTTCTTCCGTTAGGAAAGAGAACATCTCCTCATTCTTCTTGAATGTCTCTTCGTCCACTTCGAGCGCAAACGGATAATCATCCAGTTTCACCAGTGAGGCGAACGGATGGCCATTCCATAAATAAAGTGAGTTCATGCGGTTAGCAACCAGCATATCCAGATACTTAATCCATTGCTCTTTATCATAAAACCAAGGGAAACTTTCGGGCGTATACGGATATTCATACACGCCGTGTCCCGGCAGATAAGTCATTTTTTGCAGACCGACACACGCCCCGCGAAGTACCATCTCCGGTCCATCCTTCAACTCTTCGGGAAAGTTCAATTTACCTTCCGAGTCATTCACGTGGTCTATCAGTTCGCGACAACCGTAGATGACACCGCTGCCATCCCTTCCAGACACCCTGGTTAGATTGCCAGCAGTCGTAATATGGAAACCCTCTTTCTTTAGAGTAGTATCGTTAATTTCCACCAACAGAATAGTCTTGATTTCAGGATCGGAGAATATAGTGTCTCCCTGTTGCATCATAACCTGATAGCCGGCTTGATTCAAGGTAGTCTGTAACTGTTCCGCACCAAACAGAATGCGATTGGACGCATCCGGCGGAGTCATGATTTTCACGGTTTGCTTGCCACACGCTGTCAATAGTAGTGTGCATGCCGCAAACATGAATAATTTGGTCTTCTTCATTCTTCTGATAGAATATTAATTGTATAATTCGGTTTTCTATAAAAATAAGACGAAGACAGTGCCTTTTTGTACTCATAAATACTCGATTCCTACTTTCCGGCACCAGATTTCGCCATTCGTTCTTAAAAGGTATGTAATATCCGCATAACTGAAAAGTTATCCCTATATTTGCCCGTTAATATCCCAGTTTATAATGTTGAAAACAAGAACAAACAATATGAGAGATGCCAAGGAGGATATCACGCAAATTATCAATCAAATATTGAGCGACCTTATCAAACAGTTCAATGTAGACCGCGCCTATATCATCGAAATAGATAGAGGAAGGAGAATACAAAACTGTACCTATGAGGCAGCCGCTGAGGAAGTATCTAAAGAGAAAGAACTTCTTCAGAACGTCCCATGGAACGAATCTTATTGGTGGGACCGCCAGATTCTGGAGAAAAAGCCCATCATCCTGAGAACATTGGACGACCTGCCGCCCGAAGCACAACAACATCGTGATTTGCTGGAAGCACAAAACATCAAATCTCTTATGGTAGTCCCTCTTCTGTCTAAAGACGAAGTATGGGGATACATAGGCTTTGACATGGTGAAAACGGAACGCACTTGGAGCGAATTAGACCTTCAATGGTTCTCGTCCTTGGCAAATATCCTAAGTATCTGCATCGAACTCCGCAAATCGGAAATCCGCGCAAAAGAAGACCGACGCGCATTGGATCATAGTGAGAAGGTACTCCGCAATATTTATAAGAATCTGCCTGCCGGCATTGAGCTTTACGATAAAGATGGCTACTTGATAGACATAAACGATAAGGAATGCGAGATATTCGGCTTGTTCGATAAGGAAGAAGTGTTGGGCATCTGCCTGTTCGATAATCCTAATATTCCTCCATCAGTGAAAAACAAACTGAGGGCAAGGCAAGATGTCGACTTCTCCATTGATTACGACTTTTCCATTGTCAATGAATATATAAAAAGCAGTAGAGAGGGAATTATGAACCTTACCACCAAAGTAACCACGCTTTATGACTCCCACAACCAATTCACCAACTACCTTATTATCAATATAGATACCACAGAGACTACCATTGCATACACTAAGATACAGGAATTTGAGAATCTGTTTCTGCTCATCGGAGATTACGCAAAAGTAGGCTTTGCTCATTTCAACGTGGTGACGAAGGATGGATATGCACAAGATACATGGTACCGCAATCTGGGAGAAGCCGAGGAAACTCCCATGCCACAAGTTATCGGCGTTTATTCGCACGTGCATCCCGAAGATCAGGCTGAACTCAAAAATTTCGTACGCGGAGTGAGAGAAGGAAAAACCACCAGCCTTCGCAAAGAAGTACGCGTGCTCAGAGAAAACGGCAAGTACACGTGGACCAGTGTCAATGTGATGGTGAGAGATTATCGTCCCCAAGACGGAGTAATAGATATGCTATGCATCAATTATGACATCACTCCTCTGAAAGAGACAGAACAAAAGTTGATTATCGCCCGCGACAAAGCAGAAGAACTAGATCGACTAAAATCAGCTTTTTTAGCCAATATGAGCCATGAGATACGTACACCACTCAATGCGATTGTTGGTTTCTCCAGTCTTCTAGCCGAAACAGATGACAGAGATGAACGTATGGAATATATCAAAATTGTACAAGAGAATAACGAACTTCTCCTACAGTTAATATCTGATATTCTTGACCTTTCGAGAATTGAAGCCGGCACATTCAACTTTGTATATACAGACCTCGATGTCAATGAGACTTGTAATGAGATCATCAAGTCAATGAGTATGAAAGTAAGAGACGGTGTTGAACTGATTTTTGAAAAGAACCTGCTCCAATGTCATATTTATACAGACAAGAATCGATTTATGCAGATCATCATCAACTTCATCAATAATGCATTGAAGTTCACCAATCAAGGTCGTATCACGTTAGGATATGAACTAACAGAGCATCACGAAATAAAGTTTTATGTGCGCGACACAGGCGTAGGAATCCCCGAAGAGAAATTGGATACCATCTTCGAGCGGTTTGTCAAACTAAACACCTTCGTTCAAGGCACAGGCCTGGGACTTTCTATCTGCAAAAGTATCGTTTCGCAGATGAATGGAGAAATCGGAGTGGAATCTACCGAAGGGGAAGGTTCATGTTTTTGGTTTACACACCCCTATCATACTCCGGAATAAGAAAAAAGAGAGAGTTGTTGAAAGTCGACATTTACAGACTCTCAACAACTCTCTTATAGTTTATTACCATTCTTCATTTCCTTTTTCCAATGGAATGCCATCATTGAAATGCATACTGGCATGAGTGCCGTCACAGAAAGGTTTGTTGGACGACTGACCGCAACGACACAGCGTCACCCGGTTTCTTATCTCATAACTTCTTCCATCTGCTCCTTCGATACGGATACCACCTCTCACCCATAGCGGACCGCTTACTTTAATGCCCGGATCTTCAATTACTCCGATAGATGGTTCGAAGGGTGGTTCAAAAACTTTCGCCGTTTGTTTATCCCACAATACTAGTCTTCCTGACGGGCAATGTCCGGCCTCATGACGAACTAGTTCACGTTCTTCTTCAGTCTCGGCCTTTTGCACCAAATTCCAGATTCGTCCGCATGCATCGCAGAAACGCGCAAAAGCACAATACTTTTCGTTATCGGCAAGCACCATAGTCGGACCGTCGATATCTTCCGCCCCCTCTAGCAAAGGCTGGTGAGACGCTGTTTCCTTAGGGTCCCAATCGGCATGTTTATGAGAACCGTCGCAGAAAGGTTTATGCTTGGAATGGCCGCATCTGCACAGATGAACGGGATTTTCGGAAGTATCAAAATGTTTTCCTTTCTGATACACCCATGAAGAACCTTCTTCATTCGGCATAATAATTTCCTGGTCTAACGGCGGATTACCATATACAAAGTATGGACCGTCGGGTGTAACTTTAATGTAAAATCGTTCGGGTGCAGCCTTACTGCCCTCCTCAATTGGAAGTTCTTCATTCTTAGTCATAATGATACGCTTTTAAAATGTTTAATTTGTTATGTAAACCATAATTTAAACACTTCATGAATCAAAAAAGTTCCTTCCGAACAAAACAAAGTATCTGACGTTTCAAACTAAAAGTGCGTTATCTCCGAAAAAGTGTATTATGAAATATTAATGATATAACTATTCTTATCCGTCTTCGCAACAACAGCATCCAAACCATGAAGTCGAAAAGTCTTTGCCAGATTGTGAGCCGATGGAAGACAGTCACTCTCCGAATGTTTTTGGCGATGGATACTATTGATAAAGTTTTCGTCAGTAGGAAATGCGATGGTAATAAGCCCATTTTCGGCAAGGTTTACAGCACGCAGCCATTTAAGAGTATCAACGGGCGTGTGGAGATGGGGATAGACACAGTAAAGAAGGATATGGTCGAAAACACCATCGATTGTTTCTGTTTCGAAGTCCATGTTTAAAAATGTGGGGTGAGGAATGACTTCTTTATTTTTACGGATAGCTATGTCGAGCATTCCTTGCGAATAATCGACCGCCATAATCGAGCCCTTCGGCCCCACAAGTTTCGCTAATTGCGGAATTAGCACACCCGTACCCGTGCCGAGATCAAGCACGCTTTCACCGAGTTGTATATTAGCGTGTTCCAAAATCTCGCTTACACGCCGGGGAGTGGATAACACCTCGTTGGAATCCCAAGTCGGTGCCAGATTGTCAAAGAATTCTTTTTCGTCCATATGAATCAATTAATGTTATGTTAGCTTACGAACAAAATTAACTTAAGATTGTTTTCTTTGACATTATGACTTTGACTACTTTTTTTAAGAAAGTCATTGCTTCGAACACCAAATTTCTTAATAAACTAACATTATGCTGAAACTAAAAACGATTTTTATCGCAACGACGGCCTGCGTGCCAACACTTAACATGTTTGCTTCGGATAACACCGATGCTCCAATAGATTCATTGCGTTTACCGGAAGTTGAAGTGGTGGCTCCACGTAAAATGGATATAGTACTAACTCCTTTGACTGTTTCTACCATAGATGAGTCAACCATCGAAAAGAGTGCGCAGAGCAGCCTTCTGCCTATACTTCAAAACCAAGTTCCCGGATTGTTCGTAAGCGAACGCGGTTTTGCGGGCTACGGCGTTTCCGGCGGTGCGGCGGGTGCAGTTAGTATTCGTGGCGTGGGTGAAGGAAATAAAGTACTTTTTATGATTGACGGCCAGCCACAATGGGCCGGTATTTTCGGTCATTCTTTGCCGGACACATACGTGGCTAACGGCGTTGAACGTGTCGAAGTGGTGCGTGGTCCCTCTTCGCTTTTATATGGTTCAAATGCAATGGGTGGTTCTATCAACATTATCACCAAGCGTGCTACTGAGGAAGGACTCAGCGGCCGTTCACGTGCTATGTTCGGTTCGTTCACAACTCAGAAATTCAATACCGCCGTATCTTATCGTAAAGGCCGTTTCGGTGCAACAGCTGCCGGACAGGTAGACCGCAGCAACGGCAATCGTTCCGGTTCCGAGTTCTGGCTTGCCAACGAGTATCTCCAACTCCAATACAAGGCCAACGAACATTGGCAGACGGGCTCGAATGTCAACATGACACAAACAAAGGCCAACAATCCCGGAACTATCCAAAGTCCGTTGCTGAGTATGTGGACTAAGTTATTCCGCGGCACAGCCTCCGTCTTTGCCCATAATAACTACCGTAATGCACAAGGCGGCGTGCAGGGATATATCAACTGGGGGTCGAACCACGTTGACGATGGCCATGCCCCCGACAAAGACCCGAAAGACTTCATATTCCGTTCTACCGACTACAATATGGGATTCAATGCTTTCCAGAACTTCACGCCTTGGACGGGCAACAAACTTTCGACGGGCATCGACTTTGTACATTGGGGTGGTCACAGTTGGAACGTGATGAAGGAAACCTCCGAAGAGAAAGCCGACTTTACCGCCCATGAGAATGAAGTGGCGGGATACGTGATGATGCAGCAGGGATTCTGGGGCGACATCTTCGCCCTTAATGCCGGAGTGCGACTTCAACATTCATCGCAATATGGCAACGAATGGGTGCCACAAGCCGGATTCATCCTTCGTCCTGCTAAGGGTTCTTCTCTAAAATTCTCGTTCGGCAAAGGCTTTCGTGCGCCTAACCTCCGCGAACTCTACCTCTATATGCCCGCCAATCCCGACCTGAAACCGGAATATCTGTACAACTATGAAGTAGAACTGCGGCAAGTGGCTCTCGACGGTCGGTTGAATGCCGGGTTGAATCTATATTTCATCGACGGCAAAGATATGATACAGACCCGCCCCGTAGACGGCCGCCCGAAGAATATGAACGTCGGCTCGTTCATCAACAAGGGTTTTGAGCTCGACTTCTCTTACCTTTTCCTCCGCGATCTTCTCTTTATGACAAACTATAGCTATCTGTACACCAATGGCGATGTACTGTATGCTCCTAAAAATAAACTCTATGCGCAAATCAATTATACTCCGAAGCAGTGGTCGTTTACTCTCGAATCTTCGTCTATCTGGGGATTGAAAACCGGCGGACCGGAGAAAAGTAATTATTCACTTCTCAATATTCGCGGAGCCTATACTATCGAAGGTCACGCTCCCGTTACGCTTATGGTCAAGGCAGACAACCTCACCAATAAGCATTACGAAATTGTGTACGGCTGTCCGATGCCGGGCACTACCATCATGGGCGGAGTTGAAATCAAATTTTGATAGATTAGAGAAGTATGGGAATTAAATTTCGACTGTCGCTATTGACTTTCCTGCAATTTGCAGTCTGGGGGAGCTATCTGGTATCGTTAGGACAATACCTCGGTTCCTCCGGTCTGGGACGGGAAATTCAATGGTTTTATGCCGTCGGCGGTTTTGCAGCATTATTCATGCCTGCACTTATGGGAGCCGTGGCCGACCGCTATGTTCAAGCACAGAAACTGTTGGGAACTTGTCATTTACTGGCAGCAGCTTTTATGCTTGCTGCCTGGGCTTATGGTGCCTTCTCCGGAAAAGTTGAATTCTGGACGCTTTTTATCCTCTTTTCCCTGTCGGTAGCATTCTATATTCCCACACTTGCACTTTGCAATTCGGTTTCATTCACTACGCTGAAGAAAAAAGGACTCGAACCGGTCAAAGCGTTTCCTTCGATACGGATATGGGGTACGATAGGCTTCGTTGCAATGATGTGGGTTGTCAATTCGATGTGGATTGCAGACGGCTCGATAGGATTCACCTTCAACAACCAGCATCCCTATGCGATGTCGCGAATGCAATATACCGTTGCCCAATTAGGTGCGAGTGCGGTGATAGGTTTTCTGACGGCTATTTATGCCTTCACACTTCCCGAAGTGGTGGCACGCCGCAAGGCTACCGGAAATGCAGGAAATGGTTTGTCGGGGTGGCGTGCATGGCCTGTGATTGGTTCTTTCCGCCTTTTGGGTTACAAGCAATTGTTGCCGTTCTTTTTGTTTTCGATGTTTCTGGGGGTGGCACTGCAAATCAATAACGGCTATGTCACTCCATATCTTACTCATTTCCACGGACTGGAAAGATTTTCGGGCACATTCGGCGCAGCTAACGCAACATTGCTTTCATCGTTGTCGCAGATTTCCGAAGCGTTCTGGATTCTTCCTGTGGGGTGCATACTTGCCCGAGCAGGAATTAAGAAAACGATTCTGATGGCAATGGCAGCTTGGGTGGTAAACTTCTTTTGTTTCGCCTTGGGTGATACAGGCAGCGGAATGTGGCTTATTGTGACAGCAATGTTCGTTTACGGAATCGGTTTCGACTTCTTTAATATAGCAGGCGCATTGTTTGTCGACAAGCAAGCCCCGGCTACTGACAAGTCTGCCGCACAGGGATTATGGATGATGATGACCAAAGGGATAGGTTCCAGTCTCGGCATGATTGGTGCCGGTGCTGTAGTCAATGCTTTTTGTTACTGGGAAGAGATAGACGGGCATCGGTACTTCATGGGGTCATGGACTTCGGTGTGGCTGATTTTTTGCGCTTACTGCCTGCTGGTATTTTTTGCATTTATGTTTTTCTTCAAGGCTCCTTCCAAAACCTCCACCCTCTATTTCTTATTTCCACTTTTTATTTTCTACCTTTGCGGCCAGTAATATTATCTTAATTATGCAAACCTATATTGAAACACCCCGTTTGATTCTCCGCGACTGGAAAGAAGAAGATATCCCGGCTTTTTTCCGTATGAATGCCGACCCTCATGTGATGGAATTTTTTCTTAATCCGCTAACTGCCGAAGAATCACTTGCTTTCTACCAACGTATTCGGCACGAGTTCCGCACCTGTGGATTCGGATTGTATGCCGTTGAGCGTAAAGAGGATCATGTATTTATGGGCTATACCGGGTTGCATCAAATTACTTTTGATGTAGATTTTGCCCCGGGTGTAGAAATTGGCTGGCGCCTGGCACACGAATATTGGGGACACGGATATGCACCCGAAGCCGCCACAGCTTGTCTGGAGTATGGTCGTAAAAATCTGGATATTAAAGAACTGTTTTCATTTACTTCTCTGCCTAATGAGCGTTCGGAACGTGTCATGCAAAAGATTGGCATGACGCGAATAAAAGAGTTTAATCATCCGCTTGTTCCTGTTGGACACCCGCTACGCAAGCACGTGTTATATAGTGTTGTCTTGTAAAATCATGAAATTAGAATAAGCTATTGACTTTGCTCTTTTTATTTTGTATCTTTGCAATAACCATTTAATGAGAAGCAAAAATGAGACATACAAAAATAAAGACATAATCATATATTCTAGAAACGTTTATACGTGTCTGGGAGATACAAAACGGGGTGAAATCAGCAATGATTTCACCCCGTTTTGTTTAATATATTCAGTTTACCTTACCGAATCAACCGGAATATAGTTTATAATAAACTCAAGACCCGTTTATTATAAACGACTTCACTATTTATTATAAACGCTAAACGAGTTTATTAGCATCTTGTATAAGAAAAAGAAAGCAAATTAAGAGTAATAAAGGCATCAATATGACACACGCAAATATATCTACACAATCATATATACAAACAACCTTAACAGCTACTTTCCTTTTTTCATTTATGACCCATTTACTTTTGCAAACCTGTCCGTTGCGGATTTTGTCCTTTCATCGGCCATGCAGAATTTGCATACTATATTATTCTATTGGGGGATATTCGTCTCGGGATAGCGTCACTCTATTTTTCATTATTAAAAGTAGTTACTCTTTCTTCAGATGAATCAATCCAGAGACGCCATGTGTCTTCTGTAACTTTCTCTACGGTTCCTATATTAACTTTCGGTTGGCAACTACTTTTAATCGTCAGGTAACCTTTGCCTTCTGTTGCTTTCACTTTAATCGTTTTCTTATCCATGTAGATATGAATAACTCCATTTGGAGTGGGAACAGTGCCCTCCATCCATTTTAATCCTCCCAATACAGGACTGATTGAAAACTCTTTGTAGCCCTCTTTCACAGGTTTCACCCCTAAGTAATATTTGCCCAACAGATAGATAGGACTTGCTCCCCAAGCATGACATAAGCTCTTTCCATATGGACGCCCGTACATGGCAAGATGCTGTGTTCCGCTTTCTTCCGGATTATACTTCTCCCAAAACGAGGTGGCACCTTCTTTCAACATTCCTCCCCAATAGGTTTTCATTTCTTTCATCACCGCATCCTGTTCGCCAAGTGCGCAGAGAGCTTCCAATTCATAGAAACGCATATAAGGAGTTGTTATTTTCAGAATACTATCATTCAGAAGAACGGAGTTTTTGATGGCTTGCTGCTTCCGCTTATCCAGATATTCGAAGAACACAGAGAACATATTAGCATAACGGGTCACAGATTCACTCTGCTGACCATTCACCGAGTTGTGCACAAAAGCTTGTTTTTGCTCGTTCCAGAATGTAGGTTCTAATTTAGCTTTCAGTGCAATAGCCAGTTTTTCATATTTCAGCTTTCCATCTTTATCACCTACTAAATCGGCACACAAAGCCATCGTTTCCAAACTCCTGCAAAACAAGACCTGCTCGAAAGAAAGTTCACCCTTCTTATCCAGGTAGCCGTCCGCCCAATCTACAAATACCCAGTCGCCGGTCATGCCTTCCACCATTCCGTTCTTGTTGGTGCGCCCCAGCACATAGTCCATCATCGACTGCATACGAGGATAGAGTTGATTGACAAAATGAAGATCACCGCTATACATATAATAATCATAGACACTGAGAAACCAATAGAAAGTATAGTCCATAATGGTGTTACTATGACTCGTCACAGGGTCTTTGCCCCGAAGCAGCCAGATGGTACGTTTCACAGATTCGCTGTCGAAGAACAGATAATAGTTCATAAGATAGCTCTGAATGGCATCGCCACTCCATACCCAACGGTCGCGCTTGATACCATCGATGAAAAATTCGCGAGTGGTGAGGTGCATAGTGTAAGCTCCCACTTCCCAGATACGGTTCAACTCTTCATCGTTGCAACGGAAACTTCCGCGATATTCTTCGGGAAGATATTCGTACTGCATAGATACTTCTCCAATCTTTACACCCAGTTCATGGGTGATGTAGACATAGCGAAATGCCTTACTGTTCTCCAAAGTATATTCGTTATCCGAATTATTGAGAGGAACTGTACTACGAATAGCAAGATCGGTCACTTGTCCGGGTTCCAGCAGGAGCCGGTCTAATGTTTCGCAATATTCCTTGTCTTTCGCTTCTTCGGGACTTTCACCATAATAGATAGCGATATTGCCTTTACCCGACAGGTTCTTCAAAGTGATGAATCCGAAGGTTTCTTTTCCGAAATCGTATAGTATGCCCCCTTCGGGTTGATTTGTCTTGCTGACAGGCTGTTGAGGCTCACGCTTCAGGCTAAACAGGGAAGGGCGTTGGGTGGCTCCATCGAAGTTCCAGCATCCGGCATCCATGTAGATGGTGGCTGATGTGTCGCTGGCTTTGCCGCTTTCGTCAATCCACTCCTTGTCTTCATAAGTCACACGCCAGGAAGAATCCGAGTTCACCGTTTTTCCTTTTATATAGATTGCCGGAGGAGTGTTTTGATTCCATACTTTTATATTAAGATTATGCTTTCCGGCAGGGAGTGTTATGGTTTCGGGCATTCCGAATTGCAACTTCCCATCCAGTTTCACACTGTATTTTCCTTCGGCAGCAATGAATATTTCTTCCGGTTGTGCAAGGTCTAATTGCTTACTAAATTCAACGACTACATAATGGCTATCTGTTTTCCAGAATGGTGGAAAAAAAGCGCCACGTTCCGTGCGGCGGTTATTCATCTCATTGCCCAACCATATCTCGTAATCTCCCGGATACCATATCCAAGTCTGGGCAAAAGTGCTACTTGCCAGCGACAAAGCACCTAATAATATCATCCATCTATTTTTCATATTCATTCCTATCAATACTTTTGCAAGTCCTTATATTCCGTCTCCAATCCTGCACGTTCGCGTATGGCATTGTCGACTTTCGGACCATTATTCTCCCAAATATTACCGGGACCATTCGCATTTTGCAGATATTTCTCTCCTTCGGTCCAATTATCTCGAACGGTGATAAAAGAAGATCCCTCGTCGGTATAGAGATAAAACCAGTGGTTCGGGTCGTGCACATAACTTGGCTTATAAATACTGTGCACACAGTTTTCCGTCACATAACTTTTGGGTTGCGAACCAAGCGTATAAATGCCTGCTACATCGTACATATGCTTTGCATAATGATGAATCAGGTTGGCATGAACTTTATTGTTGCGCATACAATTCACTGTCTGCGTCCATCCCCAACCAAGGCTGATTCCGCTATAAGGCACTTCACTTATTTCATTATGTTCAATGTTAATATCCCGCACATACCCCGCAGCGATGGCAAGACATCCCCAATCTTCATTACCTATTCCGGTAAAATAGCAATTGTTGATCTGCTGATATGCACAGAGCTCCCTACTATCGGCAGGGTCATAAGGCAAATGAGTTTCATGAGCAGCCGGAGAAAAACTTCCCACCAGCAAGCCATTTCCCGCAATATCACGGAAAAGGCAGCCACGGACTACCCCACCCTGCGCAGCTTCTTCATAATCCAATCCGGTTGACCCCAAATGCTCGAAGCGGCAACGCTCAAAATCGATCTGATTGGCAGCAGTTACACAGACCGCAGCAGCCGGACGTCCCAGCCATCCTTGATTATCCAACTGATGATTAAGATAATCTCGTTGCATCTTTGGCTCAATACGGTAACCATCCGTCAGGTACATTCCGGCCTGAAGAGGTACGTGTCCTTTTTCGGAAGGGCGCATCCAAGTGGTATGAGAAAAGGTAATCTTTTCAAAGCGGATATGGGAAACCGGACGGTCTAATGTTCCTTCCACCTGCACCAATGTTTCCACAGCAGGAACAATGGCTTCCAGTTCGGCTGATTGCATCTTTTCTCCTTCTCGCGGATAATAATAGAGTTTACGGGCTTCGACATCGTGATACCACTCTCCCGGCACATCCAGCAGTTCACAGGCATTCGTCAGATAAAAAGCCGAATTATGTCCGTCTGTAGTAACCATCGGGCGCGGCCAGGGATGTTCAAATTGAATCCGGCTCTCCGGCTGATGGAAACGTACCGCTGCGCTGTCTCCCAGCATCTCGATAGAACGGATGCGAAGATTCGCCACACACCACATCTGATGAAGCACCATCTCTGCATATTTAGCTTTCAATGCACCTTTCCCATCTACCAATCGACGCATGGCAACAGCGGGCACGTAAAGAATCTCATTCTTCTCGTCCACACTGCATATACGGTTCATCTTCTCAAAATCTTCTACATCGCGGGCACGAACTGCCTTCTTTCCATCTATCCATAATTGGCGAAAGTCTAACGGACGTCCATTGAACATCGGCACATCCGCTACCCAAAGCTTCCCTTGTTTTCTCCAATTACCAATACGTACACCGCCACTCAACACTGCATCCTCACCGGAAACGGAACGAATCACGGTTGGAGATTCTTTGGTTCCACTATCTTCAGGACGGATAAAGACTGGTTCATAAAGTGAATATGTTCCTCCTTCCAGATAGATAGTAATTCCTCCCTGAATACGACTGTCTCCCGTCCGTCTCCACTCGCGTGCCTGGCGCAATGCAGAAGTCAAAGTTGCTTTAGGAGAATTGCGCATACCATCATTCGAGTCATCCCCTTTTGAAGAAATCCATAGTTCGCCTGCCCGAAGCGTCGTTTCAAAACCAGACAGTGGGAGAGCTAACAAACCTATTATCACTATTGCTTTTCTATTCCACATATACTTATCACGTTGTTTTTATTCTTGCGCCATCTTGATTATCGGTTCAAAGGCATCCAAACCGTCATTTCTCCTTTTCCACGGTTACCCCAAGCATAATAAGGGATTAAACGGATATCCACAGTCTTTTCTGCCTGAGCAACAGGACGATAAAGTACTCCATCCCAAGAAGTTGAAGAAGCCAAACGAGCTTTCCCCTCAAGAGCCACAATCGGGCTATTCTCAATAGTGATTCTCTTCGGAGTCAATTTTATATCGGCGGGAATCAGCACATTGTCAATCTTCACCCCATTCGCTATGTCCATACTTTCCAGGCAGTACACCAACGGACCACGTTTCACAACCACCTGATTACGGATTTCTTCTGCCAACGGATGGGCCTCCAATATACGGACAGGCATTTCCATCACAAACTCTACTACATCACCCTTTTTCCATATACGATTAACCTCTGCATACGTATTTGCTTTCACATCTATCTGCATCGGCTGACCATTCACTTTCAATGTAGCCTCATCACACCACTCAGGCACACGGAGGAAAAGAGAAAAAACACCCGCTTTGCGAGGAACTTTATTCAAAATCACACGTACATTTCCTTCCCAAGGATAATCCGTCTCCTGCACCAGAGCTATCTCTCCTTTATTTTTCCACTGGGTAGTCAGCACATTAGCTCCATATAAATTACAATAAATGCCTTCGGAACTTACTGTATAGGCATAGTTCTGTACTTGGCAAAGCGTGCGCAATGTATTCGGCGGACAACAGAAACAACTGATATATTCCGTCCGTTCCTTCGGCCAACGGAGGGTGTATGGCAGGTCGGCACTGATACGTAGCGGATTGGTATAAAAATACTTCTTTCCGTCCAGACTGATGCCGCTCAACACACTGTTATAAAGACAAGTCTCTACCAGTTCTGCGTATTTGGCATCACCCGTCACTTCCAGCATACGCCAGTTGAAAAGCATATTTCCGATATTGGCACAAGTTTCATTGTGGGCCGTGCTATTAGGTAGTTGGTATGGGCGACCATAACTCTGATGTACTTTCTGAATACTATCAGGTTCGTAACAAGTACCGTCGGGAGAAGTGCCGTCATAGAGTGCACCGCAAGCTCCTGTCACATACATTTTACGGGTGACGATATCTTTCCAGATGCTAGTGAGGTTCTTCATCAATTGTTCTTCTCCGGTTTCAGCGTATACATCCGCCACTCCGGCATACAAATAATTGGCACGTACGGCATGTCCCATAGCATTATATTGGTCGCGGAAAGGAATCCGGTCTTGGTTATCATCTGTTCCGCTTTCTACCATACCACGGATATCAATCAAATTCTTCGAGAGTTCCAGATAGCGGGGATTTCCCGTAGCACGATACATCTCTACCACACCCATATAATGAGAAGGGCAAATGGCATTACGAGCCAATTCCGCAGATGCAGTTTCATAGAAATGACAAAGGAAATCTGTTGCCCTTACGGCAGCATCGAAAAGAGATGTTTTTCCAGTAGCCCGGCGGTGGACGATACCTGCCATCATCAGATGTCCGAGATTATAGGTTTCAAAGTTCAGGCGATTGGCAAATGCTCCTTTTTCATCTTCAGCTCCTACCTTAGTACCAATCACCGTCTGCAAGTGAGAGTTAGAATGACTGTCCACTCCTTTATTCATTTCTTCAATGATGACAGGGGTGTGTATATATCCATCTTCCCGCTGGGCTTTTACCACGCAAGCAATGAAATTATCCATTAACTTATCCAGTTCGGGGTCTTTATTGACTGCATAGATGGCAGCCACTCCTTCCATCCACTTATACATATCTCCATCGTGGAACGGAGGTCCCCAATGTTCACCTTCACACACTCCGGCAGCAATCTCAAAGTTACGGAAGCCATGAGAGACTTTCGGCGTATTCCAAGTATCCCACATGCTTTGCAGAGAAGTCCGGCTGAATACATTAAAACGATCTCCCCAGAATCCGTTCGTCCATTGCACGGCATCGATACTTGTATTCGCCATCTTGGCAAAACGACTTTGACTCATATCCGTCAGTCCATTGCTTTGCGCAAATGCTCCCGTGACGGAGGCGGAAGCTAAAAGAAGTAACAGTTTAATCTGTTTCATTAATATGGATAATTTTAAAATTCACACAATATCTTTAATAAAAGACGTGATTATCCATATTTTGTACTCTCTCACCAATTACTCATTTTTATCGGGAGTATAATTTATCTCCGCTTTTCGTGCCTGCGAATGTTGAAACTGACGGGCAACTTTATACTCATGCCCATCTTTCAGTAAATAGCTTCCTGTCTGCTTAAACCAAAAGCTGATATTGGCTTCTATGCACTGCCGACGTATATCCAACACCCAGTCGTAATGGCACACACGGGCTTCTTTGCCCGATTCTCCTCCTGCAACAATCTGTTCCACCCAATCGCCTAGCTCTCCTTTGAAATCAATTTGGCTCAGCAACGGTTCACATATAATAATCTTATGCTTTATTGGTGCTGACTTATAGATAGGCAGACGATAATCCACCCTGTCCTGATTTTCCATGGTGCAGCAGATTGTTACATTATCGTATCCGTCTCCCCAATCGGGGGGCAGACATTGCTGCAAACGATCTATCCGCTTTGTGATAAAAAGAAAATGAAGGTCTTGCCTAATCCGCATCATTTCCCATGCTTCGGCACGCCATTCATCTGCATCTTCTATTAAAAAGTCGGACGTGAAACAAGTATAAACCAAATTGCCCGAAGGTATCTTGTACGTCCCGTTCTTTTTCTGCTGCAAGGGTAAGTTGAATTGCTCCGTCTTTGTTACGACAGAGCTATCTTTTCCATATTTGCCATCCGTACGATATACATAACAATGGCGGCAGCCCTCACTCAATTTGTGACAACCGTGCCATAAGTTCCACATCGAAGCCTTTTCGCCCATTTTCTTTTTGCTTCAAATATATAGCTTATCTGTTATATGGCCATAAAAATTGCGCACCTTTTTTATAGTACTAATCTACTATTATATAGTATCATACTCATTTAATAAATAATTGGTAATTTGACTCATAGAAGAGGGTTCTTTCAATAATACTTGCTTATCCTCTCCCAACAAATATAGTGAAGGGAAAGAACGTAAAAAATAAACATCTTTTTCAATAACTACTTTATTCACACCATAACCACTTACCCATGTAGAAGGAAACTGCATTTGATATTCTTTCCACACATCTATATCTCCTTCTACACATACCACAACAAGTGTCAACCAAGACAAACTATCTTCACTATGCTGCAAGAAAGCATTTATCACCGGAGAATCGGACAATTCCTGTATATACTTCTGGCAATGCATGCAGTCCGGATTATAAAATAGCAACAAGGTATATTTAGCCGAAACATCCCACAAACTACCAATTCTTCCAGTAGGCAAAGTAAAAGTAATATCAGCAGCTTTAGCTCCTACCCGATTCTTTTGAAGCATTTCCAGTTGATACAATGGACGCACACGCATCATCCCATTCAGATCTCCGGAAGCTAACGCTTCTTTCAATACTGAAATATAATAATTATCATTTCGTAATGGCGAATCCGGCTCATATAAATGATGTTCCAGTTGTTGCAAAAACCAATGATTTACCATAACATTAACTTTTGTTTTCACAACCAATTCCCTGATACTTTCGCAAGCCCTTTCCTCTGTCTGTTTCGACAATCGAATAAGATAGTCTACCAACATCTTTTCAGTCTCTTCTGGATTATTCAGCCGAATAGTGTCCGCAAAATCATACGTATCCCAATAATGCTCTATTGATGATATATTATCCTTTCTTTGCTCTGTTTCGGCATAAGATTTAGCAGAACCAATAGTACAATTATAAAAGCATAAAGCTCCTCCCAAAAACAATAAAATCACATATTTCAAATTTATCCCCAATCTTAAAAAATACAATATTTTCATTTTTCTTTTACGCTTCTCATATCAATCATTCACTCATCACTTGAGTAGTCAATAGCTTGTTGCACCATTGAATATACTCATCGTTTCCGTTACAAATCCTTTCCGGAATCCTAATCTCTATGTATTCATTATCAACATAAATCTGATTTATATCAAAGACTTTTATTAAATAATAATCTGGAATACATACAAAAAATCTTGTAATATTCTGAGTATCTTCTCTTACAACTTCCAGTTCCGGATACAGCAAAGACAAATAGAAGGCAGAACGCCCGAAAGCTCGCCATGAATTCCCCACACAATACAAATAAATAACTCCTTCATTGCTGATTTCCTGTTCCCTGATAATTTCTAATGTATCCATCTTCGAGTCCTTCCTATTAGTTAATTTTACTACCACTTAAATTATCCTTTTTGATGTATTTGGAGTTCATAATAACCATTCTTTCCAAATAACCGTATTATTCCCTCACGTGCCTTACCTGTATTATTTTTCAATATATGAACAAATATATAATCATTTTCAGAATCCAGCTGTTGATAAATAGTAGCCCCTTCATGACGTTGTTCGGCAATCCCCATCCAACTGTGAGAACCGACCACTTCCCCATAGCTCGTTTTAGACATCGTGAGTACTGTATATGACTTTTCAATGGAGGGATAGTGTTCAACAGTCACCGTTTTTTGGAAGACACCATACTGTATGATACCAGTAAATGTGTATCCTTCTTTTTCCAAAGTGTTATTTAAATCAGTGAAAAGCAATTTCATCTCAACGGGGGTATCAGGAGTATCATTGCAGGCAATGGGCTTATTCACAATTGCACCATTAGCCTCCACTGTTATAACTCCACGCTGAAGATTGGGATAATCCGGGTCAAATGTGGTATATCCAACCAAAGACTGATCCCGAATACACCGGTAAAAATACCCTAGTGTAAAAGAATTCATTATGTCATTATTATATATGACCCAATGAGAATTTTCAAGCCCCATTTGATAGCCATTCTGCAAAAAGTTTTCCTGATAATTATGTGAACTGCTATAATCCAGCATTGTGAGTGCCTCCATGTCATTAGTAAATCCATTCTTTTCCGCAGCCTCTAACGAATTAGAGCCAAAACCCGTAACACTTTGAATATTCAGTTTATAATAATTATTTCCTACAATCGAAGTCAAAGCTACTTTATCACCCGAAGTGTTCAGCGTGCTCAAACGAAGTTTATAATATCCTTCCCTTTTTGTTCCGTCTGCCGCAGTATATTCTCCATGTACAACTACATGAAAACCTTTATGAGGCTCCGAGCCCATATTGGGAATCTGATACAGGTAGACAGGATTTTTCAGAGGTGTAAGGTTACTAACACGCATAGTATTAGGACTGGTATAGTTTACCCCTGCCAACACAGTTGCCGATGTAGGACATCCTATCCATTCTAGCGATTTTACTTTAAAATTAGTGGCATTCACTTCTACACCGAACTTCGCCACGTTCCGTATTAAGCTAAACCCATCATTATTGCCACCACTGTTCATTGCACTATGAATAGTTGCCGCATTAAGAGATGCAAGTGTAATACGCTTGGTAGCCATAACAAAAGGTGGCTTTACAGATGCATTCAGAGTTGTACATATTTTACTTTCCAATTCTTTCAGATTATGTATCGTACCTTCTTCCATCGAATAATTGGCTATCAGATACAATGTATGTTCGCCTGTAGCCGAAGATACCCTCACTGTCGTTTTATAATTATCTCCTGCCCATTCCAATGAAGGATGTAGATGATCTACAATATCCCCATTATGATTGAATATTAGAAAATCCAGACTTTCTATTCTTTCATCTTCAGCGGGTGCAACTGCTCCCCGTGTTTGTACCACAGACTCCTGTTTTACATTTAGTCTCAAGATCAGTTGCTCCTGTTTATTTTCTGTTCCATTAGTATTCGGCATCTCGCTATCGCAAGCTGCTAGAAAAAAAAGCAGTAATAACAGAACCGATTGAGAATATTTCCATTTTACAATCATATCGTCTCTTTTTTTAGTTAGTAACGTGGTTTTACACAACGCACTGCATGCGTCTGTTTTAGCAATGCTTCCGTCGTAGCACTTCCGTCTGGATCATCCATAGTTGCTACAATGAACGTATTATTTTCATTCTTCCCCCAGTAACTGTCCGAAAAGAAATTATTGGGAAGTCCATTCGTTCCTGCATTTAAAAACACATAATTCATTTCTTGTCCTGTAGGCAATCTCCATCCTTTTCCTAATTCTGTACATTTTGACTCCGCATCATCTTTTTTGACGCCAGTTATATCTTTACTTGAAACAATAAAATCCGAAAGTTCAGGTGGACGGACATCGAGAGTGCAGTTATAAGAATACATCCTATAAACCACTTTGTAATCGCTTACGAGATCATTATATCCATAACTTGCATATGCCGTTTTGGGTGAAAGTTCCTCTATGCACCATGCCTTTTTACTAGAATTAAGTACCCAATTCTCACGTATAGTTGCTAATCTCCAGCATCCCTTTCCTTTTATCGGATCATTGGGATCTACGCTCTTGGGATAATATGCCCTACATCCTGTTTCCGTAGTAGCTTTTTTATATAGTTTATCATTATAAACATCAGCAGATATAGTATTAGCCTCGTCCGGATATCCCATTGCGTAAGACCAAGTGACAGGATTAGTTCCGACAGAAACTACTTCTGATTTAAAGAGTTGCAAATTAAGTTTAATAGATGCAGAACCCGATTTTAATGTTGCTACGTACGTAATATCATTACCAGTATTCCAATTTCCTCGCCTGAAACCGACACGCCCACTTTTCTTTGTTGTATCATCATATTCTACAATCATTTTCAGTTGATTACTGATGGTCACATCACTAGGAAGTTCCACAGTGATCTCATCATTACATGCAAACCGAACATATGTATAAAAACGTAAAGACTTCACTTCAAGAGTCTTTTTATTTACAGCCAGAAAGCTGGATCCCGTAATGTCTATCGGAACATTAATTTCCGTCCATCCCGCAACACCGGCCTTTACTTCGAGAGATTCCTCTCCACGGCCGGTGATAGCTTTAACATTCAGAGTATAATGTCTGTTGCGAGTTATGTTCCAAGCCGTAGAATGTGAGTCAACGGAATTCATCGCATCACCAATCGGTAAAGTGTAAATATGAGTGATTCCATTTAATGTTCCTTTAATACGCAGTTCCATTTTATAGTCATCATTCTCCGGTAGATATTCCGGCAAATATATTTCACCCGACGACCATGTAAAATGATTCTGTTTCGTACTGCTATTTGTTAATGAGAATACACGATTATCCAGAAATCCTTCATCCTTTTTATATGTCTTAGAAATCAAATAACTATATTTGGGGATGCGGAGCAGCTCCATCGACTCAAAGTTAACATACTCATTTGTAGGATTTTGCCCTTCATAAATTTCTGTACTGAGATCAAAATTAACACTCAATTTAGCAATCACACGCTGCAACTTTATTTCCAGTTTTGAAACCGGAGTTGTTTCACCCTCCAGATATATTTCATTTTTATTTCGTACATTCACATTAAGTAATTTCTTGAAGAATACAAACTTTGAAGCATTCAGACTACTTTCCGTATTCATCTGAATATTTTCCAAATCTTCTGGTGCTTTTACATTCGAGAGATCTACCGTCTCATTTCCTATCACGTAAAAATCATTATATCCTATATAGGTTGTGGTAGTATAATCTCCATTTGTGTCTACCAGTTGATTGCTGATTAGCTCTCTAGAACCATAAGGATTGGAAGTACGTGTCGCAAAAATGATAACACGCAATTGTGATACCTCATTTCCATCACCTACAACAAGTTTCGGCATAATATTGACGGAGATTTGCTTACCTTCCTCTTGGCTGCTCATAACGGAAGATTTTTCCAGCTCACTTGAACAAGCAGTTATTAGGCATAACAATATTGCAACAAAACTGTATTTACGAATCAAATTAAATTTCATATTATCTTTTAATTATAAAGTATTATATTCCTGTATCCTGTAATATAATCTTCCACCCTGCTATGATAATAGCTGTTTGCATATAAGTATCCGTATCACCATCTAAATCATCTATAAGTGATATTTCTATATTATAGACATCCTGCCGTTCAAGTTCTGATTGAATAGAGGCATATGGATGCATTTTGATCAGTTCTATCAAATCAGTACGATGGATTTCTTTTATGTTGCCATCCGGCATCAATCGTTCTATCAGTAATGTCAGCTTTTCTCCTTCAACGAGACGCATCAAAGAAAAGACACTTTCCAGTTGGTTGCCTGCTTTATTGCCATTGATTTGATATGGATAATATGTCATTTCGTTGCCTGAAGCAACTACAGAATTGTCAAATTTATAAGTCGCCCCCTTAGGGTCAACCACACGAGCACGAACACCCTCCGCACAACGATGAATACATGATGCACCGCTTTTATCAAACCACTTGACTGTAAGATTCAACTGGTTTTCATTTTTTGTAAATGAAAGAATATCTGTTTTATCAATTGCACCTTCTACTGTTACTTCTTTGATTGCATGAAAAACAGAAGTCAGTTTCTTATTTACACTTTGATTTTCAATAGCTTTTAGTGACAGAATTCCTTCTTCAAAGGTGGTTTTTCCACTCACAAAAACAGGTTTTATTAGTACTTCATCAGATATATTTCCCCAGGCTACCAGCGTATAGCCGCCTTCAGGAAGTTCCGGTTCAATATGAAAGTCCTTATCAAAAGGAGCTCCGTTAGTGGTAATGCATTTCACAAAGTGCCCAGTTGAATCAAACACATATAAATCAACTCTATGTACATCTCTACAGAAACGATTGGTATGTTCTGCATCGGTATGATTTACATACTCAAATGCAATGGAGTAAGCCCCTGTAGGGCAACCTGAGAAATCCTCTTTTACGCATCCAGCAACAAGCCATGACAGTACCCATGTGAATACAGTTATTCCGACATACCGATACAATATTGTAAAATTGAAATGCATAATATTTCTTAATTTATGATTTTGAGAGGTTTATCTCCGAGTAGCAATGCCCGGAGATAAACTTTTTTAATATTTCATTATTAGTTCAAATCAGCATCCTGATCCACAACTTTCCATTCTTCAACAGAAATATGAGCCTGCATATAAGTTTTCTGGCTGATTGGAGTTTCCGGATCTACTGTGACATCTCCTTCGTTCGGGTAGCCAATACCTGAGATTGATTTCACATTTACCTTATACAAATTATTACGCGTAATAGAATAGGCTAAATTATGATTTTCCGGCTGCGTACCATCCTGTATATTAATACGATAATATGTTATTCCATTATTGTATTGCAGATATTTTACTGTTTCTACAACTGTTGCATCATAACTTTTATCATCTTTCTCAATATTCTTAGAAATAACTAATGTATTGTAAATACCATCCTTAGCACCAGGCTTTATACTGTAATAAACATTTCTACCTATGATACCATCATAAACAGGAGATTTTTCATTACTATTGATATATGCTTTCAAGCCCGTTCTGACCAAATAGGTTTTTAATGTAGTATTAATACCATGTTTCAGGCGTTCTTGGTCACCGGTAATACTTGCTGGTACAGCATAGATTACGGATCCCCATGCAGGTGAATATGTAAACACGTTAATTGGGTCACTATTGCCCTTAAATCCATATTCATAATTTCCATTATTATCCACATCTGTAATCACCAAATCTCTATTCGGTTCGAAAACACCTTTCACAAGTACATAAGAAGTATTTCCGATAACGGGTATTGCATTGGCATTTTCAGGTAAGTACAGACTGTTGGGAGTTTCATTTTTTGCTACCACTTCAATATCCGGAGCATTTACTTCGTCAAAAATCCTGAAGTCTCCCCAACTTGAATTAGTATTTGTGGCATTATACAGTGGGGTCATTAATGGACTATCCACACTTCCATGTTGGAAAAGATACACTTTTTGCGGTAAATTGCGTACCGTGAAAGAAGGTTTTGTCAGTTTGCCAACTGTTACTACTTTTGATAAATCATCACCTTGTGTTGTGCTGTAAATCAATGCATTTGCATCGTTGTAAGTAGTCTGCAACTTGGCAGCTGCACGATAAAGGGAAATTTTAAAATGATTATAATCAGCGGGATCTTCACTACCATAATCATTTCTTTCGGCATCAGCCCGAGAAATGCCCGGTTTCAAAGTAAAGCTAGAGTTAGACAACAGATTACTCATTAAAAAACCGTTATCAGCCGGGTTATCCATACCTTGCAGTTTTTTATATCCATCACCTGCACGAGCAACAGCTGAGACATCGTGAGCAAGACGCCCCGGAGTAGTATACATATCCATCAATTGGTCTTGAAATGCAGCAAGTGTTGTCCCTGTTGTCGGCGTCGGATACCAATCTGTGCCTTTATTTGCAACTACCAGAATAGTTTTCAAGCCAGAAGTGAGTTTCATTACTTCACTATGAAATACTCCAGTGCTATTACTAACGACATCACCGCTAGGTCCAGTCGATGTTTCAAATAAACCATTAGCAAAAACATACACATGAATGTTTTTTACATTTTGTTCATCAGCAGTTCCCGTTTCAGTTGCAGTACGTGTACGTTTCACACCATCCATCTGAACAGTGAGCCGTGCGTAGGTAGGTACTCCTTCCACTACTTCGGCGTTTCCATTATTGCCCGTCACTTCCGCAGGTAACTCTTCATTATTACAAGCGGCAAACGTCAATGTTGCCATAGTAAAAACAGCAACTAAAAATTTGTTTTTTCCCATTTTTTGTTATATTAAAATTTAAATTAATATTGATTAATTGTATTTCCAGTTTATTCGGTATTGTTAGTCAATTTTCCTCTTTCGATAATACACCTTTATATATCCGGCGCGACGAAGTTTAGGAAACAGATGTTCCTTTATATTTAGATACGGTACTCCTCGATCCAGCTTCATCAAACGTATTTTACGTCCTTGCTGAGCTGAAACACCATCTATTATTTGAAGGATTTCTTCCTTACTGGACATATCCGATCTCTCGACCAAGTAACGCAGTTCATCCCATCCCTCTCCACCATTCACCAGTTCAAAGCAACTATCAGGCAGGGAAATATGGCTGAGAATGTATTGTTTCATTGCCTTGCTACGACTCGCTGCCAATTTCACATTATAGTCATAACTTCCTTCTGGAGACGAAAGTCCGAGCAGCACAATATGTGCTATTTCCGCTTCTGGGTCATTATGTATTTGACGGGTTACGTCTATCACATGCTGCAATACTTTTTCATTGTCCAAATACTCACAGTCTATCTCTGCTTTAGCCGATTTGAAGAAAATTATTTGTGCTTTCTCTTGTTTACCTACTACATTTTTTTGCTGGGGGACATAGTTCTCTATAGATTCTATAAAGTTCTCGGTTTGCGCCAAACGCTCAGTGATACCCAAAGTAATTGGTGGCTCTTTCTGCGTTATAGCAAAATTGACCTTTTTCACGGGTACCTCTCCGGCAAAAGAGCAAGTGTACAATTCGCGATCCGGAAACTCGCGTTCTTTACAGCAATTCCGGAGATGGCTGTGCAATACAAGAGTGGCTGTCTGCATCCATGACTTATAAGCAAATGTAAAAGAATAAGCCAATGTGCCTTTATTATGAACTAAAAAGCGGGGAGCGTCTGTGTTTTTACTAAATGCTTGTTTACGGCGAAGAGTCAAATCACCAACACGTCCACAAGCATATATAGAAGGAAGATTGTATAGTTCATGCCCATCCTTTGTTATCAAAATTGGAGTCAATGTTAATATATCATTTGCTTCAAGAGTATTTGAAGGAACGGACAAGACAAATTTCACTGAAACAATTCCATTTTCGTCTTTGGCAGTAATGATTTCACTAATAGAAACTCGTTCATATTGCTCCAGTGCAAAGCTATTGGCAATATTCAGACAGAAAAATAATACAATAAGATATTTGTTCATTTTCATATTATTTAATTACGTAGATCACAGATATAGCGGCACGTGTAGGTCCCCAATAATTGCGGTTCTTTTTCTGTATGCGTTTACTACATTCTTTGCAGGGATACACATCGTAATTGAGACGTGCATATCCTACACCCAGCATCGCTTCCAAACTCCAGTGTGTTGCAAGAGGCCACTGATAACCATAACTCAATCCGGTCCCCATTACATGTCCTTGACGCCGGTAATCATTAAGGCCAAAATAACGGATATCACCTATATTATATTGTCCGTAAAATGTATGCACACCGAAAAAATGTCCGTTAAAAGATTCGCAAAGCCAATACCGGAGCTCAGGCTGAACCAACCAATGCTTCATTTTACGATTACTCGCCCCATGCCCGTTCCTACTCAATGGGAACGGATTATAGGCTCCCCATAAATCGAGAGTCAGCTTGGGAGAAACACGCCATTCCAGACCTATGTTTGGAGCCTGCATTACACCACCATACAACAAATTTGTTTTTATTGCCATATCTTGCGCGTTTGCCAAGAAATTTTTTGTCAGGAAAAGCATGAAGAAAAAAATGCCCAATTTACTTTTTATAAATCTATCCATATTATAGTGTTTTGTTTGAGACTTTGTTTACTCTCTATTTCATGATAGAGATTAAATAAAGCATATTTGCCATAAATAGTTAATTATAAACAGATTACAGTACACATATAATATATATTTGTTTCATCATGGTATATTTTAAATGAGAAAAGGAAGAATTAAGTATAAAATTCTGACGTTTAATCCATTAGAAATATAAATGCTGAAACAATTGTGAAACATACAAGCCAAACAATTTGAATAATTCATTTTTTAGACGAGACCTATGAAAAACGAACTACTGTATATTGAGGAACACCTTTCATGTGAAAACTACATGACGACTATCAATACCGGATTTAAACACATTGAATTTTCCGAAAATACCGAATTCGGGGAAAATAATGCAAACAAGAATTATTTGTTATTCTTTCTTGAAGGAGATTTCACAATTAATTGTAATCAATTCCACAATAGATTATTTCATGCTGGGGATATGATACTGATACCATGCTCTTCGCATTTCAAAGGAGTAACAAAAGGAAAATCAAGTATACTATCAATGTTTTTCGATAGCCCAGAACGATATTGTGACAAACTGGTATTTCAGTCATTATCAATATTCTGTGATAATACAGAATACGAATTTGAACCAGTCAAAATTCGATATCCGCTAACTTCTTTTTTAGAATTGTTGACCTGTTGCATCAAAAATGGAATGAGCTGTTCACATCTGCACGACCTAATGCAACGGGAGTTTTTTTTCTTATTGCAAGGGTTCTATAAAAGGCAAGAAATTGCTATGCTATTTTACCCTATTATCAGTAAAGAAATGAACTTTAAAGATTTTGTAATACACAACTATACCAAAGTGAGTAATATCAAACAACTCATCCTGCTCTCTAATCTAGGAAGAAGTCGTTTCTTTGCCAAATTCAACGCAGCATTTGGAATGACAGCCAAACAATGGATGCTGAAACAAAAGAATCTGCAAATTTTGGAAAAAATGACAGAGCAGGATATATATATTAAAGATATCATCGAAGAACTAGGATTTGATTCACAAGTTTATTTCAGTCGTTATTGCAAACAGCATTTCGGGTGCACTCCAAGCCAATTAATGAAGCGTTGCCAAGCTGATGATGAGACGATTTAACATATAAAATCGGAATTTGTACAAAATGAATAAATTATTGTACCTTTTGATAAATGCTATTATAAAAAAAAGGGGTTACTTTGCAGCAGATAAATTACTAGAAAAACAGAGCGCTTTTCAATTTAATCTCTATCATGAAATAGATTACAATGCTGCAAATATATAAATAATATTAATATTGCACATTCTTTTCACAAATTATAATACAAAAAATATGCAACTAAGATAAATCGGTTACCATACTATTTACTTTATCAAGTAAGGATACATCAAATTCTTTCAAATAAATGCGTGTCATTTCTTCCGAAGTATGTCCCAAAGCTGCACTAATTACAGAAACTGGCGCACCGCAATCACGGGCAAGGGTAGCCCAAGTATGGCGGGCAGTATAGGTGGTCAAAGGTACTTTTATATCAATCATAGTAGCAATTTTTTTAAGATGCCGGTTAATACGACCTAAAGCCATACGATACTGCTTGTATTCTGATGGATATTGATTGCTGAGAATAGGAAATACATATTCTCCTTCAGTTTCATACCTATTCATTATCTCCCTCATTTGAGGAGTTACAGCAATACGAATCAATTGTTTCGACTTGTGACGGGAATAAGTAAGTCTACCATTACATACATTAGATTTTTTCAAAAGCACAATATCAACAAAAGCCATTCCCTGAGCAAAAAAACTGAACAAATATAAATCACAAGCAAACTTCAGTTCCGGAGTATTCTTCAACCTGAGATTTGCCAAGGATTGAAGATTCTCCCGGGTTAGGGCACGTTTCACCGTTTTGGTCGGACGAGTCTGTGCCTTTACAAAAGGGTATTCTCTACGAGGATGAAAACCGTCCACCATAGCCTGATTATACAAAGTTCTCAAATTTCGCAAGTAATAACTTACTGTATTGCGAGTAACCCCACTACAATACAAGAAGTCCTCATATTGCCGGATAAAATGTAAATCAATAACGGAGAGCCGAATATCCGATCCATTCAAGAACCTAGCCAATGATGAACGTGTACTTTTATACGCCGCAGCCATCCCATCTTTTTTCAGAGTCTTTTTCCGTTCAATTTGTGTATCAATATATCGCAGCAAGTAAAATTGATCTATACACTTCTTATGAACACACTGTATTAAGATATCTTCTACAGTAAAAGATTCTGCCGCCTGCTCAAGCTGCCGAATCCTCGTATTAATTCTATTCCTTATCTTACGTACTTCACGATTCATCTTCGCTACCTCTGTTAAAGAAAAAGCAGAATCCGTACTATTAACAACAATAACTTTTTCTTCCAAATCGTCAAAAGATCCTTCTTTTATATGGTAACCCGTATATAATAACTTTTTCCGTCTCTTGTATATCACTTGAAATACTAAAGGGTAACTGCCACTATTCAATTTTCTACCTTTATTCAACATTAGTCTAATTGAAGTTATCATAATTTCATTTCTTATTATAGTAAAGGCAGTTATATACGACTCTGCACTAGCCCTGCCGCTATAACTTTTGGTTATAAAAAAGACTCCCTCTCGTAGGCCATACACCGGAAGGAGTCTATTTTCTTTATCGGGTGCTAAGATAGCAACTTTATTTAATTTATCCTAATATGCATCGCACTTTATTATTTAGTAATTGATAATATTATTCAAAATAGGAAGAATAATTTTCTACTTATATATGATAATATATATTTGTATTTACTTTTGAAAAGGAGCTAATAACACCAAGTTTAATTGACCTAAAAATAAACTTCCTACAACTGGGTCTTTTCCTGTGCAGGATGCAGGACATTAAACAGGCAAAATTATCAATTGCACGGCAGGTCACGAGGGAAGTGCCCATACGTTCTTTTAAAAAGCTGGAAACTCCTTAGAGTCCAAGTACCTTCTGTGCTATGTTATATAGAAAAATAAAGCTTTTACCTATACACATATCCAGCCACCTATGACGACGAAGACAAAGGATAATCTTATCGTCACGAATAGGAAAGTCCGTTATTGATATGGCAGATGCAAACTCTTTAGATTTGAAGTGAACATCACGCTACATTTCTCTATTTATATGCTTATCCAAATAAATATTAATCTCGTTGTCAACACTTTCAATATCTACAATATCGAAATGAACAAGAATCTTACTGGGCAGGACAAACTGAGCTAAAGATTATAATACGAAATCAATCATAAGCAAAAATAGAAAAAAGTTGCAGAGAGAGAAAAAAGATTAGCACCCATAATTATCGGGTGAATCATAATATAGCTTATTTATTATAGCCATAAAAACAGTGCGCCTTTTTCTAAAAAAGAAAAAGGCGCACTAAAACACAAACAAAACAAACAATAGAGCGACCTTCACAGGCAGCAGATCCAAAGGGATCCATATTTCACTTTGACAAAGATAGTTTCTCTTCTGCTCAAAATGTATATCAATTAACGACTATTATATAATTTCTCGTCTATTTCTGCATTTAGGTTTGCAAATATCCGATAAATTCCTTAAATAGCAAACTTTTTGTATGTCTAAAAGAACAAAAAATAATGCAGTGATTATTGATAGCACCCAGAAGAAAAACGTAGAACTGCCAAATAACGGGAGAACAGGACTTGAGAACGTGACATTGAGAAAGTATGAACTACAAAAAGACCCCATCATAAGCTGGAATTTCTTTTGCATCATAAACGTGAGCGACTGCAAAGACATCATCTTTCTTCATTAACAGCCAATTATTATCATTTCCGTCCATATTAGTACGCACAATGGTAAATAGGCCTTTGAGTTTATGTCCATGCAACTTAAATTCAAACATCCCTTTCTCTATTGCCTCAGCTATATCAATACTCTTATCAATATACGCATAAGTTCCATTGTCCCATATTTCTATAGTACCGGCACCATAGTTTCCTTCGGGAATCACTCCTTCAAAGTGTGCGTAACTCAGTGGATAATCCTCCATTTGTATGGCAAGTCTCTTATCTTTGGGATTCATCGAAGGCCCCTTGGGCAACAACCAACTTTTTAAAACTCCATTGACTTCCAAACGGAAATCAAAATGAAAATGTTCCGTCTCATGCTTTTGTATCACAAAAACAGGTATACGGTTTGGAGATCCTGACAAATCACCCTCTGGTTCAGGAGTACTATTGAAATGTCTTTTCTTTTGGTATTCTTTCAGGCTCATATAATTTCTATTTTTTATGTTGTAACAACACGCTATATTATTTGTTTGTTGGACGTCCTCTTATTTAATGGCTTTAAATTTGAATTTGATTTTACTAACTTACTAATATTGGCCACTGGTGATTTTGCTCATTTCCTCCCTTGTTTTATAAAATCTCCTTTCGTGCGTTTGCTTTTTAACTTTTTAAGATATATTATTATGTTCTCATAATATCAGTTGTCATCTTTGCCAACATTCTGTAAAGTCCAAATAGCAAACGCTTTATAAAAAGCGATTGTTTATGAAAGTATTATCCCCCATACGGCTCTCTACCCATTTGAGAGCTATCGACTGCATCTTTATTCAGGGATGCTTATTTTGTTTCCCTTTCCCTTGGTCCATTATTTTTTTAAACCAATAAGTATATGAGAAATCAAAAGACAAATTACCGGTTTGTTCCGGTATGGCTTTTGGCTACCCTGCTGTTTATGGGTTGCAGTTCGGAAGAAGTTCCTCCTGAGGGCGCGAACGGTGTCACCGTTCCTTTGACCATTAATGAGTTGCATCTCGAGAGTGTGCGTGCTACTCGTGTTTCTACGGGCACCGTTACTGACGTCGGTGCCATAATCAAAGTGTTCCAACTTGCTACAAGCGGGTACAAGGGCAAAGATAACGTGAAATGTACCTACACCAATTCTGATGGAGTTTACCAATGAAAGTTTGACGAGGTTATCAGTATCGACAAACGTGCAAACTCTATTGTTGGCGTTTACGACCCCAACAACTTGGGCGTGTTTCCTGACGGCAAAACTAGCACCGAGACAAGCGTCAATCTGAAAGCATAGTTATTCAATGAGACGAAGCTTTGGTCTCTGGATAGCAGCAATACAAGCGTGACAAATGCCAGCCCCGCAATGGCTTTCCAGATGGCACCTGCTTACTCTCAGATAAAGTTATCCATCCAGCGTCATGCTACTAATTATGTGGGTGACTGCACCATAACAAATGTAAATCTAAAAAGCGGTACAAGTTTTTATACTGAGAACAGTATGGATATAAGTAGCGGTGCGGTGAAAGGCAGTGCTACCACCAGCGGATGGACTTACGCTCTAAATACCGGTAATATAGCGGCCGGAGCTATCAACACTTCTTACGATGTGCTGGTGCCGCCGCAACCAGTAGCGAGCGGATTGACCATCACGTTAACCATCGACGGCGCAAAACGTACCATCACCATTCCTGTCGCACAATTTGCATACAACGCGTTGGCGGCAGAACAGCAATACACCATTCCGTTGATGATAACCGATACCGCCGTGACTCCTAACGGCAACCTAGCTATCACCGATTATGTAACTGATCCCACCAATATTAAAAATGATACCGCAACAGAATTATAGCCTTATGAGAACAACGATTCAACATACCAGTAAAATAGTATCAGCCGCATGGCTGGTAATCCTTATCTTGTCCGGCTGTGGACAAACAGAGTTAGACGGCCTTCTGTCAGCCAGTGACGACTCCAGCACCGGTGAACCTGTGGAACTGCGCATTAGCTTGGCGGATAGCCCTGAGTACAATAATGAAACTACCAGTACACCCGCTACTCGTAACGGTGAACCATTAATCGGTGAATGGGTGAAAGAGAACTCTTTTAGCGCAACTCGCTCTGCCGAGGAATACAAGGGTCCTGCTATCGCCGCCATGGAATTGTTTGAGGACAACGTTTCCTGCACTCCCCAAACACGTGCCATTATGTCTACCGGATATTACTTCCGCTTGATAGCCTTCAAGAATGTAGGCACCAACTATGTATTCCAGTCCGTAGCCGATTATGCCGCTAACGGTGCGAGTGCTCCAGTGTTGCAACAAGGAAAGATGATACTACCAATGGGGCAAACTTACCGCTTCGTAGCATACTCCTTCAACAACAATGTCGCAATGGGGACACTACCAAGTACTTACACATGGAACAGTACCTCTATTTCTATCCCCAGTTTGAGCTATGACTTCATGACTTTCGACAGTGGCGACAAAGTGGTGACCGGAGAAACCTTTGCTCTTCCCGTCAGCTTTACCCATCAGTTATGTAAATTGACCGTAGTAATCAGCGCAACAGGTTTCGACAGTAATACCTTTACCAATTGTACCGGAGTCTACATCAAGCAGGGTGTAATTCATCTTCTTGGACCGTAGGTACAAGCGCTATCGCTGCTAACACCAATAATACCGCAACATTCAATATCGCTAATAACAATACGACTACTTTTACCCGCTTGGTTCCGTTTGCCGGTGTCCGGACTATTACAGTTCACTTCGGTACTCTTACCGTAGGCGGTAAAGACGCAGGTAACACTGATATTACCAGTTCCCAAAGTGTGAAGCTGCTTGCTGGTAGAAGTTATACAATGAACGTCCAGTTTAAAAAGAAGATGGGCAACCAAGTGCCGAGCAGCGATATCAACCTCGTAGGGAACGGATGTACTGCTCAGGATAAAACCAACCTTTCTAAGCTAACTTGGGCTGACGACAACCTTAAATCTACTGGCAGTAGTAACTATGTTTGGGTAAGTAAAACCGAGTACGGTTATTATTATACTTAGTATAGTACCTACACCGGTAATACGAGTTTTAATAACACCGACCCTTGTAGCAAATTGAATGCTTCAACTTACGATACCTGATGGCGTACACCAAATAACAACAAAATGACCAAACTAGCCCGATGTACAGATAAAGTGCTGACCAATAAAGGCATGTGGCTTATGAATAAGACTAAAGGCTTATTATTGCCCGCCGCTGGCTACTGGGGCAGCAGTACTGGTAGCGGTGGCTACGGCTACCAAACGTGCAGGTAGCGAAGGCAATTACTGGAGTAGTGATGCCTATAGTAGTACTAGCGGGTACTACTTGTACTTGTACTTCTACCCTATGCCCAATCTATCATCTATCTTACCAACTGAGAGTAGTAATACTCACACACTTTATTTTTATCGTGAATGATAAAAGCAGTTTAGTAACTCACAAAATTTCCTCATTTAATAACTAAAAAAGAATTAACGCTTATAGCAATATTAGTAAAACCCGTGCAACGCGTGAATCCAAGCGAACCGAGTGCACAAAAAATGGTATATCACGCAAGTGACCACCGCACAGATGGGCGAAACCCAAGTGGCAATGGACCTTGCCGACGAAACTACTCTCAACCCTTCCGAAGCGATGATGGCTATCCGCCAGCTTCGCAAAATCCTCTTGCGCCGTCTGCTGGGCGGCGAGAGCGTGAAGTTGGGCAACTGGGGGAGCTTCAGCATTTCTGTCTCCAGCTTAGGAGTAAACACAAAAGAAGAGGTGAACGCCCGCAACATCAAAGGCATCAACCTCAATTTCCTGCCCGACGAGGCTTTTAAAACCGACCTCCAGAAAGCCACCTATGCTTGGGTGGACAAACTGGCGGAAGGTCGCACGCACTCCGACCCGGACGGCGGCAAAGAAGAACCGGACGGTGGCGGTGAGACTCCCAATCCGCAGCGTAATCTATCCTATTCTAAACTGTTTATCCGGGCGGATACGGAAAAGCAGTAGTCATTCCCTCTTATGAGCTTTGCCATGCTTGCTAGGGCATACATTGAAATGCTTCTTAAAGACCTCCCTGAAATACTTCACATTGTTGAAACCGCACATCCAAGCCACCTCCGTAACATTATTTTTGCCTTGCTCTAACAATTGTGCCGCACGATGCAAACGAATGAAACGAATATATTCGGAAGGAGAATGATCTGTGAGTTCTTTCAACTTATTATATAAGTTTGTGCGGCACATATTGAGAGAAGCACAGAGCATATCCACATTGAAATCAGAGTTACTGATATTTTTTTCTATAATTTCTCTTACCAAGAGTAGGAATTTCCGGTCCAATTCACTCATTGGACTATCCAGCCCAATTTCTTCCTGCAGCTCCAAGTCACCATATCGCCGGCGGAGCAAAGCACGGTTCAACAGTATATTTTCGATGGATGCTTTTAATATCTCGATGGTAAAAGGTTTCACGATATAATCGTCGGCTCCGTTTTTTAATCCTTGCAGAATGTTCTTTTCATCGTTCAAAGCCGTTAATAATACAACTGGGATATGCGACGTTTCAATATTACTCTTGATGGCGTTACACAATTCATCCCCTCCCATCTCGGGCATCATAATATCTGATAATACAAGCTCCGGTCTGAATGTATCCAGTAAAGGCAATGCTTCTTTTCCATTGCAACATTCCTGCACTTTATAGTCCTTGCTTAGCATATCTACAAGATAAACGCGAAGGTCGTCGTGATCTTCCACAATAAGAATGCGATGCAGAAAACGTTCCCCTTCTATCCTTTCATCACGTTTAGTGGTGGCATAAAGCTGCATTTGAGGGATTTGCGCTATGACATCCGTCCGGAGCCTCGAGATTAAATGAGCTTTTCGGAAATGCTTATTCCCCTTTGGAAATATAATTTTGATGCTTGTTCCTTCTTGTAGAATGCTATTCACCATAATCTTTCCCTTGTGCAGACGTACCAGTTTATGAACCAGCATCAACCCCACTCCGCTGCCCGCCACTCTTGAATTAACAGCATTGCTCGCCCGAAAAAACGAACGGAACATTTTCTTTTGCTCACTGTCAGGTATGCCGATGCCGGTATCTCTGATTTCTACACTCCACGTTTCTGCCGATTCATCCACACATACATATACGCAACCGTTTTCGGGTGTGTACTTAATAGCATTGGACAAGAGGTTCTTCACAATGGAATCCATTTTATCTTTATCGAACCACACATTCAGGTAATTGAAATGACACTCACAATTTAAATGGATATGCCTCGCCTCGGCAAATGTCATGAATGAATGACAGATTTCTTGTATGAATGCATTCAGTTCGTGCTCCGAAATATATAATTCCGATGAATCGATGTTGATGTGAGCCAAGTTAATCAGGTTGCTAGTCAGCCGAAGAAGCGTATGCACATTTTTCAAAGCCATATTCAAGTGATTTACCCCTTCGGTTGTTACTAACTTATTAGTTAATAGCTCCTCCAAGGGAGCTTTTATTAGCGTAAGAGGAGTACGGATTTCATGTGCTGTAGTCGTAAAGAACTGTGTCCTTTCATCTGCAATCTTCTTTTGCTTTCGAAGAAGAATCATACGGATGACCACCCCTGATATTAATAAGAATAACAGGATATATGCAAGTATTGCCCACGCACTTGCCCATGCGGGACGCGCCACCGTTATCAAAATCTTTCTATCTTCAAGAACTTTGGTTTTATCTTCATTCGATACTGATCGTACATCAAGCACATATTCGCCGGGAGGCAGATTCGTGAAGCGGACCAGCCCTTCGGAGTTGGGAGTATTCCATTCATTGTAAAAGCCATTCAACTTCCACGAATAGAGGATGTTGGATGGATAATCATAATTGATAGAAGAAACTTGAAATGAGAATGTGTTTTGATTATACTTTAGTTTTAGATGTTGCGTCTCATTGATATCCTTTTCAAGGGGTGAATTGTCATCGCCCGGATATACAGATTGATAGGATATCAAAAAATCACTGAATATCATGGGCGAATAACGACGATGAGGGATTTGAAGATTTGCGGGGAAACTGATAACGCCGTCATTGCTCCCCAAGATACATCTGCCTTTCTTAGTTAACACACAGGATCCGGCATTGAAACTGGCACTCATGAGCCCTTGTTCTCGGGTCCAGTTGAGAATTGACTTATCATGAGGAGAGAATATCACTATACCGTTTTCAGTACTCATCAGCATACTGCCATCTGCTCTTGGAATAATCGTATAGATATTATTAGAAATCAGGGCACAATTATCTGTATTATAGCGTACAAATGTTTTTTTCGGTATGTCATATACTATTAGTCCGGCACCGTCTGTTCCTATATAGAGCTTATTATCATCCGTTTGGCAGAGCACACATACATTCATCATCTCGGCAGGAAAATCAAGAAGTTCATAGAATCCGGATTCTTTATTGAGCAGATAGAGTCCCATAGAAGTGCCAATCCACATATGGCCTGCATTTTTCTCTATAATAGAAGTCACGGAGCTCAATCCCGAATATATTCGGGCTTTCCTCGTACGGGGATTAAAACATTTCAGGCTATTGCAACCTCCCGACCAAATACATCCCTGAGAGTCGACCTTGATATCCTTTATATTATGGTCGGGAGTGGAACCCGACAGAGAACAAAGGGAGGGGGAGATATATTCAACCGTCATTGTACGTTTATTTATCTGATAAATACCCGAAGTATACCCACCTACCCACACCACATCCGGTGAAACTTCGCATAGAATCATAATGATATTACTATCGTCCTGCTCATTATCCGAAGAATTGAGAAAGGTATGCCATCGGCGGGTGCGATAACTATAAAGACTGACGCCATTGTTGGTGCCGAACCATAAGTCGCCATCGCTATCTTCAATGATGTCGTTCACTTGATTGTTTATCAACGACTGGGGGTTACCAATCGAATGTTTTATCCATCGGTAGTCAGTATACCGATTATCCCGGATAGTGATTCCTCCCGGATAATTGACAAGCCAGATGCACTTGCCATCGTCTACAAAGATATCGTTTATGTTGTTTACATTCAGTTCGTTGTAGCTCTCGTAGTTTGCCGTAATGTACGATTCCATTTTACAAGAATCCACTCCCATTTTAAAAACGCCTTTACAATTGGTTGCTACCAGCACTTCTTCGTCAGAAAAATCAGTAATGCGGGTAATACTTGCACTGCCGGATATGTTATCACACCGAATATCGGATGGATTGGACAAATTGTAAACATACACCCCTTTATGGAATGTTCCTATAAAAAGCTTATGCGATGCCGAATGATAAAAAAGTTCACTAATACGCGCATTTACAGGTTCAATTCTTTTGCACGATTGTGGCAGCAGAACGCCCTCTTTCATGCTGATGCAATATAAACCCTCTTCGGTGCCCAGAAAGTAATTAGTGCTGTCTGCCTGCTCGATGGCATTGATTGTTCCATATTTATTAGGGATCACTTGCACAGTCTGACCGATAGACGGATTGAATATAGTGATGCAATCATTGTCGCATAGCCAGATGAAGTTATTCCGGTCCATATGACCATAACTTATAATATCTGTGGGGGTGTCTCCGGCCAACTTAGGAAAGCTGTACTCCTTTACAAAACAATCATGCATTTTATCATAACGAAAAATCCGGCCTTTCCTTCCTATCACCCATAAAATGTGCTTATTATCCAGATACAACCAGTTCAGGTTCATTCTTGGATTAATGGCCGTTGTTCCGTCCATCAGCCTATAATGTTTCACAAATTTGCCGTTATAGCGGTCAATACCCTCATTGGTGAGAAACCACATATAGCCTAAAGAATCTTTAAGAACACGATAGATTTTATGATCACCAAGTCCGTTTTGCGTACCGATATGCCTATATATCTGGGCTGAACAAATGAATGGAACCAAAACGAAAAAGGCAAATAATAAATGTTTCATGCCGGAACCTGTTTTTTATTTGTATGGTATATAGAACAGATTGGATAAGGAAAAGTTCGATTATTTTATAACATAAGTCAAATGATGCACTTTGTTCGGCAGCAACATCGAACTCATTTTGGTTTCACTTGTTTGAATTATAAAATCATTAAAGCAACCAATATGAAAAAAGTTACATCTATTATCGTACCTGTAGTGATATGTTTTCTGGTGGGATTCACAGCAAGTTATTTCCAGAAGGATGCCATAGAGACATGGTATCCATATCTAAACAAGCCATCGCTTACACCTCCCAACATTGTTTTCCCAATAGCATGGAGTATTATATACTTATGTATGGGAATATCAATCGGATTAATTCTGATTTCTAACTCATTAAAAAGACAAAATCTGATTACGATTTTCGGCATACAACTTTTTCTCAACTTCGGATGGAGCATTCTGTTTTTCTATTTCCGCAATCCGCTATGGGGAATGATTGATATTCTCCTACTCGATGTTGTTGTCACAATGTATGCGTTCGTAAGCTATCCGGTGAAAAAAGTAAGTTCTATTTTATTCTGGCCCTACATTATCTGGATTTATTTTGCCACTTACCTGAATGGTTATATCCTACTAAATAATTAAGTACTAACAAAAAACGAGGATGAAGGGAACTTAATCTTTTTGTCCATTGTTCTTTTATAACATCAAACAAAAAAGCTGAGATATGGAAAATGGAGTAATGATGCAGTATTTCGAATGGAATCTTCCGAATGAAGGGAAGTTGTGGAAACAATTAAAGGACGATGCGTCGCATTTGCAGGAAATTGGAGTGACAGCGGTGTGGATTCCGCCAGCTTACAAAGCTGACGAACAGCAGGACGAGGGTTATGCAACGTATGACTTATACGACCTTGGAGAGTTTGAACAGAAAGGAACTGTAAGAACAAAATACGGTACGAAAGATGAACTGAAAGAGATGATTGATGAATTGCATAAACATCATATTTCTGTTTATCTAGATGTAGTATTAAACCACAAAGCCGGAGGTGATTTCACCGAAAAGTTTATGGTAGTGGAAGTCAATCCCGAACAGCGAAATGAAGCTCTGGGAGAACCGTTTGAAATACAGGGTTGGACTGGCTATAGCTTTCATGGTCGCAAAGACAAATATTCGGATTTCAAATGGCATTGGTATCACTTCTCCGGGACTGGTTTTGATGATGCTCAGAAACGAAGCGGCATTTTTCAGATTCAGGGAGAAGGAAAAGCCTGGAGCAGCGGTGTGGACGGTGAAAACGGAAACTACGATTTTCTGTTGTGTAACGACATCGACTTGGATCATCCTGAAGTAATTGAAGAATTGAATCGTTGGGGAAAATGGGTGGCTAACGAATTGAATCTTGACGGAATGCGTTTGGACGCCATTAAGCATATGAAGGATAAATTTGTGAAGCAATTCCTCGATGCTGTAAGAAGCGATAAAGGCGATGACTTTTATGCGGTGGGCGAATATTGGAATGGCGACCTGGAAACACTGGATAGCTATCTGGAAGCTGTAGGTAATAAAATCAACTTGTTTGATGTCCCGTTACATTATAATATGTTTCAGGCATCACAAGAAGGAAAAGACTACGATTTACAGAATATCCTAAAAAACACATTGGTAGAGAAACATTGCGAATTGGCTGTCACTCTGGTCGACAATCACGATACCCAACTCGGAAGTTCGTTGGAATCATGGGTTGCCGATTGGTTTAAACCGCTGGCTTACGGGCTCATTCTTTTAATGAAAGACGGTTATCCCTGCGTATTCTATGGAGATTATTACGGTGTGAAAGGGGAAAAATCTCCTCATACCCACATTCTCGATATCTTGTTGAACGCCAGACGGAAATATGCGTATGGGGATCAGATTGATTATTTCGACCATCCATCTACCGTTGGTTTCATTCGCACGGGAGATGAAGAGCATGGTGGGCTTGTCTTTTTAATGTGTAATGACGAAGCGGGCGGCAAGTCGATGAGTTTGGGTGAAGAGCATAAAGGTGAAGTTTGGCATGAAATCACCGGAAGTATTCAGGAAGAAGTTACTTTGGATGAAGAAGGGAGCGGTGAATTTCTTGTTGATGCACGTAATCTTGCTGTTTGGGTAAAGAAAGACTGATAGATAGAAATTAAAAAAGCGGGTAAATATGCAATGCAGCACATTTACCCGCTTTCTATATTTTATAGAATAGAACTATTTTGCAAAAATAGAGTTTTTCCTTCCTTCTTTATTGACTACAGAGGGGTTTCCTTTATACTCGACATCTCCGCTTCCTGAAACTTTTGCGTTCAATTGTTTAGAAGCATTACAAGATATATCGCCAGAGCCGGCTACCGTAGCAGTTACATTTGTAGCAGTTAGTTTATCGGCACTGATATCACCGGAACCGTTGACAGTTAAAGTTGCCTGCTGCGTTTTTCCTTTTATATCAACATCGCCAGAGCCGCTTACCTCGGCTTTCACAACTGTTGCTTTCACATTCTTTAAATCAACATCTCCACTTCCTTCCACAGATGTACTAATAGTGGCATATTGCAGATTTTCCGCATCAATATCTCCCGAACCGGTTATTTTCAACTTCAGGTCATTACCTTTGATAGTTCCTTTCAGAGAAACATCTGACGAACCTGTGATATGCACCTTATCCAATGAAGGCGAAGAAGCTATCACTTTCAGTCTCCGCTCTCCACTAAGAATTCTAACACCATCCTTTATATTGATTTTCAATACACCTTTTACTGTTGATATCTCTAGCAGATCCACCAGATTATCTGAACCGTAGACAGAGACTTTCGTCTTAGAATCGTTACTCTGGCGATACTCAACGTCCGGGCTACCTAACACCTTTATCGAACTGAAATCACTAACGTTATTTATCTCCTTCGTAATGTGATTTTTACTTGGAGTAACCGTTTGCGCATTTATTCCTGTCGACGACAAGAATAAAAGCACGACCAACATAGATGTAATCTTTAAATTCTTCATAATTTCTTTCATTTAATATTATAACGACAAATATAGAAAGTATATTTCTAATTTCAACAAAATAGTCATCCTAACTACAATATTTGCCATACAATTGCTTCATACGGCCGCAATCTAAACCTTGCATCTTTCAAATTTTCCAAACTAATGAACTACATTATAGCGAGTGGGTACAAAATCGGCCTTCAACCGTCCTTTTTATAAAAGTAAAAAGCAAATTGAAAGACATGAATAAAAAGAGATTAATCGGATGTCTATTTGTACTGCTGTCTGCCGGTTGCATTTATGCGCAAAAGGGAAATTCCAATGCACAGGAATACAAACTATGGTACGACCGTCCCGCACAGGTATGGACCGAAGCATTACCCTTGGGCAATGGTCGCCTTGGGGCTATGGTATACGGAACGCCGGGCACAGAGCAAATACAACTGAACGAAGAAACCATCTGGGCAGGACGTCCCAACAACAACGCAAACCCGAACGCACTGGAATACATTCCGAAGGTGCGCGAACTCGTTTTTGCCGGAAAGTATCTGGAAGCCCAGACATTGGCTACCGAGAAAGTTATGGCAAAGACTAATTCGGGAATGCCTTATCAAAGCTTCGGAGACTTACGAATCGCATTCCCCGGACATACCCGCTACAGCAATTATTACCGTGAATTGAGCTTGGATTCTGCCCAGGCTATTGTCCGTTACGAAGTAGACGGAGTGCAATACCAACGGGAAACTATCACTTCTTTTACCGACCAGGTTGTGATGGTTCGTTTGACAGCCAATCGTCCGGGAAAGATTACTTTCAATGCCCAACTCACCTCGCCGCATCAGGATGTGATGATAGCGAGCGAAGAAGGAAACAGTGTCACTCTTTCGGGCGTATCGTCCTTGCACGAAGGTCTGAAAGGCAAAGTGGAGTTTCAAGGGAGACTGACTGCAAAGAATAAAGGTGGCAATATGGCTTGTGCCGATGGAATTCTCTCCGTCGAAGGAGCCGATGAAGCTGTAGTCTATGTATCCATCGCCACTAATTTCAATAATTACCAAGACATTACGGGCAATCAAGTGGAGCGGGCGAAAGATTATCTATCGAAAGCCACCATTCATCCTTTTGCCGAAGCAAAGAAAAGTCATATAGATTTCTACCGCCGATACCTGACACGTGTTTCTCTCAATCTTGGAGAAGACCAATATAAGAATGTGACAACGGATAAACGTGTAGAGAATTTCAAGAATACGAATGACGCACATTTGGTCGCTACCTATTTCCAGTTCGGACGTTATCTACTGATTTGCTCGTCGCAGCCCGGCGGACAACCCGCCAATCTTCAGGGCATCTGGAATGATAAACTATTCCCCTCCTGGGATAGCAAATACACTTGCAACATTAATCTGGAAATGAATTATTGGCCCTCGGAAGTTACAAATCTGAGCGAGTTGAATGAACCGCTTTTCCGACTGATAAAAGAAGTGAGCGAGACAGGAAAGGAAACGGCTAAAACCATGTATGGAGCCAACGGATGGGTGTTGCACCACAACACGGATATTTGGCGCATCACAGGAGCACTGGACAAAGCACCTTCGGGAATGTGGCCCAGCGGTGGTGCTTGGCTTTGCCGCCATCTTTGGGAACGCTACCTCTATACGGGAGACGTTGAGTTTCTACGTTCCGCCTACCCTATCCTGAAAGAGTCCGCACGTTTTTTTGATGAAATAATGGTAAAAGAACCTGTACACAATTGGCTCGTTGTTTGCCCCAGCAATTCACCGGAGAATGTACATTCGGGCAGCAATGGGAAAGCTACCACAGCCGCCGGATGCACAATGGACAACCAATTGATTTTCGATCTTTGGACAGCGATTATTTCTGCTTCTCAAATACTGGACACAGATAAGGAATTTGCCGCTCATCTGGCGCAACGGCTCAAAGAAATGGCACCCATGCAAGTGGGATATTGGGGACAGCTACAAGAGTGGATGTTCGACTGGGACGACCCGAAGGATGTGCACCGCCACGTGTCCCATCTCTACGGACTCTTCCCCAGCAACCAGATTTCCCCTTACCGCACACCCGAATTATTCGATGCGGCACGTACCTCATTGATTCATCGCGGCGACCCGTCTACGGGCTGGAGCATGGGATGGAAAGTTTGCCTTTGGGCGCGTTTGCTTGATGGCGACCATGCCTACAAACTGATTACGGACCAGTTGACCTTGGTACGCAATGAAAAGAAAAAAGGCGGCACCTACCCTAACCTGTTCGATGCGCATCCGCCCTTCCAGATAGACGGTAACTTCGGTTGTGCTGCAGGTATCGCCGAAATGCTGATGCAAAGCTATGACGGATTTATCTATCTGCTTCCCGCACTTCCCAGTATTTGGAAAGAAGGTTCTGTAAAAGGAATCATTGCCCGTGGAGGATTTGAGCTCGACCTGAGTTGGAAAAATGGAAAAGTAGACCGTCTCGTCGTGAAATCCCACAAGGGCGGCAATTGCCGGCTTCGTTCCCTCAACCCTTTGAGTGGCAAAGGGCTGAAACGCACCAAAGGCATCAATCCGAATCCTCTCTATGCGGTTCCTACCATCGCCAAGCCGCTTATCAACGAGAAAGCAATGCTGAATAAGGTGAAAATAGCAGATACATACTTATATGATTTGCCTACGAAAGCGGGAATGGAATATGTATTAATAGGGAAATAAAAAAGTAGCGAAGAACAAATAATAACATAACTGATATGAATCGAAACTTACTGAAACTACTTGTTGCTTGCGGTGTTGCCTGTTTTGTAGCCTGCACAGTTACCAAGAAAACAGACACAGAGAAGTGGAGTGAGCGCATGGCACGCTCTGAAATGAAGCGTTTCCCCGAACCTTGGATGATTGAAAAGGCCAAGAAACCACGATGGGGATATACACACGGACTGGTAGTAAAATCAATGTTCGAAGAGTGGAAACATACGGGAGACAGTACTTACTATGACTACGCGAAAATCTATGCCGACAGCCTGATTGATGCTGACGGCCGTATTAAAACGATGAAGTATCTTTCGTTCAATATAGATAATGTGAATGCTGGAAAGATCCTTTTCGACCTCTATGCGCAGACGGGCGACAATCGCTATAAGATCGCCATGGATACACTACGCAAACAAATGACCGAACAACCCCGTACCAGCGAAGGCGGATTCTGGCACAAACTGAGATACAAACATCAGATGTGGCTGGATGGCATCTTCATGGCTTCCCCCTACCTAGTGCAATATGGCGCGACCTTTCAGGAGCCTGCCTTATTTGATGAAGCTGTGAAACAGATTCTTTTGATAGCAAACAAGACGTATGACCCTGCTACAGGACTTTATTATCATGGCTGGGACGAAAGTCGCGAACAGAAGTGGGCAAATCCCGAAACGGGTTGTTCGCCAAACTTCTGGAGCCGCAGCATCGGATGGTATGGAGCGGCTATTGTAGATGTACTAGATTACTTGCCTCAAGAATGTGCCGGACGCGACAGCGTGATAAATATCCTTCAGGGTTTAGCCCAAGCCTTAGTAAGATATCGGGATCCGCAATCCGGCACCTGGTATCAAGTAACCGACCAAGGAGCACGCGAAGGCAACTACCTCGAATCATCGGCAACGGCACTTTTTGTCTATACCCTTACCAAAGCCATTAATAAAGGATACATCGGCAACGAGTACATCGAGCCTGTAAAAAAGGCTTTCGACGGTATGACCAAGAATTTCACACGTCTCGAAGAAGACGGTAGTTACACCATTACCAATTGTTGCGCAGTGGCCGGACTGGGTGGTGATTCTAAAAAATACCGCGACGGTTCATTTGAATATTACATCAGCGAACCTATCATCGAGAATGACCCGAAATCCGTTGGCGCGTTTATCCTTGCCGCTATCGAATACGAGAAAATGACTGATAAACTTAGTACAATAAACTAAAAAACGATAAAGTACAATGAGACTATTTAAGATTCTTCCTCTCTTATTGATGCTGCTGACTTTGGCTACTACAGCCACTGCACAGAAGAAAACTCAGAAAACGTATATCCCCTGGAACAATGGTAAACTGGTTGTTTCCGAAGAAGGCCGCTATCTGAAGCATGAAAACGGCATTCCTTTCTTCTGGCTGGGCGAAACCGGATGGTTACTACCCGAACGCCTGAACCGTGACGAAGCGGAATATTATCTGGAACAATGCAAACGCCGCGGATACAACGTTATTCAAGTGCAGACACTGAACAACGTGCCTTCCATGAACATCTACGGCCAATACTCCATGACGGACGGATATAACTTCAAGAACATCAATCAGAAAGGAGTATACGGTTATTGGGACCACATGGATTACATCATACGTACGGCTGCCCGCAAGGGTATGTATATCGGTATGGTCTGCATCTGGGGAAGTCCCGTGAACCGTGGCGAAATGACAGTGGAACAAGCTAAAGCCTACGGAAAGTTCCTCGCCGAGCGCTATAAAGACGAACCGAACATCATCTGGTTTATCGGTGGAGATATACGTGGCGATGTAAAAACTGCCGAATGGGAAGCACTGGCTACTTCCATCAAAGCCGTTGATAAGAACCATCTGATGACATTCCATCCACGCGGAAGAACCACTTCGGCTACTTGGTTCAACAATGCTCCATGGCTGGATTTCAATATGTTTCAGAGCGGACACCGCCGCTACGGGCAACGCTTTGGCGACGGTGACTACCCTATCGAAGAAAACACGGAAGAAGACAACTGGCGCTTTGTAGAACGCAGCATGGCGATGGAACCAATGAAGCCTGTCATCGACGGTGAGCCGATTTACGAAGAGATTCCTCACGGCCTGCACGACGAAAACGAACTGCTCTGGAAAGATTATGATGTACGTCGCTATGCTTACTGGTCGGTATTTGCCGGTTCTTTCGGACATACGTATGGTCACAATTCTATCATGCAGTTTATCAAACCGGGTGTAGGTGGTGCCTATGGTGCCAAGAAGCCTTGGTATGATGCATTGTACGATCCCGGTTACAATCAGATGAAATATCTGAAGAACCTGATGCTGACTCTGCCGTTCTTTGAACGTATTCCCGATCAGTCTGTCATCGCCGGACAGAATGGCGAACGTTACGACCGTGCCATCGCCACCCGCGGCAACGATTACCTGATGGTGTACAACTATACCGGAAGACCGATGGAAGTGGACTTCATGAAAATCAGTGGTGCAAAAAAGAATGCATGGTGGTATACAACCAAAGACGGCAAACTGGAATATATCGGCGAGTTCGACAATGGCGTTCACAAGTTTCAGCATGATAGCGGCTATAGCAGTGGGAACGACCATATCCTGATTGTTGTAGACAGCAGCAAAGACTATGTTAGCAAAGACTGGACGGAACTGCCCGATGCACAACAAAAGTGGAATAAATAAGATACCAGCTATCATCCAATTAAATCAGCAATTATGATTCAACGAAAACTAATAATATTCATTTCAGCTTTATTGCTCCTGACGAGTTCACTGAATGCAGCCATAGGCATCATTGACCTGCGAACGGAACAGATGAAGAATCCGGCAGGTATCGATGTCCGCCACCCCCGACTGGGTTGGCGCATCGAGTCGGAAGCCCAGAATGTGATGCAAACTGCCTATCACATTCTGGTGGCATCCACTCCCGAACTGTTGGCGCATGACAAAGGCGACTGCTGGGATTCGGGAAAGATTGAATCTGACGCTTCCCAATGGGTTGCCTATCAGGGAAAAGCCCTGAAACGCAACACGCCCTATTACTGGAAAGTAAAAGTATACACCAACAAAGGCGAAGCAGACTGGAGTCTCCCCGCCTTCTGGAGCACAGGACTTTTTAACGAAGCCGATTGGCAGGGGCAATGGATCGGTCTCGACCGCCCTGCTCCCGGTGATAGCGATAATCAATGGAGTCGTTTGGCTGCACGTTATCTTCGCAAAGAATTTACGTTAACGAAAGAAGTGAAACGTGCCACAGTACACATTGCCGGAATGGGACTATACGAACTATTCGTCAACGGACAGCGTATTGGCGACCAAGTATTGGCTCCCGCTCCAACCGATTATCGGAAAACAATTTTATACAATACATACGATGTTACTTCGCTGATTCAAAAGGAGAATGCAATCGGGGTAACTCTCGGCAACGGTCGATTCTACACCATGCGCCAAAACTATAAACCCTATAAGATACCGAATTTCGGATATCCCAAACTTCGCCTGAATCTGATTGTGGAATATACCGACGGCAGCAAGGAAACCATTGCTTCCAATACCTCGTGGAAGTTATCTACCGAAGGACCTATCCGCAGCAACAATGAATATGACGGCGAAGAATACGACGCCCGCAAAGAACTGGGGAACTGGACGCAGGCAGGATATGATGATAAAAACTGGATGCCGGCACAACGTGTCAGCATCCCTTCGGGCACACTCCGTGCCCAGATGATGCCGGGCATGAGAGTGACGGAAACGTTGAAGCCAGTCTCTATCCAAAAAATGGGTGACAGATACATATTGGATATCGGTCAGAACATGGCAGGATGGATACGCTTCCGCATCAAAGGCAATGCCGGCGACAGCATCCGTCTCCGTTTCGCCGAAAGCCTGCAAACCAACGGCGAACTCTTCACCCGGAACTTTCGCGATGCGCGCTCCACAGATGTGTATGTCGTTAGTGGACGGGAAACTAAAGATGCAACCTGGGTGCCACGTTTCATTTATCACGGCTTCCGTTTTGTGGAAGTAAGCGACTATCCGGATGCAAAAGTCGAAGACTTCACAGCCGAAGTAGTGGAAGATGAAATGGAACACACCGGCTCTTTCAGTTGTTCTGACGAAACCTCGAACAAAATAGTCCGCAATGCTTTCTGGGGAATCCGTAGCAACTATAAAGGAATGCCCGTAGACTGTCCGCAACGCAACGAACGCCAGCCTTGGTTGGGCGACCGCACGATGGGTTGCTGGGGAGAAAGTATGCTTTTCGACAATCATGCCATGTATGCCAAATGGACACGTGACATCCGAGAAGCACAACGTGAAGACGGTTGCATCCCCGATGTAGCCCCGGCATATTGGAACTACTACTCGGACAATGTGACCTGGCCCGCAGCCTTGCCGATGGCTTGTGATATGCTTTTCACCAACTACGGAGACAAGCGTCCAATAGAAGACAATTATGCGGCTATAAAGAAATGGCTGTCCCACATCCGTGAATATTACTTGACGGAGGATTATATCATCACTAAAGACAAATATGGCGATTGGTGCGTTCCTCCCGAATCATTGGAATTGATACACAGCAAAGACCCTTCACGCAAGACGGACGGTACCCTTATCGCTACTGCCTATTATCTGAAAATACTGCAATTGATGCACCGCTTCGCTACCCTGCAAGGAATGAAAGCCGAAGCTGACGAATGGGGAGACTTGGAACATCGAATGAAAGATGCTTTCAACACCCGTTTCCTGCACGTAAAGGAAGGGACGTCTCCCGTACCCGGACATACACTGTATCCGGACAGCATCTACTACGGTAACAATACCGTAACTGCCAACATTCTTCCTTTAGCTTTCGGTCTGGTTCCGAAGGCATATATCAAAGAAGTTGCCAAGAACGCAGTCACTTCCATTATCACGACCAACAAAGGACACATAAGCACCGGAGTAATCGGCGTGCAATGGCTATTGCGTGAATTGAGCCGCCGCGGTCATGCGGATGTAGCCTATCTGCTGGCTACCAACAAGACCTATCCGTCGTGGGGATACATGATAGAAAAAGGTGCGACTACCATCTGGGAACTATGGAACGGTGACACTGCAAATCCCGAAATGAATAGCCGCAACCATGTGATGCTACTGGGCGACTTGCTACCGTGGTGCTTCAATAATCTGGCAGGTATCCGTGCCGACCGCTGGAAATCGGGCTACAAACACATCGTTTTCCAACCCGCCTTTGATGTGCAGGAATTGAGCAATGTAGACGCATCCTACATGAGTATCTACGGAAAGATAACCAGTCGGTGGACTAAGACTCCGACGCACTTGGAATGGGACATCGAACTTCCCGCCAATACAACCGGAGAAGTGCATCTGCCGGACGGAAGGAAGGAACAAGTCGGTTCGGGCAAGTATCATTTCAGTGTTGATATCCCTACCCGCAATGCCGCCATCCTGAGCGATGAATTCCTGTACGAGAAAGCTTCTTTTCCCGAATGCCACGGAGCTACTATCGTAGAAATGAAGAATGGCGATCTCGTAGCTTCTTTCTTTGGCGGAACCAAAGAGCGCAATCCTGATTGCTGCATCTGGGTGTGTCGCAAGCCGAAAGGTGCTAAAGAATGGAGTGCACCGAAGCTTGCTGCCGACGGAGTGTTTTCACTTAAAGACCCGCTAGCGGCTTTGGCAGGCATCGACTCTACCACTACTCCGGTAAAAGATGCGAAAGGAAATCTGATTGCCCGGCGGAAGGCTTGCTGGAATCCGGTACTCTTTCAAATTCCGGGAGGGGACCTTATCCTCTTCTACAAAATAGGATTGAAAGTTAGCGACTGGACAGGCTGGCTCGTCCGTTCCCGCAATGGCGGAAAGACATGGAGCAAACGTGAACCGTTGCCGAAAGGATTTCTGGGTCCTATCAAGAATAAACCGGAGTATATCGACGGTCGCATTATCTGTCCTTCCAGTACGGAAGGCAGCAATGGATGGCGTGTACATTTCGAGATTTCCGACGATAAAGGTAAGACATGGAAAATGGTCGGCCCACTGGAAGCCGAGCTTTCTGTTCCTACTCAGAACCGTAAAGAAGGCGGTGCCAACGTAGACGACCAAGAAGGCGGTGAAGCCATCAAAGGTGAGGGTGCAAAACCTATTTATGCCATCCAGCCGAGTCTTTTGAAACATAAAGACGGAAGGTTGCAGATACTTTGCCGCACACGTAATGCACAGATTGCTACTGCGTGGAGCAATGATAATGGAGACACCTGGAGTAAGGTGTCATTGCTCGATGTTCCTAATAATAATTCGGGAACAGACGCCGTCACATTGAAAGACGGCCGCCATGTGCTTATCTACAATAATTTCTCTACACTGCCGGGAACACCGAAAGGACCACGTACTCCACTTTGTATTGCTGTTTCTGATGATGGAATCAGTTGGAAGCCGGTTCTTACACTGGAAGACAGTCCTATCAGTCAATATTCCTATCCTAGTATAATTCAGGGGAAGGATGGGAAGCTGCACGCTATTTATACTTGGCGCCGCCAACGGATTAAGTATGCAGAGATAAGATTATGAGCTGACTGGCTCGGTTAGAACTTTCCATCTTCCACCCTAGACTAGTTGCCAGTCTAGGGTGGCTTGTTTCTCTACACACAGTACAGAAAAGCATTCTTTTTAATTTGTACAGATAGCATAAAAAGTACTACCTTTGCAATTCATTTGATACAATAACCTATTTCATTCATTGACTTATGGCTGATAATTATATAGAAAAGCAACAAGAACAGTACGAAGCTAGAAAAGCTGCCTGGGAACGGGCTAAGAAGTTAGGGAAAAAGAAGATTACTTCCGCAACGACTACCCGCTCGACATCATCCGGAAAAAAAACGTCTAACCCAACCTAGCCCGCAGTGCCTTTATTATAATCTTGTTCATCGTTCCAGCGCTTTCCGGGTGATCTCCTTACCTGTCTCCACAATAGCCGCCGCATGATGAAACTCAAGCATATCAAACGCATTGCCCGACATTTGAATCATAATATCCGGCTGATAACGTTCCACCTGATGGCGAATGATTTGTTGCATCATCAACCGGGAAGATTCCGTCAACAGGTTATAAGGGCTTATCTTCTTTTTTCTTCCGGTATCAATGGGGGCATTTACATCTACTGCTATCAGAATGTCTCCTTCCGTGCGATGTACCTGCGCCAATGGCAAAGGATTCAGGATACCTCCGTCAATCAGCACCATACCATCCATTCTTAAAGGACGAAAGAGCATAGGGATAGAGATAGATGCACGAATGGCATCAAACAAATTACCACTATCGAACCGTACTTCCTCATCGCGAACAATATCCGTAGCCATTGCCACATACGGAATCGGAAGGTCCTCTATATTCATATCCGGAATAATCCGTTTCAGCTCTTTGATAAAGCGGTCGCCTTTCACTAGTCCGTCACGGCTCAATGTCAAGTCTACCAGTTCCCACATTTTACGTTTATCCCAGCTATACAGCCATTCCTTGCATTCCTCCTGCTTTCCGGAAGCATACATCGCTCCCACCATTGCTCCCATCGAGCTTCCGGAGATAGATGTTATTTCATAGTTATGACGAAGCAATTCTTCAATGACTCCGATATGTGCAATTCCACGTGCTCCTCCCATGGAAAGGACTAAAGCGACTTTCTGTTTATCCATATTATACAGGTTTTTCTATCGATTAGGATACAAAGAAAACAAAATAGAGGGAGAAAAGGATGATAATAAAAGAATAAACTATAATGGACAGCAAACTTTCTCATCCGATGGACTGTTATTAATGTATGTTCTTACAAAACGATAGATATGATAAAAGAAACATTTAAACTTAGAAATGATGTACAAATCCCCTCTATAGGTTTTGGTACATGGCAGACTCCTAGTGGAGAAACGGCTGTTGCCGCCGTGAAGTGTGCCTTAGAAAGTGGTTATACGCATATTGACACTGCTGCCGCTTATAACAACGAAAAGAGTGTAGGGCAAGCCATTGCAGAAAGCGGTATAGAAAGAAATAAATTATTTATCACCAGCAAATTGTGGAATTCCAGTCGCGGATATGATAAGACATTGCGCGCATTCGATAAATCTCTGAAAGATTTGTCTCTCGAATACCTCGATTTATATCTTATCCACTGGCCTGCTGCCAAAGGTGCCGACTGGCAGAAAGTGAACAGCGAAACCTGGCGTGCCATGGAAGAACTCTATAAAGATGGAAAAATCAAAGCTATCGGTGTGAGCAATTTCTTGCCTCATCATCTACAGCCATTGATTGACAGTGCCGATATTTTTCCGGCAGTCAACCAGATAGAATATCATCCGGGACAGATGCAGCAGGAAACTGTTCAATTCTGCCGTGACAACGATATGGTAATTGAAGCTTGGAGCCCGTTGGGTACCGGAAAGATGCTGAATAACCCCCAACTAATGCAAATCGCAAAACGTTATCAAAAAAGCGTAGCGCAACTTTGTATCCGTTGGTGTCTGCAAAATAATGTGCTTCCCTTGCCGAAATCCGTTACTCCCGAACGAATCATTGAAAACAGAGAAGTCTTTGATTTCGAGATTTCGGACGAAGATATGAAAACGATTAATGAGATGCCATACATTGGCGGCTCAGGTTTGAATCCGGACACTATCAATTTCTAGAATCACATATAAACAAAGCAAACGAAAGCAGTAAGCTCCTTTAAAAAGAGCTTGCTGCTTTTATTATTTCCATGCGGACTTGACTTAAATGAAAATTCATTTTTTAGACAGAAGAACATAAGAACAAAAGATAAAACTTCGGTTTCATTATACTATCATTATTAACTTATTAAGCGCAGCCTTTATGTTCTTTTGTTCTTATGTCTAGATCAATATTTAGTTTATTGTCCCTGCGGTATGCGTACCATACTCCTATATTATGCGCAGCCCACTAATCACTAATCGTTAATCACTAATCCCTATTTTCTTTCCTTCTCCGCCTTGCGCTTATTTACATAATCCTTAAACATCTGTCGCCAGTTGCGACCATGCTCGTTGAAATACTGTTCGCACTTGGTTTTGTAGATTTCAAAGATGGCAGAGATTTGTTTCATGTTCTTGTAATCAATGGTCTGTTCACGAGCCAGTTTCAATTGCTCCAGAACAAAGGCTGTTTCTTCTTCTGTCATATTAGGAACAATAGCCTGATAACCTTTCAGTGTGAAGGCGACTTTACCGACAGTATATTTATCAAGAATCTGCTCCACCTGTTCTTCAGTCAGGACGCGGCGTAAATCCTTCATCAGCTTTTCATGTACTTCCTTTGGCATGGCAGAGTCTGCTATCATTTCCCGGTCAAGTTTGGACAACGGTTTTCCGGTCAAAGGATTGATGCCCGCAGGGATGGTAGTATAAGGATGCTCATTGTGCCAGTCGCGAACTTTACGTAGATGATTATAAATAGTTGTTACGGCAAAGCCTGCTTTTTTTTCATCGTTCAAATTTAGCAAAGCAACCCAGTCGGTAGCTTTCTTCTCCAAAGAAGCATCAGACTTCAGATGGGCGAAGGCTTTCTTGTCGATAAAAGAAGCTACTTTATTGAATGAGCGTATGGCTGTTTCGGGAAGAAGCTCGCCTTTCGCTCCGAAACTATACATAGCAGCTTCGGGTTCAATTGTGACTTTGCTTTCATCCAGCATCTTCTTATTCAAATCAAACGTTTCGGCAAAGAAATCGTAGACTGCATTTCGCTTATTCGGCCCGAAGTCATGCTTTTCTTTGGGAAGATGCACGTTTGTCACTTTATCTTTAGCATCGTAGAATCCATAAATACGTTGCAAATAGGGAAATTCGAGAGTGGGAACACTGGCCGTCCAGTCACCACCATCGGATACGATAAGTTGCGGACGAGGAGCGAATGTAGCAGCCAGTTCTGCATTACACGTGCCTCCCGCTGAGAGTTGAATCGGCATTCCACTTTCACACGGACATCCCCCATCGAAATGAGAAGCTAGGCTGACCACAGGAGCGGAAGCAGTAAAACGATTATCGAGAACGCTTAGCAAAACCGTCTGAGTGCCACCGCCTGAACCTCCGTTCACGCCGATTCGCTTAGTGTTGATATCTTTTCGTGAAGCCAGCATATAGTCGAGAATCAACAGCCCGTTCATAGCCTGAATGGTATGTGCCGCACTGCTGCGATGGGCTGCTCCTCCAACTTGCAGGATTGATTCTCCCCAACCGAACAAGTCATAATCTACACACACGGCACCCATACGTGCCAATGTTCCCATTCGCTGTTGCTGGTCTTCCCGGTAACGACCACCACCGAAATGCCCGTTCGGACAAATAATCAATGCATGGTTTCCTTTCGATTGAGGAACATAGATAGAACCACAAACGTATAATCCCGGCAATGTTTCGAGTGCAAAGTTCTGCACCGTATATCCGTCGAACTTACGTATCTTCGAAAGAATCGGTTTCGATTTAACGCATTGAGCCAGCAGGGGGTCGATGCCTAATCGCTGCCGTACCTCTTTCTTTAGAGAATCCGCACGAAGTTCAAAAGCCTGTTTGTCGGCATAAAGCGCATTGAGATGAGCAAGCAACTTTTCCCCGTCGGCATCCGTGCGGCGAGGATATTCGTAAGCTTTGAGTTTATACATATTCCCTTTCTGCTTCACGAATTTATAATCAAAAGGAGAGAGTACATTCGTCAAGGATTCTTCTACCGAATAGGGACGAATACGAAAGTCGGCAAAAGGCAAAACTTTGCCTACCGTATCAATATCGTATTTCAAACGGATACCGAAGCGATTTTGGATATCTGTCAGTACCTCGTTCAGAGGTCGGGCAAATTCCGTTTCGTAAGTTTGCGTTTGCGCTTCTGCCGAAAGAGAAGCGGCAAGAAGCATGGAGAAAATAATTCGTTTCATTATGCTGAATTTTATAGTTATCTTTTTATTTCTTTACCGTCCACGATGACATTATCCAGCGTGATACGTTCACAGTCCTCAAAGATGCATTTCTGTTTGGCTTCTTGGATGTGGATGTCGCGCAGTACGATATCCGATATCGGCGCTTCTTCCAAGCCTACTATTTTAATCGGAGTCTTTACATCCGTCACCGTCATTCCACTGATGTGTACGTTACGGAATATTGGAGTGCGTTCGCTTTTAGGCTCGGCAGGCATCTTGCTGTATTTCAGATTCAAGACTATGGCTTCCCGCTTAATATTGTTCATTACGATGTTGCTGACACGAATATCTTCAACCACTCCTCCCCGTCCACGGGTAGATTTGATACGGATTCCACGGTCGGTTCCATCAAATACACAGTTGGAGATAGTGACCTTCCGCACACTGCCGCTCATTTCACTGCCAATTACAACGCCACCGTGTCCGGAAAGCATCGTGCAATTTGTAATGGTTATATTCTCGCAAGGCACTCCCAGACGACGTGCCTGTGCATCCCTTCCGGATTTAATCGTGATGCAGTCGTCGCCCACAGAGATGTGGCAATCGCTGATGTGCACATTCCGGCACGATTCGGGATTGATACCGTCCGTGTTGGGAGAAGGTACATTGTTTATCGTAATTCCTTTGATTGTCACGTCATCGCAAAACTCAGGATTCACCGTCCAGAAAGGAGAATTGATAATCTTCACCCCTTCTATCTTCACTCGCTTGCAACGAACGGGCTGAATGAACGGAGGACGGAAAAAACGACGTTGCAACGTGTTGACATAGTCTTTATTCGTTTCGGCATAAATAGCTGTCGTATCATTCTCGGCATCCCACATCGGCTGATATTTATTAATATCGCGCATACCGTTATCTTTCAAATCAACCATGACACGGAAAAATTCCATCCACCATTTCTTGCCTTGTCCGTCGAGCGTACCTTCACCTTTGATGGTGATATTCTCGGCATCGACCGCATAGATAAGAGGTTGGAAACTTTTCATCATCACTCCTTCGTGGCGGACTTCTACGTAAGGTAGATAATCATCGAAGTTATCGGAAAAGAGTAAAGTAGATCCTGCTTCCAATTCGATGGTGATGTTACTTTTCATGTGGATGCTGCCTGTCAGGTAAGTTCCTGCGGAGAAGTAAAGAGTACCTCCGCCATTACGGTTCAGGCGGTCAATCGTGGAGTTGATTAACTTCGTATTGAGGGTCTTTCCATTTGCTTTCGCACCCGCTTTCCGCATATCTACGCGCTCGGCACGAAGGACGGTTGAGGCGCAGAGACAAAGAAAAGCAAAAAGAGTTATTCGTAAATTCATGGTCTTTATTATTAAAGTAAATTTCATTAGCATTCCTCAAAAGAATCATGCTAATAGATTAATTTTTTCTTCCCAATGTTTGTTTGCAATCATTGCAATGTTTATTTCAAAGATGCTAAATGGTGTCTTAGAAAGAAGGCATTGCATTTTTGAGCCCGCAATATAGGCAAATATTTTATTATTCAACACTAGTAAACTTATATGTTCCGCTTTGTACCTCTTTCGGTTCTTTCTCACCCGGGAGGTAAACGACGGCGGTGGTATTCACCGGAACGGATATGTTTAATGTAAACGTTCCGTCCTGACGGGTCCAGTCTACGGTAATCGTACCATACAAGGTTTCATACGATGATTTGATATATTTCAAATCTCCTACGGGTTTTGGAGCAATGACAAATTTCTGATAGCCGTGTGCCACATCTTCTTTCTGCCCCGCAGCAGGTGGTAAGGAAGAATACGGACGAATGCCAACCAAAGAATTGAAGAACCATTCATCAATCTGCCCCATCATAAAATGATTCCAGGAGGAGCCTTGACGCGGGTCCCATTGTTCGGTGAGGGTAGTTGTGCCGAATTTCAATTGGAAACCATATCCGGGTGCTTCTTCGTGGTTAAACATCTTGTAAATAAGCTCGTCGGCTCCATTGCGGGAGAGAGTTTGTATCAAATAGCGATTTCCCACATCTCCGGTTGTCAACCGATTGCCGTGTGCTTCCACATCTTTTATAAGGTTGGATAGCACTTTTGTGTGAAGACCCGGATCTTCTTGATATGCTCCTTGATTCTCCTTACTCCGAATCATATGAAGGAATAGCGGGAGTGCATTGCTGCATTGACTTCCCGTGCCATATTGGGCGGTTTCATTATTAAAAAACCGTTCGTTAAATGCTGCAAGAATATCAGATGCGAGAGAATTATAATAACGCACATCGAAGTCGTTGCCAACCATTTCAGCAGCCTTTATCAGATATTGCACCGTCATATAATAATGTGCTGTGGCTACTAAGGGAACCGGTGTATTTCGCGAGAAGCCCGCACGGAAATCCCCATAATCGTACCAATCGCCCAGACCAAAAGAAAGGATGTTCTTATCCGCACGTGTCTTTAGGTAATCTACATATCGACGCATATTGGGATAATACTTCTTAATCAACGAATCGTCCCCATAAGTCTCATAATAGATAAATGGGAAAATGACCAAAGAACCGCCCCACTCAGGAGATTCGGCAAAGGCATCCATGCCGGGACCTTCAAAGACTACATATTCGGGTGCAGTAGTAGGCATGGCTCCATTGGGATGTTGTGCATCTGCCATATTCTGCATGATTTGCGGAGCATAGGCGGATAAATCATAGTTGTAGAGCAATCCCGGTCCGTTGAGATGGACTTGCTCCAACCAGCCGAGCTTTTCACGATGCGGGCAATCGGTAAATACCGATTGCATATTGCTGCGAACTGCTTTTTCTATCAGTCGATGGGCAGCATTGAATATCCGGTTGGAAGATTCGAAAGTCGATACTTTCTTTGCCGAGTTATAGACAAAGCAAGACTGTATATTTTTGAGAACGGGTAGTTGCTGCGGATTCTTCTGCCCTTTCAGCACAGCGCCTTCCACTTGAATATAACGATAGCCGTAATATGAGAAACGGGGATGCCACGTTTCATCACCTTCACCTTTCAACGTATATTCATAATAATGTTGGCGTCCTGTCTGACGCTGGTTGCAAGCACCCTCGTCCGTCAGTGCTTCGGCAACTACCAAGGTTATTTTTTGTCCACGTTTGCCACGTACGGTTATCTCCGGGAAACCGGCCAAATTCTGCCCCATATCCAATACGAAAGCAGAAGGGTCTACTGTTCTTTTAGTCGATTTAGTGGCAGAAACAATCTGCTCGGGAGTCAGCTTCGTCACTTTCTGAATGCCGTAACGTTCCATGATTTTCACCGGAGGAGCCATTTGCGGACGAAGCACTCCTTTGGGAGCTTCCTGAACAACGACTGGACGCCAGTCTTTATCATCAAAGCCTGCCTGATTCCATCCTTTCTGTTCGCGACGGGCATCATAGTCTTCTCCACCATAAATACAGTTGAAGATAACCGGGCTCAAATCGTATTTCCAATCGCTATCAGAGTGGATAGTCTCTTTCGTTCCGTCATCGTAATGGATGGCAAGTTCGAATAAAAGTGTGGGAGGGCCGAAACTTATTTGAAGTTTCCGGTAGCGACCTCCCTGCACATTGTAGAATCCATTTCCCAACAAGACTCCGACAACATTCTCACCTTTCTGCAACTGCTCTGTGACATCATACGTATTGTAATTAACCGTTTTATCATAATCACTCCAGAGTGGAGCAAATTCACTGTCGCCTACTTTCTTTCCATTCAGAGAAAACTCATAGAATCCTAATCCGCAGATTGTTGCTGTGGCTTCGGATACTTTCTTTCCCTTTCCTAAATCTCCTACCTGAAATGTACGACGTAAATAAATACTTTTCTTAGCTAAAGTATCCACTGCTTCCCATGCAGCTTTCACTTCAGGCTTCTTTAGTTCGCCTCCATGAAACTTTCTTCCTTCGGGCAGACGGGCATCTTTGCGGGTGATGGCGCCAATCGATTTGCCGGAAGACAAGCTTTCGGGAGCCATTCGGAACTTAGCTTCTTTACTCCATGAAGAAGGTGTATCTGTTTCGTCCCATACACGTACACGCCAGATATAGCTATAAGGGTTGTTTGGGCGAATTTCCGCACCTTCGGTCGAAACGAACTGACTTTGCAAAGATTCGACTTTGCCGCTATTCCATACTGCGCGTCCAGTGCAGGCTTCACGAATATCAATTTCATAAGCTGTCTGCTTTGTGCCGTTTTCGGATGATTTCATTGTCCATCCCAGACGGGGATGACTTTCAACAATCACCATGCCTTCCTGCATTTCGCAGGTAAGGCGGTCAATCGTTATATTCTTTGCTTGCACAAAACCGGGTAGGCAAAGCAGCATCAAAAGAAAATAATTTTTAAAGTTCATTTTTCAAGTATCTTTTATTTATTTGATAAATGAGAATTTAGGCACGGATTTGAGATAACTGCTAATTTAGACAGAAGAACAAAAGAACATAAAGGCTACGCTTGGAAACTTATAAATAGCAGTTTACTGAACCGAAGTTTTATCTTTTTGTTCTTATGTTCTTCTGTCTAAAAAATATCATTTAAGTGCATCCTCACAAATAAGGCGAGTCAGCGTATCTGACTGTCCCACTTGCTTGCCATCAACAAAGATACGTAGTCCTTTGCCGCAATGATAACGATTACCGTTTTTATCCCAAAGAATTGTGAGATTGTGTCCGTGATATGAAATGTTATCCAGACAGAACCAATCCCATCTATCAGCCGGAATCAACGGGTTCACTTCTATCGTATTATCCAGACGTGGGCGAAGTCCAATCAATCCTGTAATCATCAAATCATTGAAAGTAGAATGATTGTAATAACGGCTACGTTCCTGATCGCCTTTCAGCCAATAACCAGTCACTTCATCCAGATATTCGCCGATATAGGGGCGTCCGCGATGATATTGTGATTCCACGTACAATTCCATTTGACGGAAATAAACGCTATCGGATAGGACAGTCTGCGGATAGTTGTTCATGAAATTAGCCATTGCAGTCAGCGTTTGTGCCGAAGCGAAAGGCCAGATAGCTCCGTCCCATTCACATTTACCGACGCCGTGGCTACGAAATTCGGGATGACGGCGTTCGGCAGTCGTAAGTCCGTAAGGAGCTGAGAAACCTTTCTCGTCCATAATCTCAGTCCATGCGGTTTCATATATCTTTGCAGTATCCGGCAGATTAAAGTACCAAGGGATATATCCGATTGCTTCGCGCACATTGGCAGACGAATCGGTGCGCATCGTTTCAAAGAACTGATGGCGTGTATTCCACAATTCATTCTGCACAAGACTCTTCAATGTATCGGCCTTCATGCCGTATTTCATTGCTGTACCTTCTTCGCCCGAAAGGATGCTCATCAATGAAAGTGCTTTTGCATTGCCATACATATAACTGTTGATTGTGGGGCGTGCATATTTCTTTCTACGGCCGCCACTGATTGATTCTTCCATTCCGTCCTGCACGTCGCCTTGCCAGTACAATCCGTTCTTCAGGCGATTGGTGCATTCCCAACGTTCATATTCGGTTTCCAAGTCTTTCTTCATATCCAGCATAAAATCCTTGTTGCCATCTACCATGAAGCGCGCCAGCACTGCATCTGCATTCCACGAACTGAACTTATTCATCTTATTCATCGGACCACCTTCATTGCCGCGATACCACGTATGGATAATCTGATCCAGATACTTGGGATTGCGCAACCAACGGCTTTCATAGATATGATGTCCGATGGCACAAGCTATCAAATTATATTTATCAGAGTAAGAACGTTGTACAAGAAACTCCGTCATGCCATAGCCAACGGGCGTCTCCTTAATATGCTTACGCAACGACCACCAACGATAATAATACATTTCCTCAAAGTTGCGCTGCGGACATTCAAACAAAGGAATATTCTCTTCCATCCATTCCGAAGCCTTCGCATTGGGAATTGCCTGAGCGATGTTTTCATCTTCCATGCCATTAAAATAATCAGCATAATGGCTGAAATCACTGTATTTGAGGAAAGCGGAAGTTGCATCCTTATCTGTGGAAGAGGTTTTCACATTGGCAATGCTATACTTCACCAAAGGTTCCTTCTCACCGGCTTTCGGCAAATCATAAGTCTGGTCGGCAGGAGTATCCACCGTGGGAAAAGTACGCTGTGCTCCTGTGCGGAAAGCAATCCGTTCGATGGTGGCAACAGGTGCGTAAAACATTCGCAATCCTACCCTCTTGCCATCTACAAAGACTTGAATATTCCGATCGGTAGTAGAAAGCACTGCTTCCACATGATACGTTTTTCCGGCTTCATATTTCATCATGTTCGCAAATCTCGAACCACCTTTCATGCGGAACACACCATCAGGTGTGAGTTCGATGCGTGAACAAGCGATACTGTTTTCATCAAGGAAATCTATTTGCAAGGTTCCTTTATCGTTCTGCCCGGCTTGCAGGTCGAATGAAACTTTCAACTCTTTGGAAGCCGGAATCTTGCGTTCTACTTTAGCATAGTCGAAAGGATCTTTATCTTGCAGTTGCAACCATTGACCGTTCAGTGATACGGGAGCCCAAACGGGAGAATAGATATTCCAGTTTGTCAATTCAGAGATGGATACGGACTTTGAGAAATCATCGTCGGCGTGTGCGGAAGCTTTTGTTTGCACGGGGACAGGAATATGGGATATCCACATATCTTCTTTGTTCACACTGTAAGTAACCCAAAGGTCACCATCGGCAGGCACTCCGTTTCCTTCCTGGATGCCGCGGGGATATTGCGGACCATACGATTTATAATTACCTCCATAGCGCATTGGCGTTATTTCACCGTGTACAAGATTCAAAGTTGTGTATTCCAGTCCGTCTTTACTCAATGAGATAGCGAGCGGCCAGCGAAATTCAGAAGGGTTGTATACCGTAGCATAGGTGCCGTCACTCAGGCGTTGTCCCCAGATTTTCGCGTTGCTGTTGACAAAGCCTTTGGCACGGAGCACAGGCTCCGCCCAGTTGTGTCCGCCATCTTCGCTGATTGAAGTCAATGCGTGCTTCCAAAGGCTGGCGATGCGTCCGTCGGGCAATGTGTAGCAATTGAAAGCTTTATATCCTTTATTGAGTGGGATGATGGGGTCTTCGCGGTCAGCTTCTTCCACCCATTGCATCATGTAAAGCGGATTATCCAATATCTCCTGACAGGCTTTTACAAATTCGCCGTCTTTACATTTCTTGAAATAGGGATAGTCGGTATTCTTTTCGTTGAAGCCATGATTGTAGTAGATGAAATAGATGGGGCCGTAAGAGCCGTCCTTCTTAATCTCACGCACTACCCTACCGATGCCGTTTCCATCGTTCGGGTCGTCTTTCTTATCCAAAGCAACTCCATAATTTCCCATCGTTATCAGTTTGCCCGATTTGGATACATAAAATCCTACACGCTGGTGCATGATAGCAATCAAATCTTTGGCTTGCACACCGGGACGGGATTCTTTGGTGTAGCCGTTGGGGACTTTATAAGGAGGAAATACGATGTCGGGATTTGTCCACTGATAGCCATCCTTCGAAGTCATAAGGAAGGTTTGGGAAGGCGGAACGTGTTCGTCTGAAGGGTCGGCAAGGTATTGGTAGTAAAACTGACCGTTCCAGTAGGCAAGCATAGGTTGGTGGTTGTAGGTCCAGCCGTTACCGTTAGGTGCTTCGGGATATTCGCGGTTGGCACGTACCAATTGGATATTGTGCACGCCTACTACGGGAGACAGTTGTCCGTCATGGTAGGCTGGGTTCGATAGTTTTTTTCCGGTGTAGTGGATTCTGTCTTGTGTATCTGGGGTTCTGTTTTGTACATCCGGCAATGTGTTTTGTGCCGAAGCCGTAGCAGTCAACCATCCGACAGCCAGAACTAGAAATATTTTAGCAGAGTTATTCATGGGTTATTTCAGGGTTTTGATTTATTTTTTAATTCAATTCATTATTTATCTAAATAACTTCAATCAATTTCGAAGATTTAATTTAACGTGCACTCGATATAACTAATCCCTCAATGCTTAGGGGTAACTAATAAGTCGATGCTATTCCAACTCCCCTCCTTCCGGGAAGGAGGGGTGGCTGAAAGTCGGGGGTGGTAGGTGCGGTTATTTGCGCTTATTATAGACTTATGTATCCACCTACCACCTCCCCCTTCGGGGGCTCCTCCTTCCCGAAGGAGGAGAATTTGTTACTATTGACTTTGCACTACATTAGTTATTTCTTTTTGCTTTCTTTTAAAAGTTCCTTCACAAGTGATTCGGGAGCTTTGAAGATAGTTCCGTGTTTATGCCCGAAGGGTACATTCACGCTATCGGTCACATCCGTGAAGTTCTTGAAATCCTTCGTCCGCATGGCACCGTAAATCTTCTTTTGGTAAACATCAAAATAGATAAGGTAATCATCTCCTAACTTCTCCACCGTGGGACCTTCGACGAAGGATTCAGTAAAAGGCTCCGAAGCCGGCGAATAAGGCCCGGTCATTGAATCGGCAAAAGCAATCTTCAAGTTACGTTCGGGACGGGTATTGTCTTTGAGTACCATCACATAATCGTTCTTCGCACGTTTCACAATTACGGCATCTATCGTACTGAATCCGGGGTCGTAGAGTACTTTAGCTTTTGAAACTGTTTTGAAATCTTTGGTTGTGATGTAATAGAGACGGTGATTGTTAGTCTCTTCTTCCATCCCCTTCTCGAAGCGACCGGGAATGCACGAAGCCCACACCACCATAAACTGGTCGTTCTCGTCATCATAAAAAATCTCCGGTGCCCAAACGTTTACCGTAGTCGGTTCGTCCGCCATCACAGGAATCATCTGCTGCTCCGACCAATGAATCAAATCGGTGGAGTATGCGTGTCCAAAGCCCAAATCACCTTTCCAACTCGTTGTCCACACCAAATGATAGGTACCGTCCGCCGCGCGAGCCATCGAAGGGTCGCGCATCAACTGATGCTGTCCCAGTTCGGGCTTCAACCAAACTCCGGGGATTGTATCCCACTTCATACCATCTTCACTGTACAGATATCTCAAACCTTCGTCAGCCGGTTCGTGAAATGAAGTGAACATATAATAGTCTTTGTTCCCTCCACAAGAAGCTAAAAGCAGGACGCTTATTGCAGCTAACGTATTTCTTAACTTTCCCATTTCTATGATTCTTTTATGCTATATTGTATCCTTTATACAGAAGACGGTAAACGGCCGGATTTGTACTCAAAAATAGAGGAATAATCGGAGTTTTCAAATATTTGAAAACAAAAAGGGCGACTCTTCGAGCCACCCTCTTCTTCAATCAAACAAACTAACCATTTTATTTTAGAGACTTCCTCCACGTGCTTTCACACGTTTGTACCACTCTTCACGTTCTTTTTTCAAGTCATATCCGCGCTTGGCAAGATAGTTGTTGATACGTCCTTTGTACTTGCCGAAGGCTGCGTGCTTCTTATTTGAGTTTTCAGCATCCATCGCAAATTCGCGAGCCTCAACGAGCCATGCGTAAATCTGCGCCTTTTCTTCTTCCTTCAGCGAAGGAATCATATCGATATGAGAGTCATAAGTCACTTTCACTACTCCGTAGGTCATTCCGTCTTTCACAGCTTCTATCTGCTCTTCGTTTAAGAAAAGAGAAAGATTGGCGGGGAAAGCAAAATGCGAACGGTAGAGGGCTGCATCCTTTTCGTTTTCAGCAGCTTTCAATGCGTTGTTCTTCGCATCACCGGTCAAGCCGGATGCTTTGACTTCTTTCACCTTTGCATCACGTGCTTCGTAGATATCATTCAGTTCGAAGTAACGATTAGCGATGGTGTTGCGGACGTCTTCGGCAACCTTTGCATCTGTAAGTCCGAGTTTATCTACAATCTTCTGTGAGCGATTGACGATGGACTCTACATATTTCGGGTCACGATTCTCTTTGTTCAAGTCTACTGCTCCGGCAGACATATAGCAGATGAGGAGCAGGGAGATTAGTATTAACTTTTTCATGGGGTTCTTTTTTTCACCACAGAGTCTTACATTAATTTTCCTTTTTCAGCCAACGTATCGTAGTTGTTCTTCAAATCTCTCCAGTTTACTTTATGCTTCGTACTGATACCGTTGATATACTTTTCAATATTGGTGTATCCGTCTCCGGTGCAGTCTTTGTTGGCGTCGCTCGGATCGTTCGGATTCAGTCCGTTGGCAATTTCCCATTCGTCCGGCATACCGTCACCGTCGGTGTCTACGTAGGGAGTACCTTTGTATTCGGGGTAGCCACCCATCTGGCGGATATCGGTTATGATACCTTGTTTGTATGAGTCTTTCGACAGACGACGGTAGCGGAACTGTCCGTCTTCGCCCATTGATTTGGGAGACAAGCCAGTCAGGTCACCGTAAGCATCCTTCGGAAGTTTCTTTTCGTAATAAGGGATTCCGGTTCTTACTTCTTCAATTACGCGTACATCAACGATATCGCGAGTCGGGATATTGGCACCTACGTGTTTCAATACATAGTCGTAGGCATCGCTGGCAGACATGATATTGACGTATGGCATTTCAAACGGTTGGTAGCTGCGCATAGCTTCAGTTTGACCGTCGGTATTAGGCTGAGTTTCAATCTGAATACCGCCGTTCCAGTTGTCTTTTGAGATTTCGGGGAAACCTTCCATGATGTTTCCGTCGGCATATACACGCCCATAAGCTTTGTAGTTCAGCTTGCTACGTCCGGCTTCCGGCTTGAGAATACGATGTCCTACGTTGGAATCCTTCGGCGTGGCAGGTCCCGGTTTGTAGTAGTTGTTAATCATATTAAACATGGCAGTATAGTCACCACCATCGGAAGAACGGTGCACCCAGTTGAACACTACGTTATTGACGAAATTGAATATTCCGTTCCATCCAACAGACGGGTTACGTCCGGTATTGCTTGCCCAAAGATTACGTGCAAATGCGCAGTTTTCACCTCCGAGAGTGCTACCGAATGAGTGATTGTAGGTATCAAGTGCTTTGGCGGAAATTGTATTCTGAATGGTTACGTTTACAGTAGGAAGTTTCAGGTCTTTGCTTTCGTACTGGCCTTCGCTCGGGTCGTACATATGACGGTAGAAAGAGATATTTTCATCCAATCCCCAAGTGCAGGAACAGTGGTCGATCATGATGTTACCCACCGGATTTCCACCGAAGGAGTCGTCGCGATGCCACACTTTCGTTTCGCCACGACGGAAACGCATATGGCGCACTACTACGTCGTGAGTATCAACCCAGAAAGATTCTCCGGCAATACAGACACCGTCGCCGGGAGCTGTTTGTCCGGCAATGGTTACGTAAGGAGCACGAACGATGATGGGCGATTCGAGACGGATGATACCGGCAACATTGAAAACAATGATACGTGCGCCACCTGTTTCGCAAGCTTCACGGAAAGAGCCCGGTCCGCGGTCGTTGAGGTTGGTTACGGTAATTACTTTTCCGCCACGTCCGCCGAAGCTATACATACCACCGCCTTCGGCTCCCGGGAAGGAAGGGATATCTGCTTGCGGGAGGTCGTAAGGACGGCCTGCCCATGGAATGTAAGGACGACCTTCTTTGGCCTCCTTTTGTACGATTGGCAACGCTTTTGCCCATGCTTCGTCGGAGCGTTTGCGTTCTTCGGTCATCATTTTCGTATAATTCGCTTTAGCTTCCGGGGTTATTTGCGGGTATTGTGCCCAAGCAACAGTCGGAGCCAGCATCGAGGCAGTAAACACTGCTAATAGTAAATGCTTCTTCTTCATTTTTATAGGGTTTTGTGAGATAGTAAATTCAAAATTACAATAATAAGACGAAAGTAGAAAAGAATTGTAATCAGTGGGAGGTCTTTATTTCATGATTTCGGTTTTCCTTTTTATGTTTGAAGATAATGAGGGAAGTCGAGAATGGAATTTTGAAATATTGGAGATACATTTTGATGAGTTTAAGCCAACAAGCATATATTCTTTATTTAAAAAAGAATTGCCATTCTCCCTTCTTTCTTTTCGAAAGAGGAGGAAAATGGCAATTTCCTAATGTTTATCAGTGTTTTTATTCGGCAAGCGGATCGAAAGTACCTAATCCACCCCCATTCATGTAATCTCCCCAGCCAATGGTTTGAAGCAAAGTGGTAGCATTGGTTTGTATACCTTGATTAAATCCAAGCAAATAATAACGAGGAAGGAACTTCATATACAATGGAGCTTGAGAGCTATCGTAAGAATCTCCCTTCTTCGTCTTGCGGGTAAGATACGAGTTGTAAAAAGCCGCCAGTCCTTCTACTTGAGCAGACAGGTCATTTCTTAAATCAAGAGCTGCCGGACGAGTCACACCTGCAACGGTTAACGGATCGGAAGCCATCGTCGTTCCGCCTATACCCTCTCCCTGACCGTTGTCAACCTTTGCACGGAATTCTAGAGTCTCACGACGTTGTCCATTCAGCGGAGTGAAGCCCAAATAGGTGCAAGTGTTGCCACCCCATCCAGTCAGTCTCCATGTAGACGGTGCTCCTTCCGGCAGTTCAGCACCACCATCAAACAGCATCCAGCGGCGCAGGTCGTCAAAACGTTTTCCTTCATAAGCCAGCTCTATTTGACGTTCGTACAAAATAGCAGCCATACACGCATCTTCGCTCATATTGGTTTGCAAACCATAATTGTTTACAGCTGTATAACCTACGCGAGCACGTATTCTCTGTAATTGCTGTACCGCTGTAGATACATCCCCAATAGCGCAAGCTGCTTCTGCATAGTTGAGTAACACTTCTGCAAAACGGATTTCCATATAAGGAGAAGCATTGCGGGTGAAACCGGAAGCCGGTGTATACACATATCGAGCACTGGCATTTACGTCTAAGTCGTCCGAGCGCTTACGGACATAGATTCCTTTCGCATTGTTCAACAGATTATCGGCACCGTACGTGGCATCACTGTTCGCGTTAATATCATCACGCATAGCTTCAGAGGTATACCACACGTAGTTCCACAATTGATAGCCGGAGCCAGCATAAGGATTATCATTATTGTCATTACGCGGATCACCGTCGAAGGCCCAACGAACGCCTGGAAAAGCAAAAGTACGATAGAAACGCGGGTCACGGTCGATAAAAGGCAATTCTGGATTGTAGTCCGACTCAGATCTTTCCAGTTTCGTATATGTATTGCAACCTCCCGGTACTTTGCCATCCTTCATCGGGAACATATCAACTATCATAGCAGAAGGCACTTTTCCACCACCTCCCAAAGCGTTGGACGGACGGATGCCCTGTTCCCACGTATTGTTCTTTCTATAATCCGGAGTACCCTCAACAAGCGTATTATAAAGCGTTACGAAGATGCCCTCCGTTGTGGGTACTTGAGCGAAAAGGCTTGCCCAACCGGAAGCGTTGACTCCCGGATTGCTTTCATTCACCAGTCCGTAACCGGCAGCGGTCAATATATCTATGGATGTTTTTATATCATCATAAGCAGCCTGCCAACGGGCACGGTCATTCGCACGGTTGAACATAGGGCTGGCATACAGCAATCGTACACGACCTCTCAATGCCACTGCAGTACCGTTAGTGACACGACCATAGTTATCACCCGCCATCCATTGCCCCTTTGCGGTAAAGGGAGCTAGCAACGTTTCAGCCGTTGTCAAGTCATCACAAATAAAATCAAAGCAATCCTTAGCCGATGAACGGGGAACTTCTGTTTCGGCAACAGGTTCAAGCACTTCTGTCACGATGGGCACACCACCATACCACTTCACCAGATTATAATAACACCATGCCCGCAAGAAATAGGCTTGTCCCAGCAATTGGTTCTTTTCCTCCTGCGTAAGCGTGCTTCCCGTCACACCCTGAATTACGTCATTGATGTCACGAATACGTCCATAAACAGATTCCAGCGGATTGCCTTTTGTGCCTTGGAAATAATCGGGCACAGCGTTATCTCCCGTCTGATAGGTTAAAGGGTTCTGAGGATTTACAAACACGCTAAAACCGCTATATTCTTCCGTTGACTTAGACTGCTCGTCCGCCAGACCGGTGCAATTAAATCTTGCAGTCGCACTTGCAGCTGCATCAGGCAAACAAGTTCTATAAATAGCTGACACACGTGCAGATGCCCCGCTCCAATAATTATAGGCTTCGCTGGTCGTACTGTCATAATTCTGCTTTTCTTTCAAAAACTCATCGCTACAAGAAGTCAGCGCCATTGCGGTCAGAAAAGCAACACTGATTATATTTTTTCTTTTCATATATACTGTTCTTTTAGAATGTTAAATTGACACCAATCGTGAATTTACGCAGTGTAGGGTAACTTCCGTAAGCAGTCATCGGATCGATGAAATTGTCCGGATACGGATTGCAGAAGCTAAGCAGATTCTGTCCCGTAACATTGAAACGACAACTTTCGATACCAATAATCTTCATGTACTTTGACGGGATGGAATATGCCAGTGTCAGGCGATTCATCTGGATACGCGTTCCACTAACTCTCCAGAAAGAAGACTGCACACCATTGACGCTTGTCCATCGCAAGTTCGGATAAAGTCCGTTGCGATTGGCTTTCACAACTACATTACCGGCAGCGTCAGTCACGTCTTGATATACAAACATATTGTCCGTTGTCCAGAAAGAAGGCATATTTGCATATTCCAAATCATGGTAGTTATTGGCGGATGTTCCCATATTTCCTAAATTGAAAGCTTTGGTAGGCAGGAAGCTATATCCTCCCCAACTGGCATTGAACTGGGCAGTCAGAGAAATACCTTTCCATTCCGCACTCAAATTCAAAGTCATACCATAAGGGTTGCTGCGGTTAGCCAACTGTACCTGATCATTGTCATAAGTGACAATCCCATCTGGACCGGCATAAGTTCCGTCACTTTGTCTAGCTCCGCGCACGTCTTTATAAATCAGCATACCGGGTCTCACATTTTCCTTAGTATACCCCATGTAAGAAGTTATATTATTTTTGGTGAAATACTCGTCAATGTCTTGATAACTGCGGAACATACCTATACATTGCATTCCCCATGAACCTTGATCAGTGCGATCACCCTTTCTGTAACTTTTATAAGTTGGTTCCGGATCCCAGTCTCTCTCCAAAATCTTATTATCGCTGTAACCGGTGTTAACTTGAACCTTATATTTAAAGTCCTTACCAATCCGATCTCTCCAAGTTACAGATAATTCTGCACCGTAAGTATCCAGCTTACCATAATTCACCTTTGCGGAGTTTGCTCCGACAATTGACGAAACAGACGCATTGTAATTGAGAAACATTTCGCGGTTCCAGTCATAATAAGCATCGATATTGAAGGACAAACGATTGTCGAGGACATTCAAATCAAGTCCAATATTTCCTTTATAAGACTTATCCCAATGAGCATCACGATTGACTGCAGCATTTCTACTGTTCATTGTTAAACGGCTACCCGCCTGAGATTCCGGGGAAGTACCTAATACAGGTCCTTTATCCAAATCGGTACCATAAGTTTGCAACCATGCCCATGCATCTGTATTATCACGACCTGTTAAACCAAATGAGGCACGCAACTTCAAATAGTCTACCCATTTCACATTTTTATTGAACCAACTTTCTTGCGAAATCACCCAACCGGCAGATACTGAAGGGAAGAATCCCCAATAATTTTCGGGAGCAAACTTAGTAGAAGAATCTGAGCGGAACAAAAACTCGAACAAATACTTATCTGCATACGAATAATTCAAACGACCGATATAAGACAAATTTCCAGATTCGGAACGGGTGAAAGTCGTACCCGCTTCACTCGTATATTTCACAGAATTGGACTGTCCGGTAGTAAATTCATAGGGGTCTGTTACCGAACCGTACAAATATTCTGCTTCTGCTTCCGCTCTCTCGATAGAGAACAAAGCCCCTACAGAATGTTGTCCGAAATCTCTGTTGTAAGTTGCCATAAAGTTCATCTGGTAGTTGTCTGCGCGCGTCATGGAACGAGATAGATAACCTTCCGAATCCGCAGAACTGGAATTTACCACCAACTTACCGCCATTGGCATATAAGAATCTGGTATTCTCAAACAAGCTATTATCGGCACCGCTGATTGGAGTGTATAAATGTTCTCCGCTACCTGCACGGTTCTCTAAATAATAGAGCTCGTAAGAAGTTCCATAATCATTCGTCTTATCGGAATTGATACTCTTCGAATAAGTAAACTTCATCTTTAATCCCTTCAACCATTTGTTCCATCCAAAATCATATTCTATTCCTGCATTAACACTCATGTTAGAGGACATATTACGCTTATAGTCACCGTTATTCTGTAATACGCTGAAATTATAGTTCTGTATATTGCTCACCTGCTCATTAGTTGGACCGTAAGCCGCCACAGCATAGTCACCTACATATTCGGGAATATAATAAGGGCGAGTCAACAAGGTGTTGTAATCCTTCTCATTCTGTGAACCGCCTACTTGATTAAGCGGAGTGTTCTTTTTGCCATAATCACCCGAAACCTGTACATTCGCTTTCAGCCACTTACTGATCTTTACGTCAATGCCGGCACGATAATTCCAGCGATTGTAATCCAGTTTACCAAGATTACCTCCTTGATCGAAATAAGAAATACCGGCAAAATAATTAACCTTCTCAGTCGCACCACTCAAATTTACACTGTGTTGTTGCGTCAATGCCGATTTCCAGTTTTTATCCAGTAAATCATAATTCAAGCTCTTCATCGCCATCAACTCATCTTGTTGGAAAAGCTGTTTCAGGGGGTCAATGCCCGTTTCCGTAGGATCACCCATACGTACCGCATTCCACAATTTACCATACTCATAAGCACTCAACATACTGGGACGCGACACTTCATCCGTAATACCAAAAGTTCCGTTGTACGAAATCTTAGGAGTACCCAATTTTCCTTTTTTTGTAGTTACTAAAACAACACCATTTGCTGCACGGGCACCGTATACTGCTGCCGAAGCATCCTTTAGAACTGAAATACTTTCTACCACCGTAGGGTCCAAATTGTTGAAAGCTTCTTCACCCAGATTTACTGTATTGTTTCCAACTTTCACCTCTGTCGGATAAATGTATCCATCGATGACATACAATGGGGTTACGTTGGTTCCGCCAATATCTTCTAATGCACCGTTTTGACGAATCGAAATTTTCGCGCTTTCACCCGGACGAGAATTACCTCCACTTACGGAAACACCGTTTACCAGACCTCTCAAGGTACTTGACAGATTTCCACTTGACACGTCTTGTATTTCATCAACCGGAACGGTAGCAATAGCACCAGTCAAGTGAGCCTTCTTCTGCGTTCCATAACCTACCACGACTACTTCATCCAATTGCTGCGCATCTTCTTTCAAAATGATTTTCGCCAGCTTAGGAGAAATAGTAGAAAAACGCTGAGAGATATATCCAATATAAGATATTTCCACTTCCTTACCGTCAGGCACACTCAATGTGAAGTTTCCATCCAAATCGGTGATTGTTCCGGTAGTTGTTCCCAATACCTTTACTGCAGCCCCAATGATAGGTTGTTCGGCTTCATCCAGAACAACCCCTTTGAATGTTTTAGCATTCTGCGCTATTGTCGGCAAAGCCATTACAAAAGCAAGTAGCAAGCTAAAACTAATTCTAAGTATATTTTTATGTTTCATCTTTATTGTATTCTAGATTTTCATTCTCTTTTTATTTTAACCAACGCGGGTCACCGCTTCCATGAGCACGCACTTCAGAAGCACTCGGAGTAAAGTTACCGTTCGCAGGATCAGCAAATCCCGGGTCTACACCATAAGCTGATGTACTCTTATCGCCAGTACTCTGTCCTGTAGTTTCATTCGTTGGTAAAGCACCATTAAACCAATAACAGTTATTATCACACGTTTTGGTATTATCGGTACGACCGCCGACTATACGTCGGTTAAACTCACCATTACAAGAATCAAAGAATATATTCTTACTCAAATTGACCGTATTAGCTTGCCTATTCCAAACGTTTGAATTGAAAGACTGCTGCGTTTTGGATATATTATAAAATGTATTACTGGTAAATTTCATTGAGCAATTCGTCCATCCGGCTCTAGAAGCTTGTCCACCTGCCACACGCATAAAACGGCCTGTGCTACCAGTTGAGACATTGTATAGAGTAGTATTACTCATCTCAAAATCTTTCACAAAAGAACTTTGAGAATTAAAATTGATAAGATCACCATCCTGATACAGTTTGATTAAACAATCTCTGATAATGAAATTCTGTATAGCGTAGTTCTTGCCATTAATATTGATGAGATAGTGGCGCACATTCATAATTTCACAAGATTGGAAGGTTATCGGATTCGTCATAATACCATAACTATTCATACCCAATATTTCATTTGAAACATCACCGAATTTAAAGAAAGCTCCGCCTGTCACCACATCACAATCAAATTCAATAAACTTCAGTGCCACACCGCCACCATTTGTCATAATGGAAGCAGGACCTGTGAAAACGACTTTGGCATGGTCCATTTTATTACCACGCAATTGCACATTGTTTATGCCAAAGTTTAAATCACCTGAAATGTAATACGTTCCCCCTGCTGCCAACTCGAAAGCCACTTCCACATCTTTTCCTGTAGTCACAGGATTATTGGCGAACCATGTAGTCAAATCTGCTCCGTCAGGAATAGCAACTGCTGAAACAAGAGTTGTCCAGATAGCTTCTGAAGACGACATGGCACCTGCGTTATTCAACTTGTCATTACCTAATGTCTTAATTTCCGCCTTATAATTAGTATCATCCAAAAAAGGGCAAACCACAGCTGCTCCATCTACAATACTATCTTTCACTACAGCTACGGGATTCGCAGGGTCATCCACAATATAAAAAGAGAATTGGTATCCCCCCGCTCCCATAATCACAGGCCAAGTAACTTTAACATTATTAGTACCCGGAAGCTTTGCAAAAACGACTTCGGAGGACTCTGGTGACACTAGTTGAGTGCCCGTCACCCCTCCAGAAAAGGTTTCTTCATCAAAACCATCTCCCGCACAAGAGCTAACAGAAAAAATCATCGACAAGCATACGATACTCCCGACAATCATTCTTTTAATCTTCATCTTACTCTTCATAGATTAAATTTTAAATTAAACAAAAATAACACATAATATCTTCAAATTCTAAAATCCTTCACATTAAGACGCATGGATGAAAAATATGTAATCACTTAGATAGAAATAAATCTTATGATTCATTATTTTTTTATTCATATATAAACAGGACGTTTCTTCTGCGAAATTGTAATCACACACGAAGAATGAAAATTAAGATATTTGATTATTTTTCATTTTTGTTGTGGCCTAAAGAGATGCTTACTCCCTGAAACACCTCTTTCAAATACTTTATATTTGTCCCATAATTCTTCTTCACATTCCTCACATCATCTTTATCGCGTGAGCGTTCCACTACCAACCAGCCGCTCCACCCCATCTTGTCGAGTGTCCGCTTCACCTTATTCATATCCAACCGTTGGTTATAAGGAAGAGTCACCCCATCCGTATCCGTACAGTGAATCTGGCAAATTCTCTTTTTCCCGAGCATCTTGAGTTCTTTGCACAAATCTCTTCCATTCTCCAATGCATTCTGAAATTTAAAGTAGATTTTGATGCCGGGGGAATTAATCTCCTTCAATAGTTTTACCTCCCCTTTTGCATCCAGCTGGGTTTCAATGCCAATCACTACTCCTTCGGAAGCAGCCATGTCTCCCACTGTTTTCAAGCGTGCCACCACTTTTGCACGAAGTCCCGGCTCTTTCTCCCAACCGGCCTTTATCCCTCCCAACGGAAGAAAAGCTACTTTGGCATTCATCACTTTCATTGCATTCAGGCAGTCACCGACCAATTCTTTATAATTGGCACGTTCCAGAAAAGACTGTCCGTAGAAGCCGGACATGGCGATAGACGGAACTTCCAAACGGTACCTCTGTGCCGTTTCACGAAACAGTTGTTGGAAATGAGGTTCGCGCAGTTTGTTGTCGAACATCTCTCTTTTGCCCAGACTGCCCATGTCCAACTCCACACCATCCCCATTCAGTTCGTGCACCAATTGGAAGGAGCCAATCTTCTGACGCTTCAGAATCATCCAGTCACATACGGCAATCTTATATCGCTGTTCACCCTGCTGCGTGGCAGCAACGGCCAATAAAGGGAAACATTCCACTGCAATCAGTATCCAAAGGATATGCTTTACTAAACTCTTTTTCATTATTGTCTTATTTTATACGCGGTTTGTATAATAGACGGATAACGAGAGCATTTGTAACCGTTTGCTTTGCACAGAATAAAAAATGGGCTGCCGAACTAATTAAGAAGTCCGGCAGCCCTGTCAACCCAAAAACGATACCTATGAAACACTGTGTGTGTTACTTCAAATCAAACAATATGCGTTGACCATGAACAAGTTCATCATGTGTGATGCGATATTTGTTGAAGTTCTTACCGTTCAATAACACTTTATTAATATAGAGTGTTTCGGGATTCGTACGATTACTTTCAATCACTAATTCCTTTTCTTTATACCATTTTGGATCAAGACGGATGGTAACCTTATTAAATACCGGAGTGGTCAGCGTATATTCGGGCACTCCCGGACAGTCGGGATAGAAACCAATCATATTGAAGATAGCCCAAGAGGACATTGTTCCCGTGTCGTCATTTCCGGGAATGCCGTCCGGCTTGGTGGTGAAATACTTTTCCAACAGGCGTTGCGTCTCTTTCTGCGTGCGCCATTCTTCTCCTTTAAAGTAAGAGAACAGGTGCGGATAGGCAATATCGGGTTCATTTGCCGGGTCGTAAAGACCTTCGTCAAACACCATTTGCAGCTTATTGATAAACGGCTTCTTACCGCCCATCAATTTAGCCAGTCCATACACATCGTGCGGCACGTAGAACGAATAGTTCCACGCACTACCTTCGTGGAAACCGGGATTCGGCTCAAAGTTCTCCCCTTGTCGCGGATTGAACGGAGTGTAGAATGTGCCGTCCGGCAGAATCGGGCGGAAGGTTCCGAACTCTTTGCTATAATAATGTTTATAGCCCAACGAACGTTTGTAGAACATCTCGGCATCCTTCTTCTTTCCCAAAGCATCGGCAAAACGTGACAGTGCGTAATCGGCTATGTAATACTCTAACGCATGAGATACGGAATTGTCATACTGTTCGCGAAGGGGCACATAACCTTTCGACATATAATCGTCATTGTCCGGGCGCATCAGGTTCTCCGCTCCCGGCAGCGTGGCCGATTTGTACATTGCTTCGTAAGCCAGGTCTACGTCAAAGTCGCGCAATCCTTTCATCCACGTATCCACAATTACCGGGATGCTCGGGTCACCTTCCATCGTCAGCGTCTCTCTTCCGTAGAGTTCCCATTTCGGCAGCCAGCCATGTTCGCGATACATATCGAGCATCGTACGCACCATTTCCATCTGACGCTCCGGATACACCAGTGTCAGCAATTGATGTACATTCCGGTAGGTATCCCAAAGAGAAAACACGGTATACCGGTCGCCCTTCGTTGTCAGAATCTTGTCGCTTTCCATTGCGGGATATTCTCCGTTCACATCTTGCAGGATATTGGGATGAATGAGCAGATGATAGAGTGCCGTGTAGAATACCGTTTTCTGCGCATCGGTTCCTCCTTCTACGGTGATTCGGGACAGGTCATCGTTCCATTTGGCACGCGCTTCTGCCAGCACCTTATCGAAGTCTTTGCCTGCCTGCTCGCGATCCAGATTCAACCGGGCATTCTCCGTACTGACGAAAGAAACTCCCATTTGAACTTCTACTTGTTCCCCCTCTTCGGTGTCGAAAGAAAAGTAAGCGCCTACATCGTCGCCGGCTATTTCTTTTCCGTAGCGGGTGTAGAGTTTATACTTTCCGTTGTCGGGGTCCCATTGGGCTTCCACACCTGTCATGGGGCGTTGTTTCTTCCAGTAACCCGCAGTTGTGGGAGTCTTTTTTACCCTCATCACAAAATAAATGGGGAACACAGCTTGAGGATTGTAACAGAATGTGCCGAGCAGTTTCATTCCTTCTATTTCGTTTTCGCTGACACGGCGAAGCATCGCACCGGTTTCATTCGTCAACCCTTCGCCCAGATTCAACAAGATATGGCTTTTGCCTTTGGGGAAGGTGAAGCGTGCCACACTCGAACGCGGAGTAGCCGAGACTTCCGTCTTTACGTTATACTTTGTCAGATAATTGGAGTAATATCCGGGCGAAGCCTGTTCGTCCTTATACTTACTGCCATATTCTTTGTAATCCACGTTCAGCTCTCCGGTAGTGGGCATCAGCAACAAAGAGCCCAATTCCGGGCAACCTACGCCACTCAGATTGACATGGGCATATCCGGTGAAGAAGCAGTTGGTGTGTTCATAAGGGGTGGACCACCAACGGGCATCTTTATCATACTTATTGTCGGAAGACCCCATCACATTGAAAGGAACCACGGACATCATGCCGTTCGGAGAAATAGCTCCCGGATTCGTCGTCCCGTAATTGGTTGTTCCGATGAAGGGGTCTACATAATCTATTAAAAGATTTTTCTTCGTATCCGAAGGAGGGCTTCCCACTTGGCCCGCATAGGAAACGGGGAGAAGCGTGAAAGCAAGTGTGTAAGTTAATAGTGTACGTTTCATACTTTATGTCAAATGATACTTGTTCGTTTAGTAAATTCAATTATTTCTTTGATGTATCCGAAAGCCATTCCGACTACGGTATCTGCCGCTCCATAATAGACAGCTACGCGTTCACCGTCCTGCAGGGCGGCACAAGGGAACACTACATTGGGCACATCGCCCTGAAGTTCATACGGAGCCGCCGGACCGAGCAGGTATTCACGCGTACGGTAGAGCACCTTTTCGGGATGCTCTTTATCGAGTATGGCAGCACCCATCGAATAGCGGAAACCGTTGCAAGTGGTGATGACACCGTGATAGAAAAGCAACCAGCCCTCTTCGGTGAGGAAAGGAACCGAGCCCGCCCCTATCTTCGTACACTGCCACGCGCTTTCGGGGAAAGGAGTGACTTTCATTACACAACGATGCTCTCCCCAATACTTCATGTCCGGGCTGTAGCTGATGTATATATCACCAAACGGTGTATGCCCGTTGTCGCTCGGACGGCTCAACATGGCATACTTGCCATCTATCTTCTGGGGGAAAAGCACGCCGTTGCGGTTGAAGGGCAGAAAGGCATTCTCGCATTGATAAAACTCTTCAAAATCGAACGTATAAGCAATGCCGATGGTAGGGCCATGATAGCCGTTGCACCAAGTCACCCAATAACGGTCTTCAATCCACGTCACACGGGGGTCGTATTTGTATTCCGACTCTATCATTTCCGTATTGCCCGCCTTGAACCGGATAGGCTCATGGCTGATATCCCAATGGATGCCGTCTTGGCTGAAACCTGCAAAGATGTTCATCTGCACGGCTTTATTGTCACAGCGGAACACACCGGCAAATCCACCTTTGAAAGGCACCACGGCACTGTTGAAAATACTATTGGAGGAAGGAATGTGGTAGCGTCCGATGACCGGATTTTGTGAATAACGCCACATTACGTCCGTACATCCGGCAGGGCGCTCTTCCCAAGGAATTTGAATCTTATCCATAATCATTGTTTTTTATATTTTTTATTTTTTTGGTTGTGCAGCAGTTTTATCTTGTTGCATGATTCATTGTACATAAACAAACAAAAATACTCATTTTTTTAACTCTGCTGCAAATAATACAGCCAAAATGAATAAACTACCAACGGTTATTCCTGTTTTTTCATTTTATTAACCTATATTTTCCACAAAGATACGCTGCCGGATGGGAGAATCCAAAACGAACTGTCGTGTTCGGACGGAATCGGACGGAAATAGATGTTTTAAGACGGAAATAGTTGCTTGGGGCCGTTATTTCTCTTTCGTTGGCATTCTGCCGGAAAGACAGGCGAAGGGAGGACAAACAGAGCCTGCGTTTACATGAAATGCAGGCTTTGTTTGCTTCAAATGGACGCTCTATCGGGTGGTTTTAGAGACTCTATTTCGGGGGGAAAAAAGCGATTTTCGTGGAACGCATAGTGGAACACTTTCAAGGGTGCGATAAACAGCTATGCATCAGCAAGATACGAGTGGTTCCCCGAAGGGGCTCCGAACGCTTCGTGGAACCATAATAAATACCAAGATATAAATTATATATTTTAATAAAAATATATAGTTCGATTTTTCATTTTTTGAAGATTTTGGGTTGAGTTCACCACAGGGTAACACAGAGTTTCACGGAGTTTTTGTTGGTAAGCGAGAATGGGGAGAAGCTGACGCGCGGGAAGAGTTTGCTCATGAGGAAAGTTCATTCAAACAATAATTCATCAAAGAATTTTATTTATAGTTTTTTATTTCGTAAATTCAATGATTTTCTGTACATTTGTCATGGATAAAATAAAGAGAAGCATAGAATAAATATGAGTGAACTCCTAGTCTACAAAGCCTCCGCCGGTTCGGGTAAAACGTTTACCCTGGCAGTGGAATATATCAAACTTTTAATTCTCAATCCCCGTGCCTATCGCCAGATTCTTGCCGTCACCTTCACCAATAAGGCAACAGCGGAGATGAAAGAACGCATCCTGAGCCAACTCTACGGCATACAGATAGGCGACCGGGATTCGGAAGCCTACCTCAACCGCATCGTCGAAGAAACAGGAAAAACAGAACAGGAAATACGGCAATCGGCAGGCGTGGCACTGGGCTATATGTTGCACGACTACAGCCGTTTCAGGGTAGAAACCATCGACTCGTTCTTTCAATCCGTCATGCGCAATCTGGCTCGCGAACTGGAACTTAGTCCGAACCTGAACATCGAACTGAACAATACGGAAGTGCTGAGCGATGCCGTAGACAGCATGATAGAAAAGCTGGGCCCCACCTCTCCCGTTCTGGCTTGGTTGTTGGATTATATCAACGAACGAATAGCAGACGACAAGCGCTGGAACGTATCAGATGAAATCAAGAATTTCGGACGAAACATCTTTGATGAAGGATACATAGAAAAGGGCGAAGGACTGCGACAACGGCTGCGCAATCCGGACACGATTAAGCAGTATCGCAAGCAGCTTAAGGCTCTGGAGACTGAGATTCTGGAACAGATGAAAGGATTCTACGACCAATTTGAAAGTGAACTGGACGGCCATGCACTGAACGCCGATGACCTGAAAAACGGTTCTCGTGGAATCGGCAGCTATTTCCGTAAACTCAATAATGGAGTGTTGAGCAACGATATACGGAACGCCACCGTAGAGAAATGTCTGGATGATGCCAAAAACTGGGCCACCAAGACTTCTCCACGCTATGCAGATATTATCGATTTAGCCCACTCAAGCCTGATTAGAATGCTGGAAGATGCAGAGAAGTTTCGTGTCAAGAATAATCTGTTGCTGAATAGTTGCCGGCTATCCCTGCAACATCTCAACAAAGTGCAGCTTCTTGCCAACATCGACGAAGAGGTGCGCCAGTTGAATCATGACAATAACCGCTTCTTACTGTCGGACACCAATGCCCTGCTCCATCAGTTGGTGAAGGACGGAGATTCTTCTTTCGTATTCGAAAAGATTGGAACCAACATCCACAACGTCATGATTGACGAGTTTCAGGACACCAGCCGGATGCAGTGGGGAAACTTCAAATTGCTACTGCTCGAAGGCTTGTCTCAGGGAGCTAACAGCCTGATAGTAGGCGACGTAAAGCAATCTATCTATCGCTGGCGAAATGGTGATTGGGGGATTCTCAACGGACTGAACGATCATATCGAGCATTTCCCGATACGCGTCAAGACCTTGGCAACCAACCGGAGAAGTGAAACGAATATCATCCGCTTCAACAACCGGATATTTACTGCCGCCGCCGATTACCTGAACGGTATCTATAAGCAACAATTAAGCAAAGATTGCGAAGACCTACAGAAAGCGTATGCCGACGTAGTGCAAGAATCTCCGCGAAGCACAGAGAAGGGTTATGTCAAAGTTTCGTTCCTCGAACCCGACGAAGAGCATGATTACATCGAACAGACGTTGATTAGTTTGGGCGAAGAAGTCGAAGCTCTGCTTGCTTCCGGCGTACGGTTGAACGACATCGCCATCCTCGTTCGTAAGAATAAAAGCATCCCGCGCATCGCCGATTATTTCGACAAGGAGTTGCATTATAAAATCGTCTCCGACGAAGCATTCCGCCTGGACGCCTCGCTTGCCATCAACATGATGCTGGATGCCTTGCGCTATCTTTCGGACGAGAATAACAAAATAGCCCGCGCACAACTGGCGGTAGCCTATCAAAATGAAGTTCTGCAAAAAGAGCTCGACTGGAACACCCTCCTGCTGCTTCCTGCCGAGAGCTATCTTCCTGCTGCGTTTCTCGATAAAATAAAAGAACTTCGATTGATGCCCCTCTACGACTTGTTGGAGGAACTTTTCAGCATATTCGAGATGAATCGCATCAACAATCAAGACGCTTACCTCTTCGCCTTTTTCGATGCAGTGACCGATTATCTGCAAAGCAACTCTTCGGAGATTGATGCGTTTATCCGTTATTGGGAAGAAACATTATGCTGTAAAACCATCCCTAGCGGAGAAATAGAAGGCATTCGCATTTTCTCCATACATAAGTCCAAAGGGCTGGAGTTTCACACCGTGCTCCTTCCCTTCTGCGACTGGAAGTTGGAGAACGAGACAAACAACCAATTGGTGTGGTGCACGCCACAGGAAACTCCGTTCGATGCGTTGGATATTCTTCCTATCAATTATTCCACACAGATGGCGGAGTCCATCTATGGCAACGATTACCTTCAGGAGCGTCTGCAACTTTGGGTGGACAATCTGAATTTGCTTTATGTAGCTTTCACCCGTGCAGGAAAGAATCTCATCATCTGGAGCCGAAAAGGCCAGAAAGGAACCATGTCCGAACTATTGGCAAATGCGCTTCCCGTCGTAGCACTCAAAGAGGGTGTCGATTGGGAAGAAGATTGCTATGAGCAAGGAGAACTTTGTCCTTCGGAAGAAGAGAAGAAAAAAATGACGACAAATAAACTGACTCAGAAGCCCGAAAAGCTACCCATCCGCATGGAATCTATGAGGCACGACATCGAGTTCCGCCAGTCCAACCGTTCCGCCGATTTCATTCGGGGCATCGAGGAGGACGAATCGGACGACCGCTTTATCAATCGCGGACGTATGTTGCACACCTTATTTTCTGTCATCGAAACTGCCGAGGATATTGATCCGGCTATCGAACGGCTTATATTTGAAGGGGTTATCAGAAACGAAGAGAAAGAAAAAGTGGCGCGTGAGGTGGTAGAAAAGGCTTTTTCATCTCCCGAAATACAAGATTGGTATTCGGGAGACTGGACTCTGTTCAATGAATGTGCCATTATCTATAAAGAGAAAGGTGCGCTTCAAACCCGTCGTCCGGACCGCGTGATGATGAAAGACGGGCAAGTGGTGGTGGTTGACTTTAAATTCGGTAAAGAAAATCCGAAATACAATAAACAGGTGAAAGGCTATATGCAACTGCTTGCTAAAATGGGGTACACGAATATTACAGGTTATCTGTGGTATGTGGACGAAGAAACATTGGAAAAAGTATGAACCGAAAGATAAATGAAAAAAAAGATATGCAATCATTCCTTCAACTCGTAGCTCACGACCTATATACAAAGATAGGAAACGACCTGTCGCGTACAGTTCTCGTCTTTCCTAACAAACGTGCCAACCTATTCTTTAATGAATACCTGGCAAACGAATCCAATCAGCCGATATGGTCGCCTGCCGCTATGAGTATCAGCGATTTATTTCAAAAGCTGTCCGTACAGAAGAAAGGTGATCCCATCAGGCTGGTGTGCGAACTCTATAAAGTATTCAAAGAAGAAACACTGAGCCAAGAGACTTTGGACGACTTCTACTTCTGGGGAGAGCTACTTATCAGCGACTTCGACGATGTAGACAAAAACCTCGTAGATGCAGACAAACTCTTCAGCAATCTGCAAGCTTTGAAGAACCTGATGGATGACTATGAGTTTCTCGACAAAGAGCAAGAAGAAGCTATACAACAGTTCTTCCAGAACTTCTCCATCGAACGGCGGACGGAACTCAAAGATAAGTTTATCTCACTCTGGGATAAGCTCGGCACCATCTATCACCGCTATCGCGAGAACCTTGAAGAACAAGGGATTGCCTACGAAGGAATGCTCTACCGCAATGTCATCGAAAGACTCGACGCGGATGCCCAGCTCAAATACGACAAGTATATATTTGTCGGCTTCAACGTACTGAACAAGGTAGAAACCAAATTCTTCCAACTGCTGAAAGATGCAGACAAAGCATTATTCTACTGGGACTATGATATTTTCTATACCCAACAGATAAAGAAGCACGAAGCCGGAGAATTTATCAACCGTAACCTGAAGCTATTCCCCAATGAACTTCCCGCCAGTTATTTCGACTCGCTGAAGAATCCGAAGAAGATACGCTATATCTCCGCTTCTACCGAGAATGCACAAGCGCGCTTCCTCCCCGAATGGATACGCTCCACCTTCTCCGACCAATACGAAGAAAAAGAAAATGCCGTAGTGCTCTGCAACGAAGCCCTGCTGCTCCCCGTACTCCACTCCATCCCCCAAGAAGTGAAGAACGTCAATATCACCATGGGATTTCCTTTAGCACAAACTCCGGTCTATAGCTTTATCAATGCAGCCATGGAACTGCAAACCAACGGTTATCGCTCCGACACCGGTAGATTCAGCTATGAAGCAGTGTCGGCCATACTCAAACATCCCTACACCCAACAGCTGTCTGCCAAAGCCGAAGCCTTGGAACGCGAACTGACACAGACCAACCGTTTCTACCCGCTCCCGTCGGAATTGAAACAAGACGACTTCCTCGCCTACCTCTTCACTCCCCGCAGCGGCATCAAAGCACTGTGCGATTACCTGCTCGGACTAATCAAAGACATCTCGACCATCTATCGCAAAGAAAGCGAATACAACGATATCTTCAACCAGCTCTATCGGGAATCCCTGTTTCAGAGCCACAACAAGATAAACCGCCTTTACGACCTGATAGAAAGCGGTATATTAAATGTCCGCACCGACACCCTGAAACGGCTGATTACCAAAGTGCTGACCACTTCCAATATCCCTTTCCACGGAGAACCCGCCATCGGAATGCAAGTAATGGGCGTACTGGAAACCCGTAACCTGGATTTCCGCAATGTTGTCTTGCTTTCTCTCAACGAAGGGCAGCTCCCGAAAGCCGGAGGGGAATCTTCTTTTATTCCCTATAACCTGCGGAAAGCTTTCGGCATGACGACCATAGAACATAAAAATGCAGTCTACGCCTACTACTTCTACCGACTGATACAACGGGCGGAGAACATCACATTGCTCTACAACACCTCCTCCGATGGTCTGAACCGTGGAGAGGAATCCCGCTTCATGCTGCAACTACTGGTTGAAGGTCCGCACGAAATCACCCGTGAATATCTGGAAGCCGGACAATCTCCGCAAAGCACGCAAGAGATACTGATAGAAAAGACACCGGAAGTAATGAAGCATTTGTTTCGTGCTTACGACACCGCCAATCCGCATTCTTATATTCTGTCTCCTTCGGCCCTTAATGCTTATCTCGACTGTCGATTGAGGTTTTACTATCGTTATATTGCCGGATTGAGAACACCGGATGAGGTGAGTGCGGAAATCGACTCCGCCTTGTTTGGAACCATCTTCCATCTCTCTGCACAGTTGGCCTATACGGAACTGACTGCCAACGGAAAGATGATAAAGAAGGAAGATTTGGAACGCTTGTTGCGCGATGAAGTAAAACTGCAAGGCTACGTGGACCAAGCATTCAAGAAAGAGCTATTTAAAACAGGACCGGATGAAAAGCCTGAGTATAATGGCTTGCAACTCATCAACTCCAAAGTCATTGCGTCCTACTTGAAGCAGTTGCTGCGCAACGACTTGCACTACACTCCCTTTGAAATGGTTGCCATGGAAAAGAAAGTCTGGGAAAAGATTACAATCAAAACCAGCCGCGGAGCAATGACCCTCCGCCTTGGAGGAACTATCGACCGAATGGATGCCAAAGAAGATACCCTGCGGGTAGTGGACTACAAAACCGGAGGAAGCCCTAAAGCACCTGCCACTATCGAGCAATTGTTCACCCCTTCGGAAACTCGCGCGAATTACATTTTCCAGACTTTCCTATATGCAGCCATCATGTGCAGACAACAGGGCTTAAAGGTAGCTCCCGCCCTACTCTATATTCATCGTGCATCTTCCGAAAGTTATTCGCCTGTGATTGAAATGGGAGAACCCCGCAAACCGAAAATTCCCGTAAACAACTTCGCCTTTTTTGAAGATGAATTCCGAGAACGCCTGCAAGCACTATTAGAAGAGATTTTTAATGAGAACGAACCGTTCAGGCAAACTGAGGATATAAAGAGATGTGCTTATTGCGACTTTAGGGCGATTTGCAAAAGATGATATTTCACCACAGATTACACGGATTAACACAGATTCTCATTAAGAGTGTCTAAAAGTCGGTAGTATTTCAACTCTCCCAATTCTTAAATCTGTGTCAATCCGTGTAATCTGTGGTGAATATTCTTATTTCTCCAACAAAGGTATCGAGAAGCTGAACGTAGAACCTTCTTCTTTCTTTGAAGTAAACCAAAGTTTACCACCGTTCTTGACAACGAAGTCCTGACAGAGCAGCAATCCAAGACCCGAACCTTCTTCATTATTAGTACCAAAAGTACTGAAATGAGTATCGGTGTGCAACAACTTCTTCTGATTTTCTTCGTCAATACCGCAACCGGTATCCTTCACGCTTATGATTGCCATATTATCTTCTTCAACCAAAGTCACCAATATTTCCGTACCTTCATTGCTGAACTTGATGGCATTACTGATTAAATTACGAATCACTGTCTTAACCATATCTATATCGGCGCGCACAGCTACACGTTCCATAGGCACTTCCTGCACTATCTTGATATTTTTCAGGCTAGCTACCATCGTGAAGATTTCACACACTCCTTCCAATACCTCAAGCATATCAATATCTTGATAAACCACTTTCAGCTTACCAATCTGGCTCTTCGTCCACTTCAACAAGTTGTCGAGTAATGAGAACACATCCTCGGTCGTCTGATTAGCCATCGTCAAGAGTTCGTACATCTCATCACCGATTGTTTCGCTCGGTAGATTCAAAATCAACATATTCAGCACCATCTTGATAGACCCCATAGGCGAGCGCAAATCGTGTGCTATCACAGAATAAAGTTTATCGCGCCCCATTATGGTCTTGCGCAGTTCTTCTGTCTGTGCTACGATAATTCGTTTAGCCGCTATCAATGAAATCTGATGTGTCACGCGGATAATCAGTTCTTCCTTATTGAAAGGCTTGGAAATAAAGTCATTACCTCCCACCTGGAATCCTTTTACAATATCTGCAGTGCTATTCAGCGCAGTGAGGAAGATAACGGGAATTTCGGCCATTTCCGGATCTGCTTTCATCTGTTGAGCTACCTCGAATCCACTGATATCTGGCATCATCACATCCAACAATACAAGATCCGGGTTTTCCTTCTTCACTTGTTCCAATGCTTGTGTACCGTTGCCAGCCGTCACAATATTGAACTTCTCATTGGTTAAAAGTACCTTCAACAAAAGTACATTGGAGATTACATCATCCACTATTAGAACCTTATATTCGGAAGGATTAATTTCCATATTCATAATAATCTATTTTTATACATCAGACGTTTTTAAAATATTCAATCATACGCTTCAGCCCATCCTCCAATCTGACGGTAGGCTCCCATCCTAATTTTTGTTTTGCCAGTGTAATGTCCGGCTGACGTTGTTTGGGGTCATCATCCGGCAAAGCTTGATAAACAATCTTTGATGAGGAACCGGTCATATGAATGATTCTCTCCGCTAACTCAAGAATAGAGAACTCTGTAGGATTTCCAAGATTCACAGGTCCTGTAAAATCATCTTCCGTATCCATCATTCTCACCATTCCTTCTACCAGGTCGTCAATATATTGAAAGCTACGTGATTGTTTCCCGTCTCCATATATGGTAATGTCTCTATTATTCAACGCTTGCAGAATGAAATTAGAAACCACACGTCCGTCATTAGGCAACATACGCGGACCATACGTATTGAAAATACGAATAATCTTCACGCGCACCTTGTTCTGACGATGATAGTCCATAAATAATGTTTCAGCACAACGCTTTCCTTCGTCATAACAAGACCTATGCCCTACCGGATTCACATTGCCCCAATAGCTTTCCGTCTGCGGATGAACAATTGGATCACCATAAACCTCACTGGTAGAAGCCTGCATTATCTTTGCATTCAACCTCATCGCCAGTCCCAGCATATTGATGGCTCCCATCACATTTGTTTTGGCTGTCTGAATAGGATCATGCTGATAATGAATAGGTGATGCAGGACACGCCAGATTATAAATCTCATCTACCTCGGCAGTATAAGGGACAGTAACATCATGTCTCACCACCTCAAAATGATGGTTATCCATTAAGTGCACAATATTATCCTTTGACCCTGTGAAAAAGTTATCCAGACATATCACGTCATTACCTTCATTCAAAAGCCGTGTACAGAGATGAGAGCCTATAAAACCGGCTCCGCCGCTAACCAATATTCTTTTCATTCTATACTTTTCTATTGTTTATTAAAGAGATGTTGTCCCTTTGTCTTGTTTATGCTCGCAAATGTAGCCGATTTGCTCAAAATATACAATTATAAAGGAGGATATTTTAAAAAAAAGATTAATTTGATAATATGCTTTAGAATTTACGCATATACCAAGGCTGCATATCATCATCTACCGACATATTAATAAAATCAGGCACGAGATGCCAAAAACCATGCAAACACTTACCCGGCTCTTAGAATTCCGTGCCTAAATCAAGAAAATGCTATAAGGATTTCCGTTCGGTTTCTGTAGGTGCCACCTCGTCGGGAATACTGAATTCCCGGTTGGCAAACAAGTCTGCAAGACCCGATATCTGTTTCAGTCGCAGCAATTCGTCTCTATCCATACCGATATTCTTCATTATCCACTGGTCGGACATACCCGCCTTGTCCAGTTCTGCCACAATGTTGCACATCAGTTCGATGTTGTGCATTCCACGGGCACGGTTGTGGCGGATTGTCGAACTCATACGGTTCGACAAATCCTTGTCAATCACCACAATCGGGAGCAGTCCATTCTCTCGTTTATAAATCCGCTTCGACGTTTTCAGCACTGTGTAGCGATGATAGCCGTCTACTAATATATAATTGTCATCTTCTTTATTATAATAGCACACACATGGCATCGTAAAACCATCTTCCCAAATAGAGAGCTCAAGCAATTTCATTTCGGGCGGAGCAACAACATTGGGATTATAATCGTTTGCAAATACTTTCTCCACAGGCACCGCCTTTACCTCGTATACAGGGCTTTTTTCTACACTCATGACACTATGATTCTATATTGTTCCATTATTTGACTTCTCTTACTCATCTCTTCTTTTGTGGGAGAAAATCCCATATACTTGCAGGCATGGTCGTTCTTCAGGATACAGATACACATCCTTTTATATGTGGGTATTTCCCTGAATTCCGGGATGTCGATATCGTCCTGATACTCCATGCGCACAGGCTTCTTCAGCGTCTTGTAGTTGCTGTTGTCCATTACAATAATAGGTATCTTGGCATCAATCAGTTTCTGTATCGTCGCATCACTCAGGCAACCACCTTTCGTTCGCCAGAAGTTCACACTCACCGACAATTTCCGGAGATAACTCTTCCGGGCACGCTCGGGCAAAGTGGATAATAGGAAATACATAAATTCACGCCAAGTATAGCCTTCGGGCAACTTCACCGTTTGCCAGCCCATCGCATGAGTACCGCCATACATTCCCGTGAAGTTAACGCCATTCACACGGCCGACCATTTTTCCCCACGTTGTAGGATCGAGCACCCGGTATAGCTGAAGACTCTCTTGTGCCTCGTTGATAAAAGGACTCGCCACGCGTTGCCGTTCCAGATTTACGCCTGCACGGTAGTAAAGGTCGTACAATGTATTATAGTCCCATTGGAATTTCCCGTTGGCAGTCCATATGTCAGTCGTTTTCCAGTCATAAATGGGATAGGCATTATAAACATCGTTTCCAACTTTTGAAGTCCATTTATACTTATGATATATCTGGAATTTACGGCTCATATAAATGCATCGCCATCTGTTAAAGCTTTCCTGCGTACGGATGCCTATCAGGCAGCAGGTGCGTACGGCATCTTTTTTTTCATGCAGCCATAGCGCAAAGCGCATCTGAAATTCATAATCCCACATGGCGGTATTATAAAAAGGAAAATCATCCTTAGTCATCGCCTTTTTAGGCATGGGACGCACCCATATTTTCTTCTTGCTGTCTTCCCACGGACGCCAAAAAGACTGATACATAGACGTGCAAGTGGATACCCGGAAAGGAATGCATACCCGATATACATCCAGAATGTCCTTGTTCGCTTCCAACATCCGGTCCACATAGTCAATGGTCATCTTATACTGGATTTCATAATCCATGTGAAAGACTCCCAACCGAACTTTCAGATTATGCTTCCTGATATAATCGATACACAGATTCAGTAATACTCCACTATCTTTACCTCCTGAGAAAGATACATAGATATTATCAAACTCGTTAAATATTACTTTCAGTCGTTCTTGTGTTAATTCATATACGTTCTTAGCACTCGCAACTTTATCTTTTGCCATAAGCTTATTTACACATTTTCACGTAACGCGTCCACTTCTTCTCCATGGACGCAAATTCAAACTTCTCAAACGCTTCTTTGTCTTGTACTAGTGTGACAGAACTGAGAAACCATTTCTCGGGTCCAAAGTCCGCAATGACGGCGGTCAGCAGAAGGGACAACAACTCTTCCCGCTCTTTACCCTCAGCATTGATATAATAATTGTTTATTACAGCTTTATTAGAGTTTTTTTGCTCCACTGGCACAAAGCCAACCACTTCTTTATTATTAACCGCAATATACCAGACGTACGCTTCATTCGTTTTAAACGGATAGTTGTTGTTTGCGCGAATCACTTCAGGGTCCATGACCAATGGTGCCACAAGCCGGTATAAGTGCTTGTCTTTTCCTTTAAATTGTAATATCTGTATCATGTCTTTCAATAATGGACATACAAAACTAAGGAAAAAATATCGAATTAGTCACTTTTGCTCATAAAACATTTGTTTTTATTCTCTTTATTATCGGTTTTGGCAAAATAGATTATGTTCTTGCCATTCCCCACTCGTTTTTTTAAGCAGGTTTAGTGGTGTGGCTAAGCTACGGCATTCCCGACCGGGGGATTATGACCAATTGACGTATCTTATCAGCTTTACTATAAACATATTCCAACCGCCCTATTTCACTTACAATGTTTTGTAATGTATGTCTCATTTTTACGATTTCATCTTCCGGAAGAGTCGGTTGCCTCCGTCCTATTCGTAATCTTTCTTTTACTAATAATTTCATATATAACATAACGCTATTCATTTGTGCGCTTCCTTAAATGACATTATAACAGCTAAAAGTTTATATGTGTCATTTAGATTTAAAAACGAAGCACAAATTTAGAAAAGATAATTTAAATAAAAACATATTATTTTAAATATTTTCGGGTAGGCAGCTCTTTTAACTACCCATCCTATTTTCGCGTCGTGTCGCCCATAAAAACAAATGGTCCAAACACAAAGCAGCAATATCGTCCAATAATTTCATTTCTCAACAAAGTGCTGTATATTACTATTTCAACAGACTAAATCATTCTTTTAAAGCTTGCTAAGATTCTTTTCCAAAACTGATAATTACGTCAGAATACGCCATTTTTGGGATGAAAAAGCCCTTAAATCAGCGAAGAAAATTGAGTATAGAAACCTATATATCAATATGTTACCTATACATACCGCACTACTATTCATGATATCGATAATTGCAGTCAAACTGCCACTACTGCCAAAACTGCCACATAGATACCCCCAAATGACGATAATTTAATTGGGGCTTGGCAACTGAACAAAATACATAGGACATAAGGGGGCTCATTTCAAAGGAATATGTCTGCAATTTTCCTCACACTATCCTAATCTTACAAACTTTTTTTCATCCACATCATCACATCACAGTCTATACTTAAGAAAACAGAATACTATGCACCCTATTCAATACGCATAAATTTCGATACATCCACCATGAGAGAAATATTCATTATCCACGTAAATCACAATTCTAACGCTATTAGAAAAAACGATTAAAAAACAGCGATAACCATTTAATTATCAACAATATAATATACTAAAAACTTATTCTCACTATATTAAATGGGTATATATGGCAGTTTTGGCAGTAGTGGCAGTTTGGAGAGTAAAAAAGCATGGAGATATTTAAAATAATCTTCCCAATGATTGATTTCAAACATTAGGAAGATTGAATACAAACTTCCTAATGTTTATTTTTAACTATTCATTAAACACGTATATCGTATGCATCTTACTCTTAACATCTAATATATGAAGTTCTAAGTTTCTTTTCAGCTGCATCATAAACATTTCCTTATCCTTATCATAATGTACAAATTTTATTTCCTTTAAGTACTACTTTTAGCGCTTGCTCAGTAATTGGTACGATATCAATTATAATATCGTTAATTTTGCCCATTTTCATACTCATACTAATATAATACTAATACTTACAGCTTGGGATCGATTAAAAGTCGATAGTATCTCAAACTCTCCTCCTTCTGGAAGGAGGAGTACCCGTAGGGGGGAGGTGGTAGGTGAATGCATAAGCCTATTATTAATAACAGTTTGACGCACCTACCACCCCGGCTTTCAGCCACCCCTCCTTCCCGGAAGGAGGGGAAACCATGCGGATAAACCAGCCAAGTGTACGAATTGCGAAACTTGAATAATTTAGTTTAATATTAAAAAGGTGAATCATCAATTATTGCTGTACCGAATATATCATCTAAGGGCGTAGCACAACAAAAACACAATCTTTATCAAATTGTATAATATTGAAATTAAGCAAGATGTTGTGATACTTAGCGAAGGGAAATATTGCAATATACTTCTCGTGATTGTTTTACCTTGGTATCTTATTTGAAGTTTAATATATGTGTCGAAGACACGAAAAGCAAAAGTACAATTTTTAAAGAGTAACCAATATATAATATCCAGTAGTTCAGGTGGTTAGAACACATGAATGTTACGCATGGATTGGTCGCACGGGTTACTAATGATTAGTCGCACATTAAGCACACTATTTTTAAAAGTGCAGCAAAGGTAAGAACATAAAAAAAGCACTAATATATTGAATATCAGTGCTAAATAAAGATTCTTAATCTTCCTTTGCGGTGCGTACGAGACTCGAACTCGTGACCCCATGCGTGACAGGCATGTATTCTAACCAACTGAACTAACGCACCATTATTTCATTTTTGTCCGCATCCCTCTCGATTGCGGTTGCAAAGGTAGGCATTTTTTTGAAACCTGCAATAGGCAAAGCATCTTTTTTTCAAAAAAGTGGGTTTATTAAGAATTATCGTGTACATTTGCACCTATTACATAAAATAGAAAATAGAATGAAAAATACACCAATTGAGCGACATCTGATTGATGAAACCATCAATGAGTTTCAAATTGTCGATTTTTCCAAGGCTACTATTCGTGAAGTGAAAGCCATTGCTTCAAAAGCCGAAGCAGCATCGGGAGTTGAATTTATTAAGATGGAGATGGGTGTTCCGGGACTTCCTCCTTCTGCCGTAGGGGTGAAAGCGGAAATTGAAGCATTGCAAAACGGAATTGCCAGCCTGTATCCGGATATCAACGGACTGCCGGAGCTGAAACAAGAAGCGTCCAACTTTATCAAGGCATTTATCAATGTAGATTTAAAGCCGGAAGGTTGCGTGCCTGTCACCGGTTCCATGCAAGGTACATTCGCTTCGTTCCTTACTTGTAGCCAATGTGATGAAAAGAAAGATACGATTCTCTTTATCGACCCGGGCTTTCCGGTGCAGAAGCAGCAGTTAGTAGTGATGGGACAGAAATACGAAACATTCGACGTATACGATTACCGGGGAGACAAGCTGAAAGAGAAACTGGAAAGCTATCTCAACAAAGGAAATATATCGGCCATCATTTACTCTAATCCGAACAACCCGAGCTGGATCTGCCTGAAAGAGGAAGAACTAAGGATTATCGGCGAGCTGGCTACAAAGTATGATGTGATTGTTCTGGAAGATTTGGCTTATTTCGCCATGGATTTCCGGCAAGACTTAAGCAAACCCAATCAAGCACCGTTTCAACCATCGGTTGCCCACTACACTGACAATTATGTGTTATTGATTTCCGGCTCGAAAGCATTCAGCTATGCCGGACAGCGCATCGGAGTGAGTTGTATTTCCGATAAATTGTATCACCGAAGCTACCCCGGATTGACGAAGCGATATGGTGGCGGTACTTTCGGTACTGTCTTTATCCACAGAGTGCTGTATGCACTTTCCTCAGGAACTAGCCACTCGGCACAGTTTGCCATGGCTGCCATGCTGAAAGCTGCCAATGAAGGACAATACAACTTCCTTCACGAAGTGAAAGTATATGGTGCTAGAGCACAGAAGCTGAAAGAAATCTTCCTCCGCCACGGATTCCACCTGGTGTATGACAACGATTTGGGCGACCCCATAGCGGACGGATTCTATTTCACCATCGGATATCCCGGAATGACCAGCGGCGAATTGGCAAAAGAACTGATGTATTACGGAGTAAGCGCCATTTCGCTGGTGACAACAGGAAGTCATCAGGAAGGGTTGCGCGCGTGTACCTCTTTTATAAAAGACCACCAATATGCACAACTCGACGAAAGAATGAAGCTGTTTGCCGAAAATCATCCGGTAGCTTAATCATTTATTTTCGGAAACCTTTTCGGGTAATCCGCCTGTTATTCATCGAATATCTATAAAAGCTACATCTAAAATGAAAAAAAACGGAAAGGACGATTGTTATTCCGTTTTTTTTCTTACATTAGTGGCATGAATATCGACTCTGACATATTTAAAATTCAATCGAATAATGTGTTGCCGTCAAGAGGTAAGATTCTAATATCCGAACCTTTCTTGCGCGATGCCACGTTTGGTAGGTCTGTTATTTTGCTGATAGACCATACAGACGAAGGAAGTATGGGCATAGTCATGAACAAGCAACTGCCATTATTTCTCAACGATATTATTATGGAATTTAAGTATCTGGACGAGATACCTTTGTACAAAGGCGGTCCCGTAGCTACCGATACACTATTCTATATGCATACACTGTCTGATATCCCCGGCTCAATCTCCATCTGCAAAGGTCTTTATCTGAACGGAGACTTCGACGAGATAAAGAAATACATATTGCAGGGGAACCAGGTGAGCGAGCATATCCGCTTTTTCTTGGGATACTCCGGTTGGGAAAGCGAACAATTGAGCAACGAGATTAAAGAAAACACGTGGCTGATTTCCGAGGAAAGCAAATCATACCTGATGAAAGATAACATCAAAGATATGTGGCGTAAAGCCTTGGAGAAGCTGGGCAGCAAGTACGAGACATGGTCGCGCTTCCCACAAGTGCCATCTTTCAACTAAGCTGATTTCTACCGCTATTGCTTTTTAGGATTCAAACATTGAAAGAGCACCGCATCCTTGTAGCAGCCTTCTATCTGCAACCAATTCTTCAATAAACCGCATTGTACGAAACCGCACGACACGAAGAGTTTCATGCACACCTCATTGTCTACAGCCACATGAGAATAGAGTTGTGACAACGACAGGAAATCAAAAGCATATTCACAAAGCAACTTCAACGCATCGGTGGCATACCCTTGCTGACGATAGTCTTTATGAACAGCAATTCCCACCTCTCCCCGCAAGTGAAGCGGCACAAAATCGGTGATATCAATCGTACCGAGTATGCGCTGGTCGGAGACGCGTACAATCATCAGGCGCAACTGCTTATCGGCAAAGACATCACACTGCGAACCTTCGATATACTGCCGGAGCACGTAGCGCGAATAAGGGACGGTAAAATTACTGATATCCCACATAGACGGGTCGTTCTCCATCTCATACATTATATCCATATCCTCCGGCTCTACGGCACGAAGAAAGATACGGTCATTCATCAAAAAAGATCGTTTCATTTCGGTTTAGTCTTTTGCAATGTGAAGGTCGTTACGCAGCTTTTTCTCACTCGGCAGGCAGAAAAGGGAAGCCGTCAGCCCGATAAGCATACAGAGATTGCCTGTGCTGCTCATTGTTAGGTAATAGCAGAAGATATTAGCCACAACAGTCACTTCAAGTATACCCAAACGAAGAATGTTCAATTGCACATAGTGCTTCAAGGCAAGAGTGATTGTCATGTTATCTATCTTCTTTTTCAGCACTAGACTGAATAGTTTGAGAGCAAGCGGGATGCAAGCTGCCGTCAGCAGAATGCCGAAAGTCTCGAAATAATAAACAGCTTTCACGTCGCCCACCAGACTTCCTACGGGAAGGAGCTCGAACTCCCCCGCCCCTATCAGGAATGCGGGAAGCACCCAAAAGAAAACATAACTTATATTCAAATTCCTCACTGCACGCTTTATCTGTTCTTCCATGTTCGTTCTAAAAGTTTTTAATTATTATACGGTTCCCGTGAAGAGCGTCCGGTTGACAATGCTGCGTCCCAAAGTCACTTCATCGGCATATTCGAGTTCGTCGCCAACGGATATGCCGCGTGCTATCACGCTGAGCTTGACGCCCATCTTATCCAGTTTGCGATAAATGTAAAAGTTGGTGGTATCCCCTTCCATCGTGGTGCTCAAAGCAAGAATCACTTCTTTGATTCCCCCATCGGCAACGCGCTGCACAAGGCTGTCAATCTGCAAGTCGCTCGGTCCTACTCCATCCATTGGAGAAATGACTCCACCCAGTACATGATACAATCCGCGGTATTGTTGCGTGGCTTCCACAGCCATCACGTCGCGGATGTTTTCGACCACGCAAATCGTAGACGCATCCCGTTGCGGGTTCGCACAAATCTGGCAGGTTTCGGTATCGGATATATTATGGCACACTTTGCAATATTTCACCTCACGTTTCAAGGTCATAATGGAACTCCCAAAGGCTTCTACGGTAGCCGAATCCTGACGAAGCAGATGCAGAACGAGCCTCATCGCCGTCTTTCGCCCGATGCCGGGAAGCTTGGAAAATTCGCCGACTGCCTTTTCAAGCAGTATCGAAGGATATTGTTGGTTCATAGATACTATTTGCTATTCTATCGATATTTGGCGGCAAAGATACAGATTATTGTTTTAATACCTACAAAAAATACTACCTTTGCAGCCGTTATGATGATACTTGTCACTATTATATGCTACTTTGCGGCATTATTACTGATAGCCCGTATCACCGGACACAAAGGCGGTTCGAATGCGGCGTTCTTCAAAGGCGAGAACAAATCTCCCTGGTACATAGTCTCTTTCGGAATGATCGGCGCTTCTATCTCCGGAGTCACTTTCGTTTCCGTGCCGGGCATGGTGCGCGGCATGGATATGACGTATATGCAGACGGTATTCGGCTTCTTCTTCGGATATATGTTTGTTGCCCACGTATTGCTACCTTTATATTATAGGCTTAATCTGACTAGTATTTACAGCTACCTCGGCACCCGCATCGGGCTGCGCGCTTACCGCACCGGTTCTTTCTTCTTCCTCCTCTCGCGTATGCTGGGCACGGCCGCCAAGCTTTACCTCGTTTGCCTTATTCTCCACACATACGTGTTCAGTGAAATGCACGTCCCCTTCTGGCTGATAGCCGTCGGTTCGGTAGCGTTGGTATGGATATACACCCATAAGAGCGGCATCAAAACCATCGTGTGGACCGATACTTTGCAGACCTTCTGCCTGATAGCCGCACTAATCTGCATCATCTACTTCACGATTCAGAAGCTCGGACTCGATTTCAGCGGTATCCTACAGGCCATTCAAAGCAGCGAACACAGCCGCATCTTCGTTTTCGACGACTGGGTGTCCCGCCAAAACTTCTTCAAGCAGTTCTTCAGCGGCATCTTCATCGTCATCGTAATGACCGGACTGGATCAGGACATGATGCAAAAGAACCTCTCGTGCCGGAACCTGCGGGAAGCGAAAAAGAATATGTATTGCTACGGCTTCTCGTTCATCCCGCTGAACCTCCTGTTCCTTTGCCTAGGCATTCTGTTGATAGCCCTTGCCGGACAAATGCAACTGGAGCTGCCCGCCATGAACGACGACATCCTACCGATGTTTGCCACACAAGGCTACCTCGGGCAGTCTGTGCTGGTTCTTTTCACCATCGGCATCATCGCAGCAGCTTTCAGCAACTCCGACTCCGCCCTGACAGCCATGACGACCAGCGTTTGCGTAGACTTGCTGAACACGGAGAAAGACACCGAAGAAGTGGCCCGCCGCAAAAGGAAAAGAGTCCATCTGGCACTTTCCGCCCTGCTGGCTTTCTTCATTTGCCTGGTAGAAATGCTGAACAATAAAAGCGTAATCGACGCCATATACATCATAGCCTCCTACACATACGGCCCCCTACTCGGTATGTTCGCCTTCGGATTATTCACCCACAGGCAGACAAACGACCGTCTTGTTCCGTTCATCGCCATCGCTTCCCCACTGCTCTGCTACGCCCTCGACTGGTGGATTGAGAAAGAAACCGGATATAAATTTGGCTATGAATTGCTCATGTTAAATGGAACACTTACCTTTGCAGGGCTTATGTCTATGTCTCGAAAAAAGAAAACGCTATAAACGCTATTAAAACAAATAATAAAAAATGGAAATAACAAGTGCTGAATTTGTGATTAGCAACACAGACGTGAAGAAATGTCCGGCGGGCACCTTCCCCGAATACGCCTTTATCGGCCGCTCAAACGTGGGCAAGTCGAGTCTCATCAATATGCTGACCGCCCGTAAGGCGCTGGCTATGACCTCCGCAACCCCGGGCAAAACGATGCTCATCAACCACTTCATCATCAACAAGAGCTGGCATCTGGTAGACCTCCCCGGGTATGGCTATGCCCGTCGCGGAATGAAAGGACAAGACCAAATACGTACCATCATAGAAGACTACATTCTGGAACGGGAACAAATGACGAATCTCTTTGTGCTGATAGACAGCCGTCTGGAACCTCAGAAGATTGACCTAGAATTTATGGAATGGTTGGGCGAAAACGGCATCCCTTTCTCCATCATCTTCACCAAGGCGGACAAGCTGAAAGGCGGACGTCTGAAAATAAACATCAACTCCTACCTCCGCGAGCTGAAAAAGCAATGGGAAGAACTCCCCCCCTACTTCGTTTCTTCGTCGGAAGACCGCACCGGACGTACGGAAATACTCGATTATATAGAAAGCATCAACAATGAAATAAACAATAAATAATTAGCTGAGAATGAAGAGAAACATTTTATCACTCACCTTCATGACTGTTTTTTTGCTGCTGGCAACCAACAGCCAGGCACAATCATGGGCGGACTTATTCAACAAAGACAACATCTCGAAAGTAGTGAACGCCATCACCGGCAATGCCGCGTCGATAGACATGACGGGAACATGGAACTACAAAGGTTCGGCAGTAGAATTTGAATCGGAGAACCTGCTGATGAAAGCAGGAGGCTCGGCAGCCGCCACCATGGCAGAAAATAAGCTGGACGAGCAACTGAGCAAAATAGGCATCAAAGACGGACAAATGAGCTTCACGTTCAATGCCGACAGCACCTTCGTCAGCACAGTGGGCAAGAAAACACTGAAAGGAACCTATTCGTACGACCCTACCACCAAGCAAGTGAACCTGAAATACCTGCGACTGCTCAATCTGCACGCCAAAGTGAATTGCACTTCCAACTCTATGGAACTACTGTTCAACTCGGACAAACTGCTGAAGCTAATGGCATTTATAGGCAGCAAAAGCAGCAGCACCGCACTGAAAACAGTAAGCTCATTGGCAGAGAATTACGACGGAATGATGCTGGGCTTCGAACTGGGAAAATAGTAAAATAGAGCCGTTTAATACTATTTCGCACTCCGGAAAGTATATTTTAAGTAAAAAGCACTAACTTTGCATCTTGTAATCACTAAAACGAAGGAAAAATGAAAAAGATTCTTTTTTTAATGACCTTATTAGTAATGGGAGTAAGTTTCGCATTTGCGCAAACAAATGCAGACATCAAGTTTGACAAGACCACTCACGACTTCGGAAAGTTCTCCGAAAACAATCCGGTGGTTAGCTGCACGTTTACTTTTACTAATATCGGCGATGCTCCTTTGGTAATCCATCAGGCAGTAGCCTCTTGCGGATGCACCGTGCCCGAATATACGAAAGAACCGATTTTGCCGGGTAAGAAAGGCACAATCAAGGTGACTTATAACGGAACAGGCAAATATCCGGGACACTTCAAGAAGTCTATCACCCTGCGCACGAATGCCAAAACGGAGATGATAAGATTATATATCGAGGGCGATATGGAAGCAAAAGAAGAGAAATAAGAAAAAATAGGCTAATAACATAAAGGAGAACCTTTCGGTTCTCCTTTTTTTTTGTTTACTTTGAGCACTCAAAACGATGTAGCTTATCGGCACATTGGCAAATTGACACATTAGCAAATTATTAAAACTATGAAACAAGAAGAAGACAAATTCACCGGGTTGCCCGAGAATGCGTTTAGAGAGTTGAAACCGGGAGAGGTGTACAACCCGTTGATGGCACCTTCCAAGAGTTATCCGGAAGTTAATTTCTGGTCAGTAACATGGGGTATTGCCATGGCAATCCTGTTCTCCGCTGCGGCGGCCTATCTGGGCTTAAAGGTGGGACAGGTATTCGAGGCAGCCATCCCGATTGCAATCATTGCCGTAGGAGTATCCGGAGCGGCAAAAAGAAAAAACGCGTTAGGTGAAAATGTAATTATCCAGTCGATAGGGGCTTGTTCCGGTGTAATCGTTGCCGGAGCTATCTTTACCCTCCCCGCACTTTATATACTTCAGGCAAAATATCCCGAGATGACGGTTACCTTTATGCAGGTGTTCATCAGTTCGCTGCTGGGTGGTGTGCTGGGTATTCTGTTCTTGATTCCTTTCCGCAAATACTTTGTGAGCGATATGCACGGACAATATCCTTTCCCGGAGGCAACTGCCACCACGCAGGTGTTGATATCCGGTGAGAAAGGCGGCAGTCAAGCAAAACCGTTGCTGATGGCGGGAATGATTGGCGGATTGTATGACTTCGTTGTAGCAACCTTCGGTTGGTGGAACGAGAATTTTACTACCCGCGTGTGCAGTGCCGGAGAGATGCTGGCAGAGAAAGCGAAACTGGTATTTAAGGTAAATACAGGTGCGGCTGTGCTCGGTCTGGGTTACATCGTCGGATTGAAATATGCTTCCATCATCTGTGCCGGATCATTGGCAGTGTGGTGGATTATCATTCCGGGAATGTCCGCCATTTGGGGAGACAGCGTGCTGAATGCGTGGAATCCGGAAATAACTTCCACCGTAGGCATGATGAGCCCGGAAGAGATTTTTAAATATTACGCAAAGAGTATCGGTATCGGTGGCATCGCTATGGCGGGTGTGATTGGTATCATCCGTTCGTGGGGCATCATCAAAAGTGCCGTGAGCCTAGCGGCAAAAGAGATGGGCGGCAAAGGAAATGCTGAGAAGAGCATTCTGCGCACGCAGCGCGACCTTTCGATGAAGGTGATTGCGATTGGTTCTATCATTACGCTGATATTGATTGTACTGTTCTTCTACTTCGACGTGATGCAAGGGAATTTGATTCATACGTTGGTGGCTATTCTGTTGGTAGCAGGTATTTCGTTCCTGTTTACTACCGTGGCAGCGAATGCCATCGCCATTGTAGGAACCAACCCTGTATCGGGAATGACATTGATGACGCTGATTCTGGCTTCCGTAGTGATGGTGGCTGTCGGGCTGAAAGGTCCTACGGGAATGGTTGCCGCGCTCGTTATGGGTGGTGTGGTATGTACGGCACTCTCAATGGCGGGCGGTTTCATCACCGACTTGAAGATTGGTTACTGGCTGGGAAGCACCCCTGCCAAACAGGAGACATGGAAATTCCTCGGAACCATCGTATCGGCTGCTACCGTGGGTGGTGTGATGATTATCCTGAACAAGACTTACGGATTTACGAGCGGAGCACTGGCTGCACCGCAAGCAAACGCAATGGCTGCCGTTATTGAACCGCTGATGAGCGGTGTAGGTGCACCGTGGTTGCTTTACGGCATCGGTGCCATATTGGCTATCGTGCTTACTTTCTTCAAGATTCCTGCTTTAGCGTTCGCGTTGGGTATGTTTATTCCGTTGGAGCTGAACGTACCGTTGGTAGTAGGTGGTGCTGTCAATTGGTTCGTAACGAGCCGTAGCAAAGACACAACCCTCAACACGGAAAGAGGAGAAAAAGGAACCTTGCTGGCATCCGGTTTCATTGCCGGAGGTGCATTGATGGGAGTTATCAGTGCGGCTATGCGCTTCGGCGGAATCAATCTGGTGAACGAGGCATGGCTGAACAACACATGGTCTGAAGTGTTAGCTTTGGGAGCATACGCACTACTGATTCTTTACTTTATCAAGGCTTCGATGAAAGTAAAATAAATGATATGAGGCGAGTATTATCTATCATCCTATCGCTTTTGCCTGTCATGGCTTTTGCACAACAACCTGCCGGAGAGTCTACGGAATCCTCCGGCACATCGTGCAATGCCATGCTGGAGATTGCAACTTCCTATTTGGGAACGCCTTACGTTGCCCACGCCCTCGAAAGCGATGGAGAAGAAAGTCTCCTTATCAATACGAAAGCGATAGACTGCGTTACCTTCGTAGAGTACACCCTCGCCCAAGCGCTCGGCCCTTCTTTTGCCGATAACCTGCAAAAGATTCGCTACCGGAATGGCATCATCGACGGATACACTTCCCGATTGCACTACACTTCGGGCTGGATAGAGAACGGTATCCGCCTCGGATTCCTGAAGGATGTCACAGCGAAGCACAGTCCCACTACTCAGAAACTAGCACTCTCGTTTATGTCTACCCATCCCAAACTGTACAAGAAACTGGCAGATTCTCCGGAGAATGTAAAACGGATGGCAGAATACGAGCAAGCCCTCTCCGGACGAGACGTGCATTGGCTACCGAAAAACCAGTTGCCGGAAGCGGGATTGCCGTGGATTAAGGATGGGGATATCATCGCCATCACAACGAAAACACCCGGACTGGACATTGCCCACATGGGAATAGCGCAATACGTGGACGGAAAACTGCACCTGCTGCACGCCTCCTCCACTTTGGGAAAAGTCGTTGTCAGCGACAGACCGCTGCGCTATATGCTTACCTATAACAAATCGTGGACGGGCATACGAGTTGTCCGAATGTCTCACACTAAAAATATCTGATTATGAAACGAATAAAACATTTCCTTCTCGCCTCGTGCTTTCTCCCCTCGCTATTGGGAGCACAAGAAGTGGCAAACGCCTATTTTCTGGATATTACTCCGGATGCCCAATCGGCAGGTATGGCAGGCACGGGACTAGCCGTTACTGATAACGGAAGTTCGGCTATCTTTCATAATGCCTCCACCATCGGATTCTCGCAGGAAGCGATGGGCGTAAGTTATTCATATTCTAAAATCAACAAAGCCTTTGCCTTGCAGAGCGCGTCCCTTTTCTATCGTATCGGGAGGGAAGGGAAACATGGGTTCACGCTTGGTTTCCGCCACTTTAAAGAACCGGAGTTGGGCATGATAGGTAACAATCAGAATGTGGACTTTCGTCCTCGCATATGGGACTTGGGCGTAGGCTATTTCAGAAATGTAAGCCAGAATCTCTCCCTTTCGTTGACACTTAGATACTTGCAAGCGAAAGCCTTCGAGGATATGGACAGCAAACGCACGGTATGTCTCGACTTCGGCGCTACTTACCACCGCAACATGGCTATACTCGACGAGATGGCTTCTTGGAGCGTTGGTTTCCAAGCTGCCAACCTGGGAAGAAAGCTGGACGGACAGAAACTCCCTGCACGACTGGGACTGGGAGGTGCCATCGACCTGCCGTTCACCATGGAGAACCGCTTGCAGGTAGCTCTTGACCTCAACTACCTGCTTCCATCCGAAATCCGCCACCTACAGGCAGGCGTAGGAGCCGAATACAACTTCCTGAAATACGGAGTAATCCGCGGCGGATATCACTTCGGAGATAATGACAAAGGAGCGGGCAACTACGGCACTCTGGGCTGTGGAATCAACTACTGGCCGATTCGCGCCGACTTCTCTTATTCACTTGCCGACAAGGATTGCTTCATGTACCGCACTTGGCAGCTTGGCATTGGAATAGTTTTCTAAGCTCCTCTTCGAGGCGTTGCTTCACTTCGTCCATCGGCACATCGTGCTTTAATTCCTGACGCAGAGAAGTGACGCCTTTATCTATAAATCCGCAAGGATGGATATAGCTGAAATAGCGTAAATCCGTATTCACATTCAGCGCCAGCCCGTGCATAGTGACGTAGTGACTGCTGCGCACCCCTATCGCACAAATCTTACGGGCACGCGGCGTATCACCTTCGAGCCAGACACCCGTAGCCTTCTCCAACCGTCCCGCCTCAATGCCATAGGTGGCACAGACACGTATCACGGCTTCTTCGAGCAGATGAACGTATTCTTTCAGTCCCAACCGGAAATCTTCCAGATTCAATATCGGATAACAGACCAACTGACCGGGACCGTGGTAAGTAATGTCTCCTCCCCTGTCGATGTGGTAAAGGGTAGCGTCAATCGCCTTCAACTGCTCTTCGCTCAGCAGCATATTGTTCGCCTTTCCGCTACGCCCCAATGTATACACGTGAGGGTGTTCGCACATGACAACCCGGTTCTCATATGCCCCACCCTCTGCTTTTGCACGGACAATGCCGTCAAACCATTCCGTCTGCCGTTGCCAAGCTTCGGCATACGGAATTATATTCCAATCTACAAATAGTGTTTTCATACCCGCAAAGGTACAAAATAAAACGAATAATCTACTACAGTCTCCGTCTTCCCAAGCTCAACGAATTGAGCACTACGCTCACACTGGAGAATGCCATTGCGGCACTTGCCAGCATCGGGTTCAGCAATAATCCGTTGATGGGGAACAAGACACCTGCGGCAATAGGTATGCCGATAAGGTTGTAAATAAACGCCCAGAAAAGATTCTGATGAATCAGTTTCACGGTCTGCTTGGAGAGCAAGAATGCTTTGGGCAGCAGCAGCAAATCGGATGTCATCAGCGTCACCATGGCAACGTCCATGGCAATGTCCGTTCCTTTGCCCATAGCGATGCTGACATCTGCCAGGGCAAGTGCTTGCGAGTCATTGATGCCATCGCCCACCATCGCCACTTTCTTTCCCTGCAACTGCAATTCGAGCACAAACTCCGCTTTATCATCGGGCAAGGCATCCGCTACAAAGCGTTCAATGCCCAAGCGGGAAGAAACGGCTAAAGCAGTACGCTGTCCGTCGCCCGTAAGCATACAGATTTCGATGCCTAGGCGTTTCAGTTCTTTCACGGCTTCGGCGGAGGTCGACTTTATCGGGTCGGAAACTGCAATTATAGCCAGCAGCTCATTTTCGCAACCGAAGTAGATGATTCCATTCCCGTCCGACTCGTAGCGAACCAACATATCCGCCATCATGTCGCTCACCGTTGCACTAAAATCTTTCAGCAGTTTGTGGCTGCCTACCCAGTAAGTGGAACCTTGATAGGATACTTTGATACCTTTTCCTGTGATGCTTTCAAAACTGTCGAGCACCGCAGGCGTAATCTTCTCCTGCTCCTGAAGGGCGGCAACGATAGCTCCGGCAAGGGGATGCTCGGATTTCAGTTCGGCTGCCAGAAGTATATCTTTGAAATGATTTTCTTGCGTTTTCGCCCAGAGCCATCCGGTAGCGGTGGGATGTCCTTCGGTCAGTGTGCCGGTCTTGTCGAGCACCACTACATCTACTTTGCGCATTTGCTCCAGTGCCACTGCGTCTTTTATCAGGATATGTTGGCTGGCCGCCTTGCCGATGCCCACCATCAAAGCGGTTGGCGTGGCAAGTCCCAAGGCACACGGACAGGCAATGACAAGAACGGACACTGCCGACAGAATGCCGTAAGAGATATATTCGCTGCCGCCAATCACAATCCAGAGGATGAATGTCAGGATGGCAATTCCCAATACAACAGGCACGAAGATTCCCGTGATACGGTCTACGATGCGCTGTACGGGGGCTTTGCTTCCTTGCGCTTCCTGCACCATGTGGATGATGCGGGCAAGCACCGTCTCGCTGCCTACCTGTGCGGCAGTGATGATGAACGAGCCATGTTGGTTGATGGTTCCGGCGAGCACTTTATCGCCTTTCTTCTTCTCCACCGGAATCGGTTCACCGCTTATCATGCTTTCGTCCACAAACGAGTCTCCTTCTGCCAACTGGCCGTCTACGGGAATCTGTTCACCGGGGCGGACGACTACCATGTCGCCTACTTGCAGTTGTTCTATCAATATCTCTTCTTCCACCCCCTTGCGCAACACACGTGCCACTTTGGGCTGCATACCCATCAACTTGCGGATGGCGGAAGAGGTGTTTCCTTTGGCACGTTCCTCCATCAGTTTCCCGGTGAGCACGAAGGCGATGATAACCGCAGATGCTTCGTAGTAGACGTGCGGTTCCAGTCCGCGGGCATACCAGAAGTCGGGGAAGAATGTATTGAACAGGCTAAACAAGAACGCGATGGAGGTGCTCAGTGCAACCAGTGTATCCATGTTGCTACGTCCTATCTTTGCCTGTTTCCAAGCTCCGGTGAAGAAGCCGCCACCGAAGAAAACAAGCACAGGAATGGTGAGTAACAACTGAATCCAGTTGGAGTATGGCATATGCATCAGTACCATCGAGAATACCAGTAGCGGAACTACCAGAATCCATGCACCGATTACTTTCCGTTTCAGGGTGATGTAGCGTTTGTGCTGTTCTTCCTCCTGACGTTCTTCTTTATGGGCTTCCTCCACAATCAGGTCGTAGCCTGCTGCAAGCACTGCCGCGCGGATTTCGCCGGGGGTCAGTTGGTCGCTCTCATAAGAAACGGTCAGTGTATTGGTAGCAAAATTGACGGAAGCGTCGTCTACTCCCGACAGTTTCTTCACTGTCTTTTCTACATTATTAGCGCATCCCGCACAATGCATATTCAGTACGGGAAAGTTCTTTTTCGTCATATTATCTATATTTATATAAGGACTTCCGCCCTATCCTCCTTCTGTAATGGGAAAGAAGAAGGTTAGGGAGAAGTATAGTACATTGTTATTAAAACAAGCAAATACAGATATTTGTTCAATTACTTCTTATCTGATTTCTTATCTGCTTGCTTGTCTGCTTTCTTATCGTCCTTCTTATCCGCCTGCTTGGTTTCCTTCACAAACTCCGCTGTATAATTGAACTTTTCAAATCCTGCCTGCAACTTCTTCACAGTAGTCTTTTCAGCATCGTAAGTGATTGTCACCGTCTTGTCCTTCACCACGGTAGTAAGGGATTTCAAGCCTTTCTCAAAACGCATATTATCCTTCACTTTCTTTTCGCATTTCTCGCAGTGCATCTGCGAAACTTTAAATACTACCACGCGAATATCCTTTGCCATAACGGCTGCTACACTCAAAAGAGCCACCACGCAAGTGGCCATCCATCTTTTTGTTCTCATTTTTCTATCTGTTAAGTTATTCATTTCTTGCTAAGTTAAAACGTACTCCGATATAGGCTTTCGCTCCATGCACCGGGCCCCATATCATCGTAGAGTCGAAGTTATCTCCCCACGGATTGGCGGCATCGATAATCGGATTCTTCTGCTTAAAGTTCGTCAGATTCTCGCCTCCCACGTAGATAGACCAGCGACGGAAGTAACGGGTCACTTGCAGGCTCAACTGCTCGAAGCTTCCGTATCGGCGGTTCCACGACAGTTGCCCGTCGGAGAGTTCATAGGGGCTCGGCATTCTGCCGCCGCCATTCAGTTGCAGGGTGGCGTCGAACTGCCAGATGCCTAACGGAGTCTGATAAGAAGCGGTCAGCAGTCCTTTGTACTTGCTGGTGAGGGGCTTTTCCATTCGTTGACCGTTGTAGGTGGTTTTGGCGTCCGTCAGTCGGTATGCGCCCGTCAGCGTAAAGCCTTCAAAGAAAGGATAGCTGGCTTCCACCTGAAACACGTGCGAGTAGGAACGGCCATCGAGGTTGTAGAACGCTACCGCATGGGGATTGCTATCCATATCGACTACGACTTGTTTCAGGAAGTCGGTGTAATAATATTCCGCGTTTACGTTCAGCGTCTTGCCAAATATCGGGATGTAGGTAGACACGCTTGCGCCGTAGTTCCACGCTTCTTCCATATCAAGATTACGGGCTATTTCCACTTTCCGGCTGCTGGAAAGCAGGTAGTTGTTCTCTGCCAACACATGGTTGGTACGATACCCCTTTCCGGCGGAAAGGCGGAAGTGCACGTAGTCGTTCAGATTGTATTTGACGTGCGCGCGAGGGGTTACGAAGAAACCATGTTCGTTGCTGTAGTCGCCACGCAGACCTGCCATCAGCATCCATTGGTCGTTCAGGTTCAAGGTATATTGCACGTAAGCTCCGGGCACGGCTTCTTTGTCGAAGGCTTTGAGCAGGGGGAGCTCCGTATTGTTTTCGAGACGGTAGCGCTGGTCGAACGCATCGTAGTTGAAACTCAATCCTGCGGAAAGGCTGTTCTGCTTGTTGAGTTCGGTTTCAAACATCAGGGAGGCGTAAACGTTGGTTTGGTCTACGTTGTAAAGTTTCCGCCCGTACATCGCATCCTGATTGTGCCAACTGGCGGAGAGGATGAGGGCGAGGTTGGTATTCTTCTCTTTATTGAAGATGTAGGCGTTTTTGGTGAACAGTTCGTAGCGGTCTGTGTCGATGCCTACTTTGTAGAGCTCGCCGGACGGCATTGCTCCGTCTCCGTGATGCGCCTGTCCGCTGCGACGGCTTTCGGTAAGGGCTTTGAAGCCGGCTTGAAACACGTAATGATCGCCCATGTATGCCCATCGGTTCCACACGTTGTATTGCTCCACTTGGGGGATGTCGACAAATCCGTCGTCGTTGCCGTCGTGCGCTTTTGTCTCGTTTTCGTAATGGGCGAGCAGCGAGGTACTCCATCGTTTGGAGAGTTTCAAGGTGGCGTCCGCATTGGCTTCATAACGGTTGGTGCTGCTGGCGAATAGGTTGGCGGATACCCAGTCGGCTTCGGGCAGTTGCGGTTTCTTAAATTCTACGTTGATTTGCCCCGTAATGGCTTCGTAGCCGTTCTTCACAGAGGAGGTTCCTTTGGAAACTTGTATGCTCTGCATCCATGGGCCGGGCACGTATCCCAGTCCGTAGGGGGCTGCCGCACCACGATAGTTGGGTATGTTTTCCGTCAACATCTGCACGTAAGTACCCGATAGTCCGAGTAACTTTATCTGCTTGGCTCCCGTTGCCGCATCGGAGTAGCTCACGTCTACCGAGGGATTGGTGACGAAGCTCTCGCCCAGGTTGCAACAGGCGGCACGGCACAGTTCGGCGCTGCTTATCATGTCTTGGTTCAACACGCTATTGCGCAGCTTCATCGTGCCCATCTTACGGCTCACTATGTTTACTTCGTTCAGTTCCACCCCATCGCGCAACACGATTTCAAGCTGCTGCTTTTTACCGCCAACGTGCACCGTGTCGTTCTGAAAGCCTATGAAGCTGACTACCAGCATATGGCTTTTAGCGGGTTTGACGATGGAGAAGGTTCCGTCTTCTTTGGTGGTTACTCCCTGTCCCGTGTTCATCCAGAACACATTAGCTCCCGGAATAGGTTCTCCGGTATTATCTTTTACTGTTCCTTGCACTTGCGCAGCCATGTGGCAGGCAAGCAACAAGAACAGTCCTGTTATCATATATTTCATTCTGTCAAGACTTACTTTTGTGATACAAAATTAGCGTTTTTCTCTTGCAACTGTGTTGCAATGATTATTCTCTTTACTTTTCGTGGCTCGATGGAAACTGAAAGTAAAGTACAAAAAGAGTGAGGAATGAAACGGTGGCTAAATCAGGTAAGTGGAGTATAATGCCAGCTTCTGCCGTTGACAGAGAGGTGGCGGAGCGGTTAGAGAGGCATACTCTACCGGTTTATCCGCATTAGCGAAAGTAGTGAGCAGGTAGCAGAATTGGTCGCTGAAAAGATCGACTACGGGAACGTTGACTGTCAGCTCGGTCATGTGCTGCATCAAGTCCAGCTTGTAGATTGTTGCGGAACAGCCTTTGTCCTTGCAATCTTTCTTTGAATCACAGGTATGAGACTTCTCACATTCCGGGCAACCCGTGGCACAACAGCTTCTCACCGTTTCGCACCGGGCACAGCAATAATGCACGATGGACACCCCCGCTCCTGTATAGATGACAAGGAGGGAAAGGATGACTGCTATTATGTAGGATAGTCTTTTCATTTCGAGTGACAAAGATACGGATAAAAAAACGCCAAGTCAATGTTTTTAACATAAAAGTTTTGATTGCTTGTCTGGCGGAGAGAAAAAACAGAGGCTGGATTTCAGGTAAACGCAGCTTCTATTTGGAGAAAATGAAGGCTCAGTCCGATAGTTTTTGAGCCTCTATTTCGATGAATAAAACACGATTTTCGTGGAACGCATAGCGGAACGCTTTAAAGGGTACGATAAACAGCTATGCATCAACAAGATACGAGTGGTTCTCCGAAGGGGCTCCGAACGCTTCGTGGAACCATAATAAATACCAAGATATAAATTATATATTTTAATAAAAATATATAGTTCGATTTTTCATTTTTTGAAGATTTTGGGTTGGGTTCACCACAGAGTAGCACAGATGTTCACAGAGTTCTCTATTTCGATGAAAAGGAGGCAAGCGAAAAACGGTGGGAAAATATAAGCTAAACAACTGAAGTTTCGCAAGAGTTCTGCATAGCTTTGAATCGATTAAAAGTCGGTAGTATCTCAATTCTCCTCCGTCGGGAAGGAGGGGAAAACATTCGGATAAACCAGCCAAGTGTACGACTTGCGAAACTTGAATAAATAATTTTTCGTTTTTATGAGCCGGATTTTCTAAATTCATTGTATCTTTGTAGAAAGAGAATGATAGAACAAATGTGGAATTTATAGAAAAAACAAGTATGAAAAAACAATATGTCAGCCTGCTTGCAGTTATACTATCGGTTAGCGGCTTTTTGTTTTCTTGCCATGACAAGATGAATAAAAACACAGGTGCGCTGCAATTCGACAGTATACAGGTGAACGAGACGGCACACCTCTTCAACGATACCGCCAAACCGGCGTGCAATATCACCGTAAACTTTGCCTACCCCGTCAAGTCGTCCGACGAAATGCTGAAAGACAGCCTGAACGCCTACTTCATCTCCGCCTGCTTCGGCGATAAATACATCGGAGAAAAGCCGGAAGAAGTAGTGAAACAATTCACTGAAAACTACATTAGCGAATACCGCAGCGACCTCGAACCCATGTACGCCGAAGATGAAAAAGATAAGGAAGACGAAGCATCCATCGGTGCTTGGTATTCTTATTACAAAGGCGTAGAAAGCCACGTGCAGCTTTATGAAAAAGACCTGCTCGTATACCGCATCGACTACAACGAATATACCGGAGGAGCCCACGGCATCTACATGACTACCTTCCTCAACATGGACCTCACACTGATGCGCCCGCTCCGACTGGACGACATCTTCGTGGGCGACTACAAAGACCCGCTGACCGACCTGCTCTGGAACCAACTCATGGCAGATAACAAAGTAACCACCCACGAAGCACTGGAAGACATGGGATACGCCTCCACCGGAGACCTCGCCCCTACGGACAACTTCTACCTGAGCAAAGAAGGCATCACCTTCTTTTACAACGTCTACGACATCACCCCCTACGCCATGGGCCCCGTCAAGATAACCATCCCTTTCCCGATGATGGAACACCTGCTAGGCAGCAACCCGATTCTGGGGGAACTGAAGAATTAAAATATTCAACTGCAAATAACTTTAAGATTCATCATTCATTTCAATCATAGAAAAGTGGAAATCATACTGAAATACTTTCCAGAACTAACGGAAGAGCAGCGTCGACAATTTGCCGCTCTATACGACCTCTACACCGACTGGAACTCGAAAATCAACGTTATCTCACGCAAAGATATCGAGAACCTGTACGAACACCACGTACTTCACTCGCTAGGCCTCGCCAAAGTGATTCAATTCCGCCCCGGAACAAGCATCATGGACTTGGGAACCGGTGGAGGATTCCCCGGCATCCCGCTGGCTATCCTGTTTCCCGAAACAAAGTTTCATCTGGTAGACAGCATCGGTAAGAAAGTACGCGTGGCAACGGAAGTGGCAAATGCCATCGGACTGAAAAATGTGACTTTCCGTCATGCCCGTGCCGAAGAGGAGAAGCAAACGTTCGACTTCGTTGTCAGCCGTGCCGTGATGCCGCTGGCAGACTTAATCAAGATTATCAAAAAGAACATCCACCCCAAGCAGCAGAATGCGTTGCCCAACGGATTGATTTGCCTCAAAGGCGGCGAGCTGGAGCACGAAACGATGCCGTTTAAGCACAAGACCGTGATTTACAACCTGAGCGATTACTTTGAGGAAGAGTTCTTCGGAACGAAGAAAGTGGTGTACGTTCCGATTTAAAGAAAACAGTTCCGATTTAACATAAATCATTGAGAACCATGAAAATAAAGAGATTTGAATTTAATATGTTCCCCGTAAATTGCTACGTGTTATGGGACGAAACGAAAGAAGCAGTAGTGATAGATCCGGGCTGCTTCTACGAAGAAGAGAAGCAGGCATTGAAGAAGTTCATCCTCGCCAACGAGCTGAACATAAAGCACTTGCTGAACACTCACCTGCATCTGGATCATATCTTCGGCAATCCGTTCATGTTGAAAGAATTTGGTCTGTCTGCCGAAGCCAACAAGGCGGACGAATACTGGATTGACGAAGCTCCGAAGCAGAGCCGGATGTTCGGTTTCCAATTGCAGGAAGAGCCCGTTCCACTGGGTAACTATCTGCACGACGGAGATTTGATTACCTTCGGACATACCACGCTCGAAGCCATCCACGTGCCCGGACATTCACCCGGTAGCTTGGTGTACTATTGCAAGGCGGACAATTGTATGTTCTCCGGCGACGTACTCTTTCAGGGAAGCATCGGCCGTGCCGACCTCACAGGTGGCAATTTCGATGAACTGATAGAGCACATTTGCAGTCGGTTGTTCGTTCTTCCCAACGAAACGGTAGTCTATCCGGGACACGGTGCACCTACCACCATCGGAATGGAGAAGGCGGAGAACCCGTTTTTCAGATAAAAATTACATCATAATATATAGTAATAGAAACTACTTTAATCCCCCTAATTAATATGAAAACCGATTTGTTAGCTAGCCGTCACATCGGCATCAATGAACAAGACACAACTGAAATGCTCCGCAAAATTGGCGTGAGCTCAGTAGACGAACTCATCGACAAAACTATCCCTGCCAACATCCGGCTGAAAGAGCCGCTGGCACTGGCTAGTCCGTTGACGGAATACGAATTTGGAAAACACATCGCCCAACTGGCTAGTAAAAACAAAGTCTACACCACGTACATCGGACTGGGCTGGTACAACACCATCACCCCCGCCGTTATCCAGCGGAATGTGTTCGAAAACCCTGTGTGGTATACTTCCTATACGCCCTATCAGGCAGAAGTATCGCAAGGACGACTGGAAGCGTTGATGAATTTCCAGACCGCCGTGTGCGACCTCACCGCCATGCCCATCGCCAACTGCTCGCTGCTGGACGAAGCAACTGCCGCTGCCGAAGCCGTAAGCATGATGTACGCTCTGCGCTCGCGTGCACAGCAAAAGGCAGGTGCAAATGTGGTGTTCATAGATGAAAATGTATTCCCGCAAACACTGGCTGTCATGACGACCCGCGCCGTGCCCCAAGGCATCGAACTGCGTGTGGGCAAATATAAGGAATTTGAACCCACACCGGAAGTGTTCGCCTGCGTACTGCAATATCCCAACTCCAACGGAAAAGCGGAAGACTACGCCGGATTCACGGAGAAGGCGCACGCTGCCGATTGTAAAGTTGCCGTTGCCGCCGACATCCTGAGCCTTGCCCTGCTCACTCCTCCGGGAGAATGGGGAGCGGACATCGTATTCGGAACCACTCAACGTCTGGGAACACCGATGTTCTACGGTGGTCCGTCGGCTGGATACTTCGCTACGCGCGACGAATACAAACGAAATATGCCGGGACGCATCATCGGATGGTCCAAAGATAAATACGGCAAACTTTGCTACCGAATGGCTTTGCAGACTCGCGAACAGCATATCAAACGCGAGAAAGCGACTTCCAACATCTGTACGGCTCAAGCACTGCTCGCCACTATGGCGGGATTCTATGCCGTATATCACGGTCAGGAAGGCATCAGAGACATTGCTTCGCGCATCCACAGCATCACTGTTTTCCTCGACAAGCAATTGAAGAAATTCGGATATACACAAGTCAACGACCAATACTTCGACACGCTGCGCTTCGAGCTGCCCGATCACGTTTCGGCACAGCAAATCCGCACGATTGCCCTCAGCAAAGAGGTGAATCTCCGCTATTATGAGAATGGCAACGTAGGGTTCAGCATCGACGAAACGACGGATGTGGCTGCCGTGAACGTGCTGCTTTCTATCTTCGCCATCGCTGCCGGAAAAGACTATCAGAAGGTGGACGATGTGCCCGAAAAGAGCATTATCGACAAGACGCTGAAACGTACATCTCCCTATCTGACACACGAAGTATTCTCTAAATATCACACGGAGACGGAGATGATGCGCTACATCAAACGACTCGACCGCAAGGATATATCATTGGCTCAGTCGATGATTTCCCTCGGTTCGTGCACGATGAAGCTGAACGCGGCTGCTGAAATGCTACCGTTGAGCCGACCGGAATTTATGTGTATGCACCCGCTGGTTCCCGAAGATCAGGCGGAAGGATACCGCGAACTGATACATAACCTGAGCGAGGACTTGAAGATTATCACCGGATTTGCCGGTGTCAGCCTACAACCCAACTCGGGTGCTGCCGGAGAATATACGGGTCTTCGTGTGATTCGCGCTTATCTGGAAAGCATCGGCGAAGGACATCGCAACAAGATATTGATTCCTGCTTCGGCACACGGAACGAACCCTGCATCCGCCATTCAGGCGGGCTTCGTCACGGTGACTTGTGCGTGCGACGAGCATGGAAATGTGGAAATGAACGACCTCCGCGCCAAGGCGGAAGAAAACAAGGAAGACCTTGCTGCACTGATGATTACGTATCCTTCTACGCACGGTATTTTTGAGACGGAAATTAGGGAGATTTGCGAAATAATCCATGCGTGCGGTGCACAGGTATATATGGACGGTGCCAACATGAACGCGCAAGTGGGATTGACGAATCCGGGATTTATCGGTGCGGATGTATGCCATCTGAATCTTCACAAGACGTTTGCTTCCCCTCACGGTGGTGGCGGTCCGGGCGTAGGTCCTATTTGTGTGGCTGAGCATCTTGTTCCTTTCCTGCCGGGTCATGGGCTGTTTGGAAATGCACAGAATCAGGTGTCTGCCGCTCCGTTCGGTAGTGCGGGCATCTTGCCTATCACGTACGGATATATCCGCATGATGGGTACGGAAGGGCTGACACAGGCTACTAAGATTGCGATTCTGAATGCTAACTATCTGGCTGCTTGTCTGAAAGATACGTATGGCATCGTCTATCGCGGTGCGAATGGGTTCGTTGGCCATGAAATGATTCTTGAATGCCGCAAGGTTCACGAGGATACGGGTATCTCGGAGAATGATATTGCGAAGCGTCTGATGGACTACGGTTATCATGCGCCTACACTCTCCTTCCCTGTTCACGGCACGTTGATGATTGAGCCTACCGAAAGCGAAAGTCTGGCGGAGCTTAATAATTTTGTGGATGTGATGCTGAATATCTGGAAAGAGATTCAGGAAGTGAAGAACGGAGAAGCGGATAAGAGTGATAATGTGCTGGTGAATGCTCCGCATCCGGAATATGAGGTGGTGAGCGATTGCTGGGAACACGCCTATACACGCCAGAAAGCGGCTTACCCGATAGAGAGCGTGAAGGATAATAAGTTCTGGGTGAACGTGGCTCGCGTGGATAATACGTTGGGCGACAGGAAGTTGCTTCCTACTCGCTACGGGAGTTTTGAGTAAAAGATATTAATGAAAAAGAATAACCCTGCGACTCATTCTATCTGAGACGCGGGGTTATTTTTATAAGGCAAGGGCTGAATAGACAAAAGCCCCGGAGATAGCTAAAGCATCCCCAAGGCTTGTTATGATTAAACACTCAGATGAAGAGATGTCCTACCTAACGATAGTTATCGTCCCTTCTTTCACCGCTTTTGCCTTCATCGGAATCTTCGGATCGGCATATCCAAGCGCTACGCAACCATATACTTTATGATTCGCAGGCACGCCCAACGAAGTAATAAATTCACGGACTTCGGGGTCGTCACACGTCGTCCCCAACTGATTGATCCAACAAGAATCTATTCCTAAAGAAGTGGCAGCTAGAAACATATTCTCGATGGCACAGGCGCAATCCATCCCTGCCCACCACTGCGTAGGCTCATTGGAAACAATCACCAGCGTGGGAGCATGATAATAGCAGCAATAAGAGTTGCTCTTCCCCCGCTCCTGCAACTTCGTCTCGTCGCTTTTCCTGAATGCTCCTTTGATTCTTTCGTTCAACTCTGTCAGTTTATCAGCATTCTGTATGGCAGTGAAATGCCACGATTCATAATGCATCCCGCTAGGCGCATACGTCGCAGCTTCCAATATTGCCAGCAAGTCCTCTTCCGCCACCTGCCGGGTCTTATAAGCACGCACACTACGACGTGCCTTGATGTTCTCTAAAACTTCATTAGTCTTCATTTTGATACTATTTGTATTCGTTTATATAAAGTGAAACTCACTTATCGCTTCACCAAACCAATCTTAGCATTCAGCTTGAAATAATACGTACCGTTCTCCTTCTCCAGAAAACCGTATTTGTCTTTATCCAAAGAACCTTTTTCCAGACGAGTGTTCAAGAACAGGAAATCTTCCATCACCGGACGTGCCGACTTATGATAACACAGCACATCTCCGCTTCCATCCATCAACAGAATGCCTTCCACTGCCGAATCCTGCCCCGTGTATATCTTTGCCGGGCGCATCCCCAACGCCAAAGCCATCAGGAATTGCTTTATCTTAAACTCATAAAAGCCATGTTTGTTTATCAACTCTTCCTTTATTTTCAGCGGATTCGACTCTTTGATTATCTCCGTCAGTTCACTGATACGGGTGATATCGTCCAAATGCATGATGCGCACCATTTCCGTCAGTACGCGTGGGAAATGTAAGTCAATCATCTGGAGATTGCAACGGAACACCCGGTCTGCCACGTCCGAATATTTGAGTACACCGCCCAGACGTTCAATCAGCATCATACGCTCGGCTACCTCAGTAGGAGATTCGGGCAAAGCATTGATTTTATTCACCGTTGGAGTGGCGAATTTCACTCCGCTTTGTTCCAGTTTAAGATTTGCCGAACGCCCTCCGTCTAGCAACGGATACATCGTGCCGAGTCGTGAACGAACGCTGAAACCACACAAGGGCGCTTCCGGATGCCAGAAGGCTATGTACAAATCCGTGCGGTCTTCCGTCTTGGCTTCCAAGTCGAATATGGCTACTTCGTCCAAGAACTCTTCCACGCCGTTGGGCGAAGTGACGTCATCTTCGGTCGTCGACTTGACCGCCTGCAATATCAAATCGGCAACTACACCGAAATCTTCACGGGGGAAGGTCTTTTCGCCATTCTCGCCTGTGATGCGAATCGTCTCTTGCTCGATATAGTAGCAGCGTGTGCCGTCATGCTCTTCCCGCTGAATCATTGCGATGGGCCAGGTGATTTCTCCTTTTTTTGCTTTCGCTGTGCCCAGTGATACTTTTCCTTCTGTCAGCAGACGGAAGAAGGTGTAAAGCTCGCACCATTCTCTTTTTGTTGCTTCAAATGCCATATATTTCGTATTTCTTTATGTTATCAAGTTCTTATTCTTTATCTGCCTGCGAAAAGAGTGTATTGCGTTTCCATTCTTTCGGAGTGACAATGATATACCTTCCCGTCCAGCAGCCGTCAAAATAGGAAGGATTGCCCGCTTGCTTCTTGATGGGATAACGGATGTTCTCGCCTTTGCTCCGCATCGAAGGAGAGCGGCCGGGGTCGTTCACCCAGACGTATTTGTCGTCGATGCCGCGAAGCACCATCCAATGTCCCCGCGTTCCGGGACGCAAACCACGGATTGCACCTGTATACCTCACATTCACCAATACGGGGATGCCGCTGTCTATGTAGTTCTTCAATATCCGGTAGTCTTTCTGCTGAAAATGCTCCGCACTCACCATGTTTTCGTAGTAACGTGCCAATGAGTCTATCTCGAATGAGTAGTATCCGCCCTGCCCTATCGAAGTCCGATGACGGAACGGGGCGCGTTTCCTCATGAAGTAGTTCTGCTGATATTCTATCAGTTTCTTCTCTGCATCGGTAGCGGTTCGCTGTGTGGAGGAAGTCATGCCTTTGAAATAGTCGAATACCATCAATGAGGATGCCAGCGAGCAATGTGTATAGGGGTAGCCTGTTATCTTTTGCGAATACCAGGGAACGGGGATATCGTTCGGAGCTGTATGCTGAGTTTCCTGTGCACGGATGCTTACCGATGCGAGGGAAATCAGCAACAAGCTAATAAGTATGTAGTATCTATTCTTCATTATTATTCAATATCGTCATCAATAATCCGCGCTGTCTCTACTTTTTCCAGACGTGCACGCAGCTTGGGCATCATCGAACTGCGGATGCGTAACGTCATACTGCAATCCATATCGTATGATTGGCGGAGAATCTCCGGCTCTTCTTCTTTCACAATGCGCATTACGTCATTCATAAAAGGGTATTCAAACATTACGGTCACTTCTGCGTCTACCGTTTTCTCAATGATGGTGGCAGCAGCGATGGCTTCGGCGGCGGCAGCTTTATAGGCCACTATCAGCCCGCTTGTGCCTAGCTTTATTCCTCCGAAATAACGGACTACAATAATCAGAATGTCGGTCAGTTCATTGGAGTTTATCTGTCCGAGGATGGGTTTTCCGGCTGTTCCGGAGGGTTCCCCGTTGTCGTTGGCACGGAAGTCTTTCCGCGCAGCTCCCAACATATAGGCATAGCACACGTGACGGGCATCGTAGTACTTCTTCTGATACGTTTCGAGGTGTGCTTTTATCTCTTCGAGCGTGCGCACAGGAAGGGCGATGGCAATGAACTTGCTCCGCTTTTCGGTATAAATGCCTTCGGAAGGTTCGGCGATGGTTCTATAGGTATCTTCGGCAGTCATGCCGCAAAGATACGGCTTTCGATGGAAATTTCAATCTATATAGGATGAAAAGCTATGTTTTGGTAAACGAAAAGCTATGCTTTATCGGATGAAAAGCATAGCTTTAGCAGTTGGAGATAGTACAGACCTATTAGTAAGTCTCTTCCAAACGAATTTCTTAGTCCAGTTTATGAATTACCAGCCCGGAACGGAGTTTCGGCTCGAACCAGGTAGTCTTTGGCGGCATGATGTTTCCGGTATCTGCAATATCCATCAATTGCTTCATTGATACGGGGTAGAGTGCCAGAGCTGCTTTCATTTCACCACTATCCACTCGCTTCTTCAATTCTCCCAAACCACGGATGCCGCCTACAAAGTCGATACGCTTGTCGGAACGCAAATCTTTGATTCCTAAAATTTCATCCAGAATCAGGTTGGAAGAGATGGTAACGTCGAGCACGCCGATAGGATCGTTGTCATTGTAGGTACCTTCTTTGGCGGTCAGGCTATACCACTTGCCATCCAGATACAGAGAGAAGTTGTGCAAACCGGAAGGTTTGTAAATATCGGCTCCTTTCTCTTCCACTACGAAGTTCTTCTGCAAGGCAGCAAGGAATTGTTCGGATGTCAGTCCGTTGAGGTCTTTCACTACACGGTTGTAATCAATAATAGTCAGTTGGCTTGCAGGGAAAGCTACGGCCATGAAGTAGTTATACTCTTCGTCACCACGGTGATTCGGATTCTGTTTGGCTTTCTCGGCACCTACCAATGCCGCAGCAGCCGAACGATGATGTCCGTCGGCAATATAGAGTGCCGGCATCTTGGCAAATTCGGCAGTGATAGTGGCAATGTCTTCGTCCTCATCTACAACCCAGAAGCTGTGTCCGAAGCCGTCGCCCGGTGCGTTGAAATCATATACCGGCTTTACAGCTGTGCAATACTTGATGATGGAATCCAGTATCTTATTATCGGGATAGGCAAAGAAGACAGGCTCGATGTTGGCATTGTTCACACGGACGTGCTTCATGCGGTCTTCTTCTTTGTCGCGACGGGTCAGTTCGTGCTTCTTAATGACACCGTTCATATAATCGGGCACATAAGCGCCTACTACCAGTCCGTATTGCGTCTTACCGTTCATCGTCTGGGCATAGATGTAATAGTTTTCCTTGCTATCCTGCACCAACCAGCCTTTGTCCTGAAACAGTTGGAAGTTCTCGGCAGCCTTCTGATAAACACATTCGTCGTGTTCATCCGTGCCGACGGGGAAATCAATCTCCGGTTTGATGATATGATAAAGGGACTTTTCGTTTCCTCTCGCTTCCGCACGGGCTTCTTCGGAGTTTAACACATCGTAGGGACGGGAAGCAACCTGCTCCACCAGTTCTTGCGGAGGACGAATGCCTTTGAAGGGTTTAATTATAGCCATGATACTAGTATTTAATAGGTAAAAAATTAGAGCCACAGACTTATTGAAAATCTGTGGCTCAAATATACTACTTATTTCTAAAATAGCGTTCTGTAACGGATTGTTTTTATTTGTTCACTCTAAACTTCTCGCAACCGTCTTTCAGGAAACCGACAATCTGTTTGGCAGCAGCGATACCGGCATTGATATTGGCTTCGGCAGTCTGTGCACCCATCTTCTTCGGAGTTGAGAAATAACGTCCGGCAAACTTCTCTGCAAATTCGGCATTGGCAGCGGGCATGATATCTGTGATGTACTTAAAGTCTGCACGGTCTTCCATCAACTTGATAAGTTCGGCTTCGTTGATGACTTCCTTACGGGCAGTGTTCACCAACATGGCTCCCTTCGGCATCTCTTTCAACAGGGCATAATTGATGGAATTCTTCGTTTCAGCAGTTGCCGGAATATGAAGAGATACTACCTGGCAAGTCTTATAAAGCTCTTCAGCAGAATCCAACGCTTTCACTCCATCAGCTTCAATCACTTCTTTCGGGCAGAAAGCATCGTAAGCATATACTTCCATTCCGAAGCCTTTAGCCACACGGGCAACATTGCGCCCCACATTTCCGTAAGCATGAATACCCAACTTCTTACCCATCAATTCTGTGCCTGAAGTTCCGTTGTAGAAATTACGAACGGCATATACCATCAAACCAAAAACAAGTTCGGCAACAGCATTCGAGTTCTGTCCCGGAGTATTCATCACACATACGTTGTGAGCGGTAGCAGCAGCCAAGTCCACATTGTCGTATCCTGCACCTGCACGAACTACAATCTTCAACTCTTTGGCAGCATCGAGCACTTCGGCGTCGATAATATCGCTACGGATGATGATGGCATTAGCATCTTTTACAGCATCCAGCAATTGGGCCTTATCTGTATATTTTTCGAGTAAAGCAAGCTCGAATCCGGCTGCTTCTATTTCTTTACGGATACCGTCTACAGCAATCTTTGCAAACGGTTTCTCAGTAGCTACAAGTACTTTCATAATCTAATTCTATTTTAAAAGAGAATCACCACAGAATAACACAGAGTTTCACGGAGTTTTTATTCTTAAATACACAGTTAGCAATATACTAATGAACTCATTAAGAACTCTGTGAAACCCAGTGTTACTCTGCGGTGAAAATATTATTAATGCAATTTCTCAAATTCCTGCATACAGTCAATCAAGGCTTGTACGCTTTCTTTCGGCATAGCATTGTAGCAAGAAGCGCGGAAGCCACCCACTGAGCGGTGTCCCTTGATTCCTACCATACCTCTTTCCGTAGCAAACTTCATGAAGTCGGCTTCAAGGTCTTTGTATTCGGGAGCCATCACAAAACAGATGTTCATGCGCGAACGGTCTTCAGCGGCAGCTGTGCCAACGAACATTTTATTGCGGTCAATTTCTGCATACAGCATATCAGCCTTTTCGATAGCACGGCGTTCCATCTCTTTCACACCACCCTGAGCCTTAATCCAACGCAGATTCAACATTGCAGAATAGATAGGCACTACCGGAGGAGTATTGAACATAGATCCATTATCAATATGTGTCTGATAATTCAGCATCGACGGGATGTAACGGGAAACTTTACCCACTGCGTCATTCTTCACAATAACGAATGTAACGCCCGCAGGAGCCAGATTCTTCTGTGCACCACCATAGATACAGATATATTTGGAAACGTCGATTGGACGTGAGAAAATATCGGATGACATATCGGCAATCATAGGAACGGGAGAATCGAGGTCTTCTTTCAATTCCGTACCATAGATAGTGTTATTGGTCGTGATATGGAAATAATCCGCATCGGTAGGGATTGTGTAATCTTTAGGTATATAAGAATAGGTAGCTTCAGCAGAAGAGGCAACCTCTACAACTTCACCAAATCCCTTAGCTTCTTTCATTGCTTTCTTTGCCCATACACCTGTATTCAGATAAGCAGCCTTTTTCTCCAGAAAGTTATAAGGAATCATACAGAACTCCAGACTAGCACCTCCACCCAGGAACAACACCGAATAACCTTCGGGGATATTGAGTAATTCTTTGAATAATGCCACTGCCTCGTCAACCACAGGTTGGAAGTCTTTGGCACGGTGACTGATTTCCATTATAGAAAGACCAGAGCCGTTGAAATCTAAGATAGCCTTCGCTGTATCCTCAATCACCTCACGCGGAAGAATGGAAGGTCCTGCATTGAAATTATGCTTTTTCATTTGAAGTTTGTTTTTGGTTTAACAATTTCGTTACTTTATGTCTTTCGACTTTGCGAATTTACGAATTTATTTCCTACACACAAATCTTTCCTTATAAAATAACTGCTTTATAGCATATTTTCCTTACTTTTTATTGGTTTATACAAGATATATACACCATTTTGTTATCTATACATATCAAGTAGGGGATAAAAGTAGAAAATAAAACTTCAAAAGAAGCGCCTGTAATAAAGTGTAAGTAAAATGAGCGAGAAACGCATAAATATTAATATTTCCCCTCTATTTTGCTTCTTCAATGATGGTTTTCATGCCTTTTATCTTCTCCCCTTGAATCAAGTTCAGGAGTTGGTTTACCTTGGCTCTGCTGACTGCCACAAAAGCATAATGTTCTTTCACGTCAATCGCTCCCACGTCTTCGCGGGTAAGATTACCTTTCTTATATAGGAATCCGGCAATATCCATTCTGCTCAGTTTTTCCTTCTTTCCCTTACCTATATATATAGTAGCCCAAAGTGACTTTGGAGGACGGGGAGGATTTTCGGGCAACTCTACCATTTCCATCTCTTCCGAAATGTATGCGGGTAGTTTCTCTTCGGCATTAAGAATGAGATAAGATGTACCCGTGGCATCCCACCGCGCTGTACGTCCGTTGCGATGCGTAAAGGCTTCTTCGTTCACAGGAAGGTGATAATGGATGATATGCTCAATCTCCGGGATGTCCAAGCCACGAGCGGCCAGGTCGGTAGAAATGAGCACATGGCAACTGCCGTTACGGAACTTATACAAAGCACGTTCACGATCCGGTTGTTCCATCCCGCCATGAAAGCGTTCAGCTATCAGTTTCTTATCTGCCAACAGTTTATGTACGCGGTCAACCGCATCCCGATGATTGCAAAAGACGATGCTCGAACTGCTGCCCAACGTACAAAGCAGTTTATATAATGTATCAACTTTGTCTTTCGCAGGCGAGAGTACTTTCTTTAGTGTAAGGCGGGTATCTTCTTCTTCGGAAGCTTCTGAAAGGAAATTCAATTTAACCGTTCGGTTCATTCCCGTAAACTGTGGAATTTCATCGGCATCGGTAGCCGATAGCAGCATACGTTTCTTCAATCCCGTCAATTGAGTGATTATCTCCATCATCTCATCATGAAAGCCGAACTCGAGTGATTTGTCAAATTCGTCAATGATTAGTGTCTCGATGGTTTCGGAATTGAAATTCCCTTTCGACAGGTGGTCGGTGATACGTCCCGGAGTACCGATGATGATAGCAGGATGATTGCCAAGTATGCTTTTCTTTTCTTCTGCAATAGGATGTCCGCCGTAGCAACAACAGGTTTTCCAAAGAGTGCCCATAGCTTTGAACACGGAATCTATTTGTAAAGCCAGCTCACGCGAGGGAACCAGAATCAATACCTGCACATTACCTTCATCCGGTTTCAGTGTGAGTAGTAAAGGCAAAAGATATGCTAACGTCTTGCCCGAACCTGTGGGCGATAAAAGGATTACGTCTTTTTCTCCGGTAGCTTCCCGTAGCGATGCTTCCTGCATCGGATTCAGCGACTCAATCTTCAAATTGCGAAGAGCCGACTGTATTATTTCGTTTTTCTCTAACATGGGGACAAAGATACAAAAAGGATGAGAGTGTGAAGCTATAAAGCGGCTCAAACTTTGGCCATACCAGTTAATATGTAACTGCCTTTCAACTCATGTTCTTTCATATAGTTGGTGACTTCCACCCGGCAAGCCTTCATCAGAGCATATCCCGTTAAACTTGCATCCATTGCTTTGATAAACGAATATTCTGTATCGTTGTGAATAAAAGATATACGATGATAATCCATAAGTATAATGATATATAATTCGATGTCAAATATACGAAATTAATAAATAGTAGCGATTAAAATGTAGAATAATATTCAGAACTGACACGAAAAACATCAATCAGATACCAGAAAGACACATAAAAAAAGAAGGGAAATCAGAAAAGCATTTTCCGCTTTTCCGATTTCCCGTCCTATCTCTCTTTTGTGTAACTATACCGAAGATTATCCTCCGAAGTTGTCGAACATCAAGTTCTGAGCCGGAACGCCAAGGTCGTCGAGCATCTTCTCAACAGCTTTCGACATCGGGCCGGGACCACACATATAGTATTCAATATCTTCAGGAGCTTCGTGATTCTTCAGATATGTTTCATAAATCACATTATGAACAAAGCCCGGAGTATACTTCACGCCGGCAGCATCAGCAGCAGGATCCGGACGGTCGAGTGCCAGATGGAAGCTGAAGTTCGGGAAGTCTTTTTCAATTTGCAGGAAGTCTTCCAGATAGAATACTTCGTTCAGCGCACGTGCACCGTAGAAGTAAGACATCTTGCGGTCGGTTGTATGCAGTGTCTTCGTCATGTGCATGATTTGTGCACGCAACGGAGCCATACCGGCGCCACCGCCAACCCACATCATTTCTTTCTTAGAATCGAAAATCGGATGGAAGTCTCCGTAAGGACCGCTCATGATAACCTTGTCACCCGGTTTCAGGGTAAAGATATAAGAAGAAGCGATACCGGCAGGAACATCCATGAATCCCGGACCCTGATCTTTCGGCTTGAACGGCGGAGTAGCGATACGTACCGTCAACATGATGCGGTCGCCCTCAGCAGGATAGTTGGCCATAGAGTAAGCACGGATGGTTTCTTCTTCGTTCTTACATTTCAGTCCCATCAAGCCGAATTTCTCCCATGCAGGCAGATATTCGTCACCGATCAGGCTCTTATCGATGTCCTTGTTATAATCCATTGAGTATTTAGGAATCTTGATCTGCGCGTATGAACCCGGCACGAAGTCCATGTGCTCGCCCGGAGGCAAGGCAACGATAAACTCTTTGATAAACGTAGCCACGTTCTTGTTGGAGATCACTTCGCACTCCCACTCTCTTACACCGAGAACGGACTCGTCGATCTTGATAGCCATATCACTTTTCACTTTCACCTGACAGCCTAGACGCCAGTGGTTCTGTATCTGTTTGCGGCTGAAGTGAGGTACTTCAGAAGGCAGGATTTCGCCACCTCCTTCGATTACCTGGCATTTGCACTGACCGCAAGAACCCTTACCACCACAAGCGGATGACAGGAAAATCCCGTTGACGGACAGCGTATTCAGCAATGTAGAACCGGAAGCCACTTCCAATTCCTTTTCGCCGTTGATTGTCAGTTTCACGTCTCCCGATGGTACCAGGAAATTCTTGGCAACCAGCAAGATAACAACAAGCAGCAGAATAACCACAAGGAATACCCCAATGCTCGCTAATATTAAATTCATATCCATTGTCTTATTCCTTTCTTTTAGATGTTCAAACCAGAGAAACACATAAATGCGATGGCCATCAGACCTACTGTGATGAATGTGATGCCCAAGCCTTTCAGCGGAGCAGGTACATCGGAGTAAGCCATCTTCTCACGGATAGCAGCCAGACCTACGATAGCCAGCAACCAACCGATACCCGAACCGAGTGCATAAGAGATAGCATCCCAGATGTCACCGATGTATTTCGGATCGCTCGGACCGACGTTGATGCGCTGTTGCATGAACAGAGAAGCACCCATGATGGCACAGTTAACGGCAATCAGCGGCAGGAAGATACCCAGAGAAGCATACAGCGAAGGGCTGAAACGCTCTACTACCATCTCCACCAACTGCACGATACCGGCAATTACGGCAATGAAAAGAATAAAACTCAGGAAGCTAAGGTCTACGCCTTCGATGATAGCGTTGGCAGCCAAGACCTTTGTCTGCAATAAATAGTTGACGGGAAGCGTCACCAGCAACACGAAAGTCACGGCGATACCCAGTCCTACGGCAGTCTTCACGTTCTTCGAAACAGCCAGGTATGAACACATACCCAGGAAGAAAGCGAATATCATGTTGTCCACAAAGATGGAGCGGACGAATAAACTTAATAAATGTTCCATATCTTCAATTAAGAATTAAGAATTTAATTACTTTCTTCTTGCAGTTCTTTGTGACGTGCACGTTGATACCAGATGATACAAGCTACGATAATCAGCGCCATAGGCGGCATCAGCATCAGACCGTTGTTTACGTATCCTATCTTTTGGATAGGTTCGTAGTTCAAGATATTGAAGCCCAGCAGCGTTCCCGAACCCAACAGTTCGCGGAAGAAAGCTACAATCACCAGAATCTTGGCATATCCCAAACCATTACCTACACCGTCGAGGAACGACTCCCACGGACCGTTCTGCATGGCAAATGCTTCCAGACGTCCCATCAGGATACAGTTGGTAATAATCAGACCTACATATACGGAAAGCTGAACACTTACGTCGTAAGCAAACGCTTTCAGGATTTCACTTACGATAGTAACCAAGGCGGCTACCACTACCAACTGTACGATGATACGTATGCGGTTAGGAATGGTCTTGCGCAACAATGAAATTACTACGTTTGAGAATGCCGTAATCACCGTTACCGAAAGACCCATCACAATAGCAGGCTCCAGCTTGGCTGTAACGGCAAGTGCAGAACAGATACCGAGCACCTGTACGGTTACCGGATTATCAATTCCCAACGGAGCAGAGAATACTTCTTTATTTCTCTTTGAAAACAATTGTCCCATATTCTTTAAATCTCCTCCTTATTATTTAGTTAAAAAACTCATGTAACTACTCAGGCAATCCTTCAGCATATTGTCCACACCTACCGAAGTGATTGTACCACCGGAGATACCGTCCACCTGATATTCAGGCTTCTCCACTTTGCCGTGTTTCACCACGCTCAAAGCAACCGTTCCGTTCTCCAATGTCTTCTTGCCTGCAAATTCTTGTTGAAACCAGTCGGTAGCGATTTCAGCACCCAGACCCGGAGTTTCACTTGCGTGAGAGAAGTAAGTACCATACACGGTATCCTTATCTTCGTTCAATGCAATATATCCCCAGATAGAGCCCCAAAGTCCGGCACCGTACACAGGAATCACATATTTGGTCTGACCGTCGATGTCGGCCACAAATACGTGCAGACGTTGTTGTTCTTTTGCTTCTTTCTCGTAGTTGGTAGCAAAGTCGCCAGTGTTTTCAGCGAGCGTACCGTCTACGTTCATCAGCATATCACCTTTAATATATTTATTATATTCAGCATCCGCATCTTCCACGTTCTTGATGTTCAAAGCGGCAAGAATTTGCTTCTTAGTGTCCAACTGTACATTCTTATCTTGTGTAGATTTCAACGAAGAACTAACGAATGCCAGCAGGAATGCTACGATAATAACCATTACCGAAGCATAAATGATAGTATAACTATTACTATTCGTATTCATTTTCTTTCGGTATTTTATAGGTTAGACTTGATTGCGCGTTTTTCGCGACGGCTGATGTTACCCTGCACTATACAGTAGTCAATCAGTGGGGCGAAAATATTCATAAGCAGGATGGCGAGCATCATGCCCTCGGGATAACCGGGGTTAAGCACGCGGATAATGATAGCCATCACACCGATTAGGAATCCGAAGATGTATTTACCTTTTTCGGTGCGGGCGGAAGTCACAGGGTCGGTAGCCATGAACACGGCACCGAAACAGAAACCACCGAGCACGAGGTGTTCGTACCAAGGCATCTGCGCCATTCCGTTGCCTTCAATGCCTACTGCATTGAACACCCAAGCCATGAATGCACCACCGACGAATACAGAAATCATTGTCTTCCAGCTGGCAACGCCTGTCCACAGAAGGATAACGGCACCAATCAGGATGGCGATTACACTTGTTTCACCGATAGATCCCGGGATGAGTCCCGTCACCATATCCATGCTGAAAGCAGGAGCGGCGCCAGTGGTAGCGGCAACTCCCAGCGGAGTGGCAACTGTCAGTCCGTCCACTGCCTGACCCAAGCCGAAGATGCTGTCGCCCGATACCCAAACGGCATCACCGGACATCTTGGTAGGATAAGCAAAGAATAGGAATGCGCGGGTAATCAACGCTACGTTGAAGATGTTCATACCCGTACCACCGAATACCTCTTTGGCGAAGATTACGGAGAATGCGGTAGCTACGGCAAGAATCCACAGCGGACAGTCCACCGGAACAATCATCGGGATCAGGATACCCGAAACGAGGAATCCTTCCTGGATCTCTTCCTTCTTCCATTGAGCTACGACGAACTCGATGCCCAGACCTACGATGTAGGAAACGATGATTTTGGGCAGTACAGCCAGGAATCCGTAAGCGAACATTTCAATAAAGCTACCTGCTGCACCCGTATGAGTGAAATGCTGGTAACCAACGTTGTACATACCGAACAGCAATGCCGGTACTAACGAAATAACCACAATCGACATGATGCGTTTGCTATCGATTGCGTCGTGTATGTGCGTTCCCGTTTTCGCGGTAGTGTTGGGCACGAACAGGAATGTTTCGAAGCCGTCGAACACCGACCGGAATGCGTGGAATTTGCCGCCCTCTTCGAAGTTCGGCTTTATCTTATCGAGATAATTTCTTAACGCTTTCATTAATATATTTACTATTTTACGATTTACAATTTACGATTTGCCATGCGGGCATTGGTTACGCCATTTCGGCGCGGAGCATATCGAGTCCGGCGCGGACGATGCGTTGAAGTTCCATCTTTGAAGAGCAGACGAATTCCGCAAGAGCGAAGTCTTCGGGAGCCACTTCGTAGATGCCCAGTGCTTCCATGCGGTCGATGTCTCCGGCAATGATCGCTTTAATCAGGAACTCCGGCAGGATGTCCATCGGGAGTACACGGTCGTATTCGCCAGACATAATCATGTGGCGTTCACCGCCTTTGATACGGGCATCGAGTGTATATTCCTTTTTGCCCATCAGCCAGCTGAAGTATGAACGGCTGGTGCTGAACTGGTCGAAGCGAGGCATGATAAATCCGAGCATTTCGTGGATGTTGTCACCTTCGGGGATAACGGACAGTTGGCTGTGGAAAGCACCGAGGAATCCGTTGGGAGACACTTGTTTTCCTGTCAGCACGTTGCCGCTGATGTAGCGTAAATCTTTATCTTTGGTTACGTTTCCGGCAAAAACGTTGGTGAGCAGTGCGCCAACCTTCAGTTTGCAGTAGGCGGGTTTCAGCACTTCGGAACCTGTCACAGCTACGGTGCGGGTGAAGTCCACGCGTCCTGTATTGAAGAGACGGCCGATGAAAATCACGGCTTGCGGGTCAATCGTCCATACGGTTTCGCCCTTAGAGATGGGGTCGAGATGGTTGATTTGAACGCCTACGTTACCTGCGGGGTTTGGCCCGTCGAATGCGGTGATGGTAACGTTCTTAGCCTGTGTCAAGGCAGTAGCATTTTGTTTCACACTGATGTTGAGGTAAGTTTTTGCCATTTGGGCGAGGGCATCGAGTCCTGTCTGGAAGTTCTTCTCTTCGCCTTTCAGGGCGAATTCGAAGTCGGGTGCCAGCGGGTTGGAGTCGAATGCGGAAACGAAGATTGCTTTCGGCAATACGGTCGGATCGGCGATGATGTCGTAGGGACGTTGTTTGATAAATGCGAATAGTCCGGCATTCATCAAAGCGGCTTTCACAGAGTTGGCATCCATCATGCCGGCATCCATTTTGCCAAATTCTTCGTAGTCCTGCTCTTCGGCAGCTTCCACTACGATATTCAACACCTTACGACGAGCTCCACGTTCAACACTAGTCACCACGCCACTCACGGGTGAAACAAATTTCACTTCAGGATGATACTTGTCGATAAACAAGGGTCCACCGGCCATCACATATTCCTGTTCTTTCACGACTACCTTCGGCGTCACTCCAGGGAAATCATCGGGTACGAGTGCGTAGAATCCCGGCTCTTTCACTGTTGCGTACGTCTCAGCAGCTTTACCTTTCAGGTTTATGTCAAGGCCTTTACGTAACTTTATTACATTTGCCATGCTATATAAAATAATGGTTTCATAAATTTGGCGCAAAAGTAATAAATAATAATGTGATTCGGGAGGAAAAAGGAAAGGAATTACGGAAAAATATCCGTAATTCCTTTCGTTGGCGCACACAGTGCTTATACATCTATATCAAACGCATTGTTGGCAGCGTTTATTGCCAGTTATTTTTCTTCTGCAAACATGGGGTCCCAGGCAGGAAGTCGAATCGGCTTTTGTTTCAGGATTTCGAGTGCCTTGGGAGTGACGTATTTCGTTTCCACCACAAGACGGAACATATACTCGTTGAACCATTCGTCCGTCATGATGAGATGGCCTTGATATCCGGAGCCTGCGCCCCAACTATTTTCAACCATCCATTTGGTCGGGTTTCCGTTTTTGTCGAGGTCTACCGCCATCAGTGTCATGGCGTGGCTTGAGCCGCTGGCAAAGCTTTGGATGCGTTGGCGCTTATCCATGCCGAAGGGAGTACCCAGCAGAGATTCGTAATCATAGTTTTTGACGTCGAGCAAGCCGCGTTCCGAGTTGAGGAATTTGCCCACATCGCAGGAGAAATACATCATGGTGCTATCTTTGAGGGAAGCGATTGCCATCTCCTTGATGTCCTCGATGGGGAGGTTGACGTACGTCCAGTTATTGCCGTCGTAGCGGTGGCGGTCGTAGTCTATCTCATAACATTTGTAGTACTCGCGGCTGGGGTCGTTCATCAGCATGACGTAGTCGGTGAGCAGTTTCTCGTCGCCATACTTCTTCAGGAAGGAAAGCGGGGTGTAGGTAGCCGTTTCCACAGGTTTGCCTTGGGCGTTGTATTCGGTCCATGTAAATTCTGTTGGGGGTACGCCCAAGTTGAGGACGAGCATACGGTAGATGGTGCCCAGCATTTCGGTTTTCGTTTTCAGCAAGTCATCCGTTTTGGTGCCTTTGGCAGCGAGGTCACGGAGTTGCAGACCTTGTTCGCGGAGCTTCAAGGCAACCAGTTCGGCCATACGTGAAGTGTTGTCGCTGCTGTTGGTTTCGGGCATTGCGTCTTTGGGGACCAGTCCGTATTTGCTCACGATGTCGGCCACTCCGGTAAAGGTTCCGCCATCACTCAGCGGGTGGCGGAAGAGCCATTCCACCATTTTATCGTTCATGGGTTTACTGCTGGTGTCGATGATACCTTGCAGGAAGAGGTTGGCTTTCTCCAGTTGGTCGAAGAAGAAAGGGTAGTTTTGCGAAAACTCAAAGGAGCCAAGGTTGTGCTTGGCGATGGTTTTGGCGCGCATCACGTTCAGTCCGGTGAAGAGCCAGCAGCGTCCGGATGATTTCTGGTTGGTGATGCCTTTGGTATTCACTTTGATGGAGAAGTGCGTGTCCATGCCTTTCAGGTTGTCCTGATTCAGCGCCAGCTTGCGGATGTCGTTGCTGCCGATGGCGTTGCGGATGGCTTTGTCGGCAGTGGTGCCTTCATAACTCTTTTTGATTTGCTGCATCATAGCTTCGCTGATGCCGCCTTTCGCGTCTTGCGCCTGTTTTGCGTTCTGGGCTTGCGCAGAATAGCAGAGGGCGCAGAAAACAATAACTGATAAGATTCGTTTATTCATATTATAGTAAATAATTTATTGGTTGCAGATGAACTGGTTTCTAAACGGTTCAGTGGTGATGTCCATGCGTTGTGTTCTTAATAAAACATTATCACTTCGCAAAAATACGATTCTTTTTTAGATTTATTATCTATGAAGATGAAAACTAATCGAAATAAAATAGTTTCCTTTGCACCGGATTCCTCAGATAGAGATTATGAAGAAATATATAATAAGTGTATTGATGATGTTTATATTCATCCATACTTCATCGGCCCAGACGGCTGATACATCGGTAGTTACGACAAGTCATGAAGTTGCCCCGGAAGACAGTACCCCCACCCTTTCCAAACGTGAACTGCGACGCGAGCGTGTAGCAAAAAGAAATTTGCACTATAATATATTAGGTGGACCGAGTTATACACCTGATTTCGGTTTGTTGGTAGGCGGTAGTGCGCTGCTGACCTTCCGGATGAATCCCGGCGACAGCACTCAGCGCCGTTCGGTGCTTCCGATGGCGATTGCCTTGATGTTCAAAGGGGGATTGAACCTGATGACCAAGCCGCAGCTTTTCTTCAAAGGCGACCGTTTTCGCATCTTCGGTACGTTCTCTTATAAGAATACGATAGAGAATTTTTACGGCATCGGTTATAGTACGAATAAAGATTATCCGCGCGGAGAAGATACGAGTGAATACCGTTATAGTGGCATTCAGGTAAATCCGTGGTTCTTGTTCCGGTTGGGAGAAAGCAATTTCTTTGCCGGTCCGCAGGTGGACTTCAACTACGATAAAATCACCAAACCGGCAGCGGGAATGGTGGAGCAGCCGGCTTATATCGCGGCAGGCGGCACGGAGCACGGATACAAGAATTTCAGTTCAGGACTGGGGTATCTGCTGACGTACGACACGCGCGATGTTCCTGCCAATGCATATAAAGGTATGTATCTGGACTTTCGCGGAATGATGTACAACAAGGCTTTCGGCAGTGATGATAATTTCTATCGCTTGGAGTTGGATTACCGGCAGTACAAATCGCTGGGACTCCGCAAAGTGCTAGCATGGACGGTGCAGACGAAGAACGTGTTCGGTGATGTTCCGCTGACAAAGTATGCCCTTAGCGGCACGCCATTCGACCTTCGCGGTTACTACATGGGGCAGTTTCGCGACAAGTCTTCTCATGTGGTGATGGCTGAATACCGCCAGATGATTAATACGGATAAGAGTACTTGGGTGAAAAAGATGTTGAATCATGTAGGCTATGCCGCCTGGGCAGGATGCGGATTCATGGGCCCTACGCCGGGCAAGATTGAAGGTGTGTTGCCCAACCTTGGAGTGGGGCTGCGCATCGAAGTTCAGCCGCGCATGAATGTCCGTCTCGACTTCGGAAGAGACATGGTGAATAAGCAAAATCTGTTCTATTTCAATATGACGGAGGCTTTTTAAGCGGGTTGATGCACATAATTAATAAGAAAGATTGCAAAATTGATTTCTATAAATGAAATTTATCCCTATATTTGCGGAAGCTAAAAAACACAGCAAGAACAATAATAGGATTTATATGAAGTACATTAGATATGTTTTTTTAGGGGCGATGTTTTTGTTTGTCACTATTCAAAGTGGAAATGCCCAAAGTGTGAGTGATTTTTCTAGATTAAAACCAGAAGATTATGCTAACATTGCTCTTCCACCGTTAGACCTTCTTTTTGAAAATGCAAAAGGAGCTCCAACTTATGAACTAGCCAAGGTAAGAGAACAAATCGAACGAAAATTATTAGCTAAAGAAAAACGTGCTTTTCTGAGCTTCTTCAGTTTAAGAGGAAGTTACCAATATGGTATGTTCGGCAACGAATCCACTTTCACAGATGTGGCAATAGCTCCCTATCTTACTTACGCCACACAAGCACAGAATGGATACACAGTAGGTGCAGGTATCAATATTCCTTTGGATGCCCTTTTTGACCTTAGCGCACGAGTAAAACGGCAAAAGCTGAACATACGTGCTGCAGAGCTCGAAAGAGACCTGAAATTTGAAGAAATGAAAAAAGAGATAATCCTAATGTATGCAACTGCAACAGCACAGTTAAATATACTTAGGTTAAATGCCGAAGCACTCACTTTAGCCAATGTACAATATGGCATAGCCGAAAAAAACTTTGCTAATGGAGTCATTGATTCAGGAAATTTATCAGTGGAAAAGTCTCGTCAGTCTGATGCACTGGAAAAATTCGAGAACAGTAAATTCGAGCTAACTAAAAGTCTCATGATACTTGAAGTAATTACCCTTACTCCCATCCTCAAAAATAAATAGCACACATATGGAATATATCCTTTATATCAGCAGGTTCCTGTACCGGATTCGCTGGTGGTTACTACTCGGTACAGCCATTATTACATTTGCCGTATACTATTATGGGAAGCGCATGATAGGCAAAACATTTTATGTGGAAGCCACGCTCTACACCGGTGTCGCCTCAGGATATAGTATCGAAGGCGGCAGTAATAAAGTAGATTGGGCGACAGCACAAAATGCGATGGACAACCTTATCAGCATTATTAAAGCAGAAAGCACATTGCAAAGAGTATCAATGCGCCTATACGCTCGTAGCTTAATACATGGTGATCCAGAAAAAGACAATGAATACATTAAAGCAAGCAATTATAACAGAATTTACAACCACCTGAACAATAGTCCCAATGGGAAAGAGATACTAGCTCTGGTTGATAAAAGAAGCGAAGACAAAACAGTAGAAAATTTCTTCCAATATTTGCGTCCCACACAGTCAAACTACTTGTATGGAGTTTTTTATTACAATCTACCTCATTATAGTTTTAATGCACTTAAGACTATTCAGGTGAGTCGTAAGGGAGCCAGTGATTTAATATCCGTTAGTTATATGGCGGATGATCCAGGTATTGCATATAATACCATCGAAATCCTTACGAAAGAATTTGTAAATGAATATAGTGCTATTCGTTATGGTGAAACCGATAAGGTAATAGAATACTTTAAAGGAGAGCTCAGCCGTATCGGTAAGGATTTACGGATGAATGAAGATTCACTCACCATGTACAATGTTGATAAACGCATTATCAACTACTATGATGAAACCAAAGAAATCGCAGCAATCAATAAAGAGTTCGAGCTCCGAGAGCAGAACGTACTCATTGAATATAACAGTACGAAGGCAATGCTTAGTGAATTAGAGAAACAAATGAACAGCAACGCTAAACAAGCTATCACCAATCTTCAGTTCCTAAATAAGCTAAATGAAGCTTCGTCGCTTACCGGAAAGATTTCTGAGATGGAAACTATCTCATCCGATAATAATACACTGCAAGATTATAAAGGCCGTCTAGAGAATATTCGTCATGAACTATCAGAGCTATCGGACAAATATACAAATCACCAATATAGTAAAGAAGGAGTATCCAAAGAGAATATAATACAGCAGTGGTTAGACATTACTCTACGTTTTGAAAAAGCCAAATCTGACCTTCAAATTATACAGGAAAGTCGTAGGCAGTTGGCCGATAAGTACAAATTGTTCGCTCCGGTAGGTTCCACAATCAAGCGTAAAGAGCGTAATATAAGCTTCATCGAGCAGAATTACTTATCAGTATTGAAGAGCTATAATGACGCCCTTATGCGTAGAAAAAATCTGGAGATGACCTCGGCGGCGCTAAAAGTACTAAATGCTCCGGCATACCCAATTAATGCCATGCCTACTAACTTAAAAAAGATAGTAATGGCAGCTTGTGCCGGCACTTTCTTGTTTCTCCTCGGCTTCTTCCTTATTCTGGAGTTGTTAGACCGCACCCTGCGTGACTCTCTACGTGCCCGTCGATTAGTGGGACTCCCCATGTTGGGAGCATTTCCCAAAGAGTCCATTATGGAATATGGCGGTCATATGAAAGAATGTCTAGATATAGCAACCAAACAACTAAGTAGCAGTATACTTTATTTCTGTACTCAGAGAAAAGAAGGATTGCCGTATATCATTAATTTCATAAGTACGGAAATAGGCGTAGGCAAAAGCGATGTCATTTTAAAATTGGAAGAATATTGGGAAAGCATAGGACTTAAAGTACGTTACATCACATGGGGTAAAGACTTTAATGCTTCTTCGCGTGAGTACTCATTGGCAAAAAGTATCACGGACCTCTATTTTCCGGCTATGGAGGATATTCTCATTGTTGAATATCCTGATTTACGCGACTTCAACATCCCGCCATCCTTGCTGCAAGAAGCGAACCTGAATATATTGATTGCGAGAGCTGATCACGGATGGAAGGAAACAGACAAGTTATTAGTTTCAAGGCTACAAAATCAAGTTGCCCAAACGCCGTTATACCTTTATCTTACATACGCATCACGTAATGTAGTAGAAGATTATACAGGTATGCTTCCACCATATACGCTTTGGAGAAAACTAACTTACCGCATATCTCAATTGGCATTGACGGAAAGTATCTCTTCTCTAACCAAGAAAAAGAGAAAGCCTACTCAATCAAACGAAGAGAACGAAGATGACGAATGAGAAAAAAAAATATAGTAGATGTCTTGCAGCTACCAGAAATTATTGCACCAGCAAAGGATGGATACATTTATTTCTGGTCAGCTGTATATGCATCTTATATAAAGCTATATTTCAAACACCTCTTCCTCTATTTTTGGCCATTAGCCTATTGCCTTTTGCATTATTGCTATTCTTATTAGTAATAAAATACTCTAAGCAGAGTTTTTATACCCTATTCATTTTACAATTCATATTGGCTGCTGCGAATATAGTAGTAGATATTCCGTTAGGAATAGCTACGTTAGTATGCACTCTGTTTACCGTAGCGTTGCTACTTTCATATACAATATACAAGAAAGTGGACTGGACAGAGAGCCGTAATGGTATGCTCTTACTTTTTCTTATCTGGGGATGCTATTGCGTATTGGAACTAGCTAATCCAAACAATGTACAAGTAGCTTGGAACATATCCATCACGCACTATTTTATTTACCCTGTGGTATGCGCAATCCTAGTGCCACTAGCCATTCGAGATGTAAAAGGCATCCAATGGTTACTCATTATCTGGTCGATTTTCATTCTTATGGGTGCTGCCAAAGGTTATTGGCAAAAAAATCATGGTTTTAATGCCCGCGAGTTATATTTCCTTTATGAATTGGGAGGAGCCAAAACCCATATCATCTGGTCTGGTATTCGTTATTTTTCTTTTTTCAGCGATGCTGCAAATTTCGGCGTACACATGGCTATGGGAATATCCATATTTGGGATATCCATATTCTATGTAAAAAACCTATGGATGAAAGCCTATTTCGCTATTGTCGTATTAGCCGCAATATATGGAATGGGGATTTCAGGCACGCGTGCGGCAGTAGCTGTCCCCATTGGAGCATTAGGTGCTTATATTGTACTGTCCCGAAACCTTAAATCATGCATTGTAGGACTCTCGACACTACTAATATTCTTCATTTTCTTTACGTTCACTAACATTGGCGACGGAAATCAGTATATCCGTAAAATGCGTTCAGCCTTTCGCCCCGGACAAGATGCATCCTATCAATTACGCGTAATGAATCGTGAAAAGATGAAAGAACTGATGGTACACAAACCTTTTGGTTATGGTATTGGTCTATCCAAGGGAGAACGATTTCAACCCAAAGAACGTATGCCTTATCCACCCGATTCATGGCTTATTTCAGTATGGGTAGAAACCGGTATTGTGGGACTCATACTGTATCTAGCTATCCATGGCGCTCTCTTTGTATGGTGTGGATGGATACTAATGTTCAAAGTTATGAATAAGCGACTGCGAGGATTGCTCATGTCTTGGCTTTGTATGGCTGCCGGATTTTATCTTGCTGCCTATGCCAACGATGTGATGCAATATCCAAATTCCATACCCATATACACCGCCTTTGCACTCTGCTTCACAGGTCGATACATCGACAAACGAATGCAAAAGGAAAAAGAAACTAAATTGATAAACAAACAATAAATAAGCAATATGACTGACGGGCTTCAAGTCTCCTTTATTACGATTTGCTACAATGGTTATGACGACACTTGTGAACTGATAGAGTCGTTACGGAAATACGTGCGCTCTGTAAGTTACGAGATTATTGTAGTAGACAATGCCTCACGCGAAAATGAAGCTGCCAAAATCAAAGAGAAATATCCATTTGTCACTACCCTGCGGAGTGACACCAACCGGGGGTTCTCAGGAGGAAACAATCTAGGAATCAAGGTAGCCAACGGGCAATACATATTTCTTATCAACAATGATACATATGTCGAATCAGACGGATTTCACAATCTGATAGAGCGACTTGAAAGTGGAAAAAACATAGGAGCAGTCTCTCCCAAGATACGTTTCGCATTTCCTCCGCAAAACATACAGTTTGCCGGATTCACCCCTCTTTCAACCATTACTATCCGGAATGAGGTCGTAGGTTTCGGACATCCAGATGACGGTAGTTTCGACACAGCCCACACAACTCCTTATTTACATGGAGCAGCATTGATGGTGAAACGTGAAGCCATCGAAAAAGTAGGGCTAATGCCAGAAGTATATTTCCTCTATTACGAAGAAGTAGATTGGTGCACACGCATGACCGATGCGGGCTACGAGCTGTGGTATGAACCTCGTTGCACTGTTTTTCACAAAGAAAGCCAAAGCACCGGTCAACTCAGCAAACTGCGTACTTACTATATGACCCGCAACCGCTTGCTTTACACCCGCCGTAACCGAACGGGAAGCCAACGGTTGCTGTCTATCTTCTATCAATGCACCGTTGCAGCCGGAAAAAACAGTATTCTATTTGCCTTAAAAGGGCGGTTTGATCTATTTTCTGCCGTATGGAAAGGAGTAATAGAAAGTTTCTACATCGGATAACCTATAAAAAGTGAAAGACCATGTTTACCATTATCGACTGGACCATATTTACGTTATTAGCACTTTGTGTCTGCTACCTGCTGTTCTATGCAGTAGCTTCCAAATTCTATCGACCCCGAAAGTATTCCGAATCACGCCTGCTGCGTCGTTTTCTTGTACTATTCCCCGCGTATAAGGAAGACAGAGTTATAGTATCAACCGTCAGCAGTTTTCTTGAACAAGAATATCCCAAAGAAAAATACGACATTCTTGTCATCTCCGACGGGATGCAGGCAAGTACCAATGAGACTCTGAGCACCCTCCCCATTCGCTTGCAAATAGCGACATATTCGAACAGTTCAAAAGCCAAAGCCTTAACATTGGCAATGGATGTGACAGCAGATGAAACCTATGATGCAGTAGTTATCATGGATGCCGATAATGTGACAACTCCTAACTTTCTGGCAGAGATTAACCGTGCTTTCGATTCCGGCCTAAAAGCCGTTCAAGCCCATCGCACCGGAAAAAACATGAATACAGACATCGCCATTCTTGATGCCATCAGCGAAGAGATAAACAATGGTTTTTTCCGAAGCGGACACAATGCAGTGGGATTATCAGCCGGACTGGCAGGTTCGGGGATGGCTTTCGATGCCGAATGGTTTCGTAGCAATGTGAAATATCTACAGACTTCAGGCGAAGACAAAGAACTGGAAGCCTTATTGCTCAAGCAGCGTATTCACACCGAATATTTGGAGCAACTCCCCGTATATGACGAGAAAACCCAGAAAAAAGAAGGTATTAAGAACCAGCGTAAACGATGGATTGCCGCACAATATGGAGCACTACGGGCTTCCCTACCCGATTTTCCTAAAGCATTGCTGCAAGGCAATATAGACTACTGTGACAAAATACTTCAATGGATGCTCCCACCCCGCCTGATACAGTTGGCAGGAGTATTCGGTTTCACTTTCCTCTTTACTGTTATCGGAATAGTGATAAGTTTACAAAGTGGTGAAAATGAATGGGTGATTGGCATAAAATGGTGGATATTGTCGTTGACGCAAGTCGTTGCAATGATAGTGCCGGTACCCGCGAAATTGCTGAATAGAAAATTAGGAAAAGCCATCCTTCAGGTTCCAACGTTGGCACTTGCCATGATTGGTAATTTATTCAAATTAAAAGGAGCTAATAAGGAGTTCATCCACACAGAACATCATGGCTGAGAAAACGAGATTTATAGAGCTCGATAGAAAGCAAGAAATGTTTAGGCACAGATTACACGGATAATGCGGTTTGCTTCACAATGAGACGCATTTATTTGCAAAAGTAAACGACAGCATTGTGAATAGCTATAAACCGTGTAATTCCGCGCAATCCGTGCCTAGTTTTATATTACTGCGAGTTGGGATACGACATCCTCCCACTCATCCTTCACTTCAAAACAAGGACACGCCTTCACCCACTCTTCCGGTTCAATCTCCCCGTTCTTGTTCAGGTCCGGGCTGAGGTCGCGATGGCCCACGACACGGCAACCGGGAAAAGTATCCAATATCTGGCGCACCAGTAGCCATAGGTTTTCCCGCTGCGCGGGAGTACGCGTATCGGCGGGACGTCCCTTGCAGTCCAGTCCGCCCTCGTAGCAGATGCCGATGCTGCTCTGGTTGAAGCCGCTTGCGTGTGCACCGATTCGTTCCAGCGGACGGGTAGCCTTGATGTTGCCGTCCTTGCGGATATAAAAGTGATACCCCGCACCCTTGAAGCCACGGCGACGGTGGCACACTTCCAAGTCCTCTTCCGTGAAATCCCTGTCCACCCTTGAGGCGGAACAGTGGATTACAATCAGGTCAATCCTTCTCATCGACCGGTCCTTTCATTCTTTCTACCTTTTCTCTTTCTGCGAAAGAAATACAGTACTTGCAACACAATGTCTAAGATTTTGTCAATCATTGTTTCTTCGTTTTTTTAATGAATTAATAGTTGTTTGGAGAAGAAAGCCGTGCACTGGCTTTCTGTAGAGAAATTACTAAAAGTAGCTGCTGTCAGCTCGGTTCAAGCTGACGTAAGTTCGGCAACAGAGCACGAACTCGCGTCAGGCAGCAAGGCTAGGCTGCCGGATCCGGAGTCTCACCGCCGCCACCGCCGCCCTCCCCCTTGCCGGAGTCGTCGGAGCCTCCGCCACCGCCTCCCGAACCCGATTTGGCGTCGGAGACAAGCTCGAACATGACATTGTTCTCCCCGCCACGGGTGGTTGCCGTGCTGTCGTTGGCAAGACGCAGGGTGTTGTCTACCTTGAAACGGAGGTTGACGCGTGAGATACTCTTCACCGTGCAGTCCTTTTCCAATTCCACTCCGGGACAGGTCAGGGTGGTGAAGAAAATACCCAGTCCGTCCACCTTCACCTTGTTTCCCGCGACGAGGACTTTCTTCATCGCACGAATGAAGGAGCGCATGACGTGCGACACGTCTTCCACCGACAACGCACCGATGGATTCGATTTCGCGCGCCAATGTCTCGATGGAATACATCTTGGCGTCGCCCGACTTGATTTTTAGAGAGAATACCATCGGCGAGTTTTCATCACCGATTCGTTTTCTGCGCTGATAGCGCACTACTGAAACTGTTGCCATACACTAAATTTGTTTCTACGAGAGCGAGGACATTCTCCCTCTCTGATTGTGAAACAAAAATACGGCAAAAAGCGGCGGCACTCCGGGTTATGCCGGATTACGCCGGATTATGGCTGGTTAAGTCGGGTTATACCGGACTAGGTGGGGATGGGGTCGCGTTAAGTCTAGTATACATCACTGCTAATGGTACGTCCTTTCTCTTCATCCGCTTCACTTTCATCCATCATGGCATCAAGTTCAGTCATTGTATAAGGTGCAAATGTTTCTTCGGAATCCATAAACCTTCTCCTTCCTTTCTTTGTCAACACCACCCAGATTCCCCCTCAAAAGCTTGCACACCCCAGTAAAAAAGCGTAACTTTATGCCATTAATAAACACATCGTGCAATGAAAGCAAATACCACCCATCTCCCCGTGCAAGAAGACGAAAAAACATTCCAATACCGCAGCTACGGCAAAGGCGAACTAGCCCTGCTCTACCTCCCCGACATACTCCAACAAAGCGCCGTTGACAAATTCAACGAATGGATAGCCGCCGCCCCGGGACTCACCGAGCGACTGACCGCCACCGGCTGGAACCCCCGATGCAGACGACTCACCCCCGCACAAGTACGGCTCATCGTAGCGGTGCTGGAGGAACCGTAACTTTAGTGATTAACGTTAATCACTAAACGTTAATCACTAAAAAGCCCCTCCTTCTCCGGCAACCAGCAAGTATCATCAAACACCGTCCCCCGCACCCGCTCATCCACCGGCACAGCCGGATCGTGCGACTCCTCGCAAGGCAGATACCGTCCGCCCACAGGGTCGTAGACAAACGTAGCCACACCGCCCACGCCCAAGTGCTTGAATTTCACCTTATCCACGTGCACACGAGTGACGCCCACCTCCTTGTCGCGTTCCACCACGATACCATAATCGGCTTTGTTGTAAAAGTCGGCCGACCCGTTGATGTCGTACATTTCCGGTCGCGGAGTAAAGTTCGTCAGCGGGTTGCGGTTCATCTTGCGCGGATGGGCGATGAGCACCAGCAGGCAATTGTGCTGCGTGGCAAACTCGGTGAACTTATTCAACAGATTCGAGAGATACTGCGTCTCCGTCTGCCCCGGCAGCGGGTTGTGGTCGAAGCGGTTGAGCGGGTCGAGCACGAGGATGCGGCAGCCGCGGCGGACAACGAGTTCGCGGGCTTTGGCGAGCACCCTTTCGGGCGTGGCGTTGCCCTTGAGCGAGATGTGGCTCACGTTTTCGGCAAGAAAATCCTCCGAGCGAGCCAGCAGCGCTTCCGTCATGCCGCAACTGTTCTGGAAACGGCGTCCGGTCAGTTTCTCTATCAGCTTGCGGAGGTGGTAGACGATGGGGACGTTTTCGGGGCTGAAGAAGGCGATTTTCCACTGATGACGCAGGCAGAGCCGCAGCACCAGCTCGTCAATCCATTCCGATTTTCCCGCTCCGGGCGTACCGGTGCAGACCACCATTCGGCCGCGCTCGTAGGTGCAGATTTTATCCATCTCCTCCCAGCCCGTTTCGGCTCCGGGACCGAAGCCGTTGTCGAACAAGGCGCGCAGTTCGCTATGCAGGTCGGCAGCGGTAAAGATGCCTTCGAGCGGCACTTCGGCGGCTTGGTTGATGGCAATGCGCAGGCTGTCGATGCCGTAGCGGACGAGGTGTTCGTTGGCATCCTTGCACTCCGGTCCGTAGGTGACGATGCGGCAGCGTTCGGCTCCCAGACGGTTGACCAGCTCATCGCGCAGGCGGATTCCGGCGGAGTCGGCGTCGACGGCGATGATGATTTCCTTCAGGTCCTCGAAGTGCGTCTCCATAAAGCGGTCGAGCCAGGAGAGGTTGGCGTTGGCGCCGGCGGGCACGGAGATGACGCTTTTGAATCCTGCGGCAAGAGAGGAAGCGGCGTCCAGTTCGCCTTCGTGGATGATGCAGGAGGTCTGTCCCAGCACGGAGTCGATGTTGTAGGGAATCAGTTCGGCCCCCTGAACCATCTTGAAGTGCTTGGCGCCGCTGCGGAATTTGGTGTTTATCAGCTTGCCGTTCTCGAAGTAATTGAAGCAGACGCAGCGCTCCTTGGCGGAAGATTGGGGCATGAATTCCTCCTGCTCGGTGATGCTCAGCGCGGCTATGACGGACTGGGGGATGCAGCGGGTTTCGACGAGCCAGCGTTCGGTGGCTTCGGAAAGGGTGGTTTTGGAGGGGTCGAACACGGGGCGGTGGAAGTGCTGCGGGACGGCGGCGGCACGACGCTGGCGGGCGGCTTGACGGGCGGCTCGCTCACGCTCTTCGGCATCGTCGGGCACGTAGAAGTCGGCGCCGCAATGGTAGCAGTGGCAGTGGCCCGTGTCGATGTTGACACGCAGCGAACGGTCGCGCTTGTTGCGACGGGTGGGACGGCATTTTTCACAAATTGTTTTCATCACTCCACTCGATTTTCCGTGGATGTCGACATCGTAGGTAGCAAAATTTCTCATAATTTTTTTTGTTGTTTTTGATTGTTCTTTTTCTGAAATGCGGGCTATCGGCACGATAGCTGCGGAGACGGGTCAGCCAAGCCGTGGGGACAAGGTGGGCAAACCGCAGGTTAGAGGCTGACAAACCGTGGGGACAGGGCACACAAACCGCAGGCTGAAGGCCGCAAAACCGCAGCCTGAAGGCAGACGGGCACGGGACTGCGGGCAAAAATCGGGCCGCATCAATGCTCCCACTTCTTCCTCACATCGTCCCACACTGCCGAAGCATCGGGCCTCGGCGGTGCGTCGGCGGGGATGACGTGGCCCATGTATATTCGCTTTCCGCCCACTCTTTCTTCAAATCGATAGGCATACTGTCCGTTTCGTCCGTCCACCTCCTTCTTCAAAGCAGCACGGATTTTTCTGTTTGTAATCGATCCACTACACACAAAATTAGAGAAATACGACTTCACTTCACCCAAAGTTATCATCCTTTCCTCCCTGCCATGAAGGCGAATATGATCTTTGAAAAGCTGCAAGATGCGCCTCTGATTCTGGATGAAAAGTGCTCCCATGCCCGAATGCGTTCCGACCTGACACATAAAATCCTGACTTGCCGCCATCTCGTCCACCAACGCTTCCCAACCCGGATAAGGCTGAACAGGAATCTGCCCGTCTATCTTATTGACGTCGACGACGGTTAATTTATTCTCTTCTGTTCTGTTCTCTTCTGTTTCACCCGCGTGTATAGCGTTGTCACCCTTGTCAATCAGCACGTTATCCTTACTTTTAACATTTGGTTTAACACTCATTTGGCGTCCTTTCTCAATATAAATCGCCATCCGTTTCATCAACCCCGGCGAGTAAAAGCGTTCTCCCTCCACGACGAAAAGGCCGAAATTTTTCACGATACGCATCAAAAAATCGACGTGTACCCTCGACCGATATGCCAACGAACGGAGCAAACTGAACGAGGAATATAAATCCTCTTGTTTCCTCAATGCTTCGATGAGCATCCAATAAGCGCCGTATCCCTTCAACCCTTCCTGCTCTATCAATACCATTATTCTTTCATCGTTGGAAGCAGAAGCATCATGCTTAAAAAAATTGTCATTCTTCATTTTTCTATTATTTCTAAAAATTATTTAGCAACTTTTCCACTCTTAGAGCGGTTTAACTTAGTGAGTGCAAAGGTCTTCCAAAAATCCGATATACATTTATTCTTTAATGAATAAAGGAATGCAATATATTTGAAAGACCTTTGCAATCAGAATATTAAACACCTAAAAAAAGATGAAAAACGTAGAAAAATGTCTCGACGAAGACAAAATTATGATTGAACAACTGAAGAAGTACACCCACACGAGTATCGGACGCCTGCTACGCAACATACGCTGGTCGTCTCCTCTGTCACATGAGAAACTGATGGAACAATCATCCGTCAACTCCAGTACGTCGTGGAGACTGGAAGGACGCAAAAATTGCTCCATAGCATCTTTTGCACAGGCTTTCTGCGGGCATCTGGATGCCATGCACTGCATACTTAAGCTCCACAACCTCTGCCGGATGATTACTAAATCCTTATGCAACGGAAAGTGCATTGTCATAATTACAATAGACCAAAGCGAATTGGGAAATTATGCCAAAGAACAGATTTTATTTATACAGCAATCTGCCGACACCGAAGAACTGGCAAGACGGAAACGACAAGGAGAAGTAAGCATGAAGAAAAATGCAATATTAGGATTGAAAAGATGGGAAAAGAGCAAAAAGGAAAAAGAAAAGAAGAAAAAGAAGAAGGAGAAAAGATAGAAATCAAAATATATTTTCTTACCTTTGCCGCACGAGCAAAGCTTGTCAAAGCAGAAAAGGAAAAATCAAAACAAACATCAACAGAAATATTCTATTTATAGAACAAATGGGAAACAACAATATAAAGGTCAGCGTCATCATACCTGTTTACAATACTGAGAAATATGTTCGGGAAGCTGTAGACAGCATCTCGAAACAGACGCTGAAGGAACTGGAAATAATTTTAGTTAATGATGGCTCGACGGATAACAGCCTGAACATACTGAATGAACTAAGTACCAAAGATAAACGTATACAAGTTTTTTCGCAAGCCAACCAAGGAGCATCGATAGCACGCAATACGGGCATTGCGAATGCTCATGGAAAATACGTTTACTTCATGGACAGCGACGACTTGCTCGAAGAGGACGCAATGGAACTCTGCTTGCGGAAATGTGAAGATGAGCAACTCGATTTTGTGTTTTTTGACGCTCTAAGCTTCGTTGACGGAAATCTGGACAAGGTGCCTTCACTGCATTATCATCGCACGGAAAAACTGGAAGATAAAATATATACAGGCAACGACGCTTTCAGGCTCCAGCTACAAAACGGAGAATTTACCCCTTCTCCCTGCCTTAGCTTTATTCGGAAAAAACTTTTAGACAACAGCAATCTACGGTTTTATCCGGGCATTGTGCACGAGGATCAACTATTCACCGTTTCGCTCTATTTGCAAGCTGAAAAGGTCGGTTGCATCAAACGCTCTTTTTTTCACCGCCGTCTACGAGAAAACTCGATTATGACTCGCGAATTTTCGCCACGAAATCTAGAGGGATACTTTACCGTCATACAGGAAATATTGAAACTGCAAAAAAGCATACATACACCCGCCATTCGCCAGACTATTGACTTATATCTGACGCAAATGCTCAATGCCATCATTCAGCAGGCACACACACTTCCTTTTCCGTTACGTATCCGACTGGCATGGGTAAGCGTCTGTAAACATAAGAAACACATATCGAGCAGAAGTATAGGCATATTGCTATTCAAATCTTACATTCACAAAAATAAGAGGAAGAAAATCAATGGCAAATAATATCAAGCAACAACTATTCTCCGGTGTTTTCTACACCGCACTCGCCAAATACAGCGGCATCATCATCTCCCTCGTCGTGGCGGGGATATTGGCGCGGCTACTCTCGCCGGACGATTTCGGAGTGGTAGCCATCGCCACCGTCATTATCGCTTTCTTCAACATCTTCACCGACATGGGCGTGTCGCCGGCCATCGTGCAGCACAAGTCGCTGGGCAAGGAAGAGTTGTCGGACATTTTCTCCTTCACCGTGTGGACGGGTATCGGCATCAGCGTGCTCTTCTTCGCCGCATCGTGGCTGATAGCCGACTACTACGAAAGCGAAATCCTGCGCACACTGTGCCAACTGCTGTCCGTCAACCTGTTTTTTGCTTCCGCCACCATCGTGCCCGGCGCGATGTTCTATCGCAACAAAGAGTTTAAATTTATCGCCATCCGTAGCTTTATCATCCAGATAGCCGGAGGTGCAGGAGCGGTCACCGCCGCCCTTTGCGGTGCAGGGCTGTACGCACTGATTATCAACCCGATAGTATCGAGCATACTGATATTTGCCATCTCCTACCAACGTTACCCGCAGCGCCTGCGCTTCACGCTGGGACTGGGGGCAATCCGAAAAATCTTTTCCTATTCCGCCTATCAGTTCCTGTTCAACGTAATCAATTATTTCAGCCGAAATCTCGATAAGCTGCTGATTGGTAAATACATGAGTATGTCCGACTTGGGCTACTACGAGAAGTCGTACCGGCTAATGATGCTCCCTTTGCAGAACATCACGCAGGTAATCACTCCGGTGATGCACCCCATCTTCAGCGATTTTCAGGACGACCGCGAGAAGCTGATGACATCCTACGAACGCATCGTTCGCTTCCTGTCGTTCATCGGCCTGCCGCTCAGCGTGTTGCTTTTCTTTACGGCGGAAGAAGTGACGTTGATTATCTTCGGCGACCAGTGGTTGCCATCCGTGCCCGTATTCAGGATTCTGGCGCTTTCGGTGGGCGTACAGATTATCCTTTCCTCCTCCGGCTCCATCTTTCAGGCTGCGGGAGACACCCGCAGCCTGTTCGTGTGCGGGTTGTTCTCGTCGGCGCTCAACGTAGTGGGGATGCTGACGGGTATTTTCTACTTCGGCACGCTCACGGCCGTAGCAAGCTGCATTGTGGTGACGTTTACCGCTAACTTTGTGCAGTGCTACTGGCAAATGTACCGAGTGACGTTCCGGCGGAGTGCATGGCCGTTCGTTCGTCAGCTTATTTCGCCGTTGGTGGTGAGCGGGCTGATAGCCTTGGCATTGATACCGATTCAGTATATACTAAAGGATATGAATATTTTTGTAACAATAGTAGCTAAAGGTATCATAAGTTTTATTATCTTTGGATTGTATATTCAACTCACACATGAGTATGATATTATCAAAAAGATTCGTTCAAAACAAACAATCATATAAATCATTTGCATAAATGAAAACACTTTTTCTCATATTTCATGGTTTCGAAGCGTTCAATGGAATCAGCAAAAAAATACGCTATCAAGTGAAAGCCCTTCAAGAATGTGGACTTGACGTGCGAACCTGCTGGCTGGACGATACCGATAACCATAAGCGCCGCATGGTGGATGATTGCGCAATAGCCGACTATGGCTCCGGGATAAAAGGAAAAATCCTGCGCAGAACTGAATTTAAAAGTATCGTGCAATATGTGGAAAAAGAGAAAATTCAATTCGTATATGTACGCTATGTTCATAATGCCAGTCCATTTACCATTCAATTGATGCGACAGCTCAAAAAGGCAGGAGCACGCATTGTCATGGAAATACCCACCTATCCATACGATCAGGAATACAAAGGATTGTCTTTCTCATATCAACGAATTTTGTTTATTGATAAAATTTTCCGGCAAAGCCTAGCTCGCCATGTAAACAAAATCATCACCTTCTCCGACTATGACATCATATGGAATCGACCCACCATCCGCATATCTAACGGGATTGACTTCAGCGAAATACCACTCAAAAGTCAAAAGAATGACACTACACGTTCTATGAGGCTGATTGCCGTGGCAACAATGCATCCGTGGCACGGTTTCGACAGGGCAATTGCCGGTATGGCAGATTATTATCATACACACACCAATGCCAATAATTATAAAGTATATCTCGACATTGTAGGCTATGGCGTGCCGGAACTGGTGGATAGTTATAAAAGAGAGGTGGCCAAACATAAGTTGGAAAAATACATCATCTTTCATTCTGCCTTATACGGTAAAGAACTGGACGCTGTCTTTGAACAATCAGATATGGGAATAGGAAGTCTGGCACGCCACCGTAGCGGCATCGACAAAATCAAGACCCTGAAAAATCGTGAATACGCGGCAAGAGGGATTCCCTTCATCTACTCAGAGACAGACGACGATTTTGAGCATCAACCCTACATACTCAAAGCCACGCCTGACGACTCTCCGCTTGACATCGAGGAAATTATTCAGTTCTATCAGTCACTGAATGCAACACCGCTTGAAATACGGCAGTCCATCGAGCAAACACTCTCGTGGAAAAAACAGATGCAAACCGTGATTGACGAAACCTTCAAATGAAATATGCCACTATGAACGTACAATCATTTATCAATACATTGCGCTACAAATTGCGCTACGGCAGCATCGTAGAATGGTGCAATTTTTGGTATATCTTACTTGGACGACGACAGAAAGTTATCCCTAAAGTTGCCTCTATCGACGAAACGATACAACGCATCGTTGAAGGTCAGTGTTCGGTGAGCCGTTTTGGCGACGGAGAAATGCTATTGACCTCTCCGGAAAAGGAAATAGGATTTCAAAAAGGAGATGCAGAACTAGCACGACGCCTCCAAGAAGTGCTGACAAGTCACGAAGACGGACATTTGGTATGCATATCTGATGTTTTCAACGATTTGTATCGCTACAACCGTAAGGCACGCAGATTCTGGCGCACTCATTTCTTCCTGTATGGGTCGTGGTGGGATCGCCTGCTAGTGCCGGAAAGACTGTATTATAACACTTTCCTCACCCGCCCTTATATGGATTTCGCATCCAAAGAGTCATCCAAACAATGGTTTCGTGACATGAAAGCCATTTGGAAAGACCGGGATATAGTGTTCATTGAAGGAGAAAAAAGCCGCTTGGGAATTGGCAACGACCTGTTTGACAATGTGAGAAGCATCCGACGCATACTCTGCCCCCCGCGCGATGCATTCGACCGATATGAAGATATCTTGAACGAAGCCCTAAAATTAGAGAAAAGCGCTCTATTTCTTATAGCTCTGGGGCCGACGGCAACAGTATTGGCATACGACTTATTCAAATCGGGTTATCAGGCGATTGATGTCGGACACATTGACGTAGAGTATGAATGGTGCCGAATAGGCGCTCATAAGAAAGTTAAGCTCGAACGCAAGTACGTAAACGAAGTTGCCAACGGGAAACAAGTTGCTGACGCAGGAGAAGCATATCGAAATCAGATCATCGCTAAAATCTATTAAAGTATGAAGATAGCCTATTATCTGCCATCACTACAGGCACCGGGTGGAATAGAACGAATCATAACATTCAAAGCCAACTATTTTGCAGAACATTTTGAAGGGTATGATGTAACAATCATCACCTCCGAACAAATGGGCAAACCTCCACATTTCCCTTTGTCACCCAAAGTGAAGCATATTGATTTGGGAGTGCCTTTCGATTTACCTTATTCTCAGTCGCTCATCAGCAAAGTGCTGAAATACCCATTCCGCTATTTTCGATTCAAGCAACGACTGTCGAACACATTAAATGAGATTAAACCGGATATCACCATCTCAACTCTACGCCGGGAGCTAAACTTTCTGCATAAACTTAAAGATGGAAGTGTGAAAATCGGAGAATTTCATGTCAGCCGTTACGCCTACGGAGCGGAGTCTTTGAAGCATAACAACGTTTTCATAAACTTAATGAAGAAAAAATGGTCTGATAAAATGGTAAAGAACTTATCCAGATTATCAAAAGTCGTGATACTGACAAAAGAGGGCGCCAAAGACTGGCCTGAATTGAGCAATATTGAAATTATCCCGAATCCTATTTCTACTCTACAGGAAAACAGACTGACCGATATAGGCGCACATCGTGCAATAGCCGTCGGACGATACGCTCCTCAGAAAGGGTTTGATATGCTGATTTCTGCTTGGGCCATTGTGAATGAAAAGCATCCTGACTGGAAACTGGATATCTACGGAGAAGGTGCTTTGAAAGATAAACTCCAAAAACAGATTGACGACCTAGGACTGAATGGTAATTGTATGCTCCGCCACACTGTATCCAACATCGTAGATAAATACTGCGAGAGCTCAATCTTTATTCTTTCATCCCGCTTTGAAGGCTTCGGATTAGTATTAGTAGAAGCGATGTCATACGGTGTTCCCTGCATCTCTTTCGCTTGTCCACATGGTCCGGCAGACATAATAAAGGATAATGAAGACGGCTTACTGGTAGAGACAGAAAACATAAAAGAATTGGCTAACAAAATATGCTATCTGATTGATAATGAAAAAGTGCGAATTGAGATGGGCAATAATGCAAAAGAAAATGCGAAAAGATTTCTGCCTGAAAGCGTGTTGCCTCAATGGAAAAAATTATTCGAATCATTAACTAATACTTCTAAGTAACAGATTGAAATATGGCAAAGTGGTACGATACATATTTAACGGTATTTGAAAAACCAATTGAAGAAGTCCCGAAAGAGACCTTGGAAAAAGTTAGAAAACAACTCAATAATTGTAAGAACGACAAGCCACTGGTATCTGTTGTTCTCATTGCGCACAATGAGGAAATGCATTTATTGAGTTGCTTATGGTCACTTTCAGAAAATCACTGCGACTTCCCGATTGAAATACTGGCTGTTAATAACAACTCGACGGATAAAACCGAAGAAGTTCTGAACACACTAGGGGTCACTTATTACAACGAGACTAAGAAAGGCCCAGGGCACGCCCGCCAATGTGGATTAAATCATGCACAGGGCAAATATCACATATGCATTGATTCTGATACGATGTATCCGCCTCACTACATCGAGACGCACATAAAACAATTGATGAAACCCGAAGTAGCATGCACCTTCAGTCTATGGAGCTTTATACCTGACAAAAATCATTCTACTATGGGCTTATGGTGGTATGAGACATTAAGAGACTTACACTTACGCATTCAGGCAATACAACGTCCAGAGCTTTGTGTACGTGGCATGACGTTCGCTTTTAACACTGAACTAGGCAGAAGATTTGGATTTAGAACAGATATCATTCGCGGAGAAGACGGTTCGTTAGCTCTAGCAATGAAGCCATACGGAAAATTGGTATTTATTCACTCTAGAAAAGCTCGGGTTATGACCGGATATGGAACATTGAATGCAGACGGTTCCCTCTTCAAAAGCTTCAAAGTTAGGTTCGTTAAAGCTATTAAGGAATTTAGAGCTCTATTTACAAAGAAAAATAAATATAAAGATGAGGATAGCAACCTGATTGACAAGTAGAAATGAGACTTTTAACAGGAGAGGAATCCAAATAATGACTTATATATAATTATAATATGAACATTAAAAACAATATTTACTATATTCTATTACTAGCACTATGCCTGACAATGTCTGGGTGCATAAAGAAAAAGAATCTTTACTCGGGAGATAAGGATGACAACAATAATAGCAACAATAAAAAAGAAATAATCTGTGAAACAGATTTCTTTTATCCATTTAAGAATGAAACGCCTAATAAAAATATAGAAATTACTCTTCACTTCAGACCTGATAGGCAAATATCTAATTTAACAGCGGAAATGCCACCACTGAAATATAATAAGGAATGGCTATTTATGCTGACACAAGACGACTGTAAGCAATCTGCCTTTTCATGTACTTGGGCTGCCATCAACGGCAAACCGTTATCAAAAAAATACTACTATGATTTGGCCCACCTGCAAGAAGGTGACTTACCACCTGATCATTATTATCTTAATAAAACATTAGCCTCTACAGATGGCACAGGACGAGATGTACGCTTTTCATTCACCACTACCCTTGCGCCGGAATATGAATTTATGAACGTCTCTACAAACATTAATAAAGATTTTAATGAGAACTATTACCGTTTCTACATGAAATCAGGATTAGTATGGGGAAACGTAAAGGAAATGCTAAACTATGGCACAGGAATTGCTTTTCACGACATGAAACTGAAAGATGAAGAAAAGAATCTAACCAATCTAACCAAACACTTTAATATCGCGCAAAACCTTATTCTCGACAAATTGCAAGGTCGTGGTTGCAAAATGTTGGCTGAACCTAACGGAGACAAAACATACATAGAAGCGGGAATGAACTACTCTCCTGTGCAGACAATGGCATTGCAAAGTGGAGGGATGAAGCTAAAACCGTTTCAAGTCCATTCTGATTTGAAAAAAGCGACATTGGAAAGAGTTTTCAATGATGACCCCAACAAGATAAAAGATCTTGTTATAGCAGAGCTTACGCTCCCTAAAGAAGAACGGTCTGCAATCTATGTTGGTCTGCACAATACAGACACCGGCTGGGTAGAACTACTGAAGTGGCTCAACGATACCTATGGACGGGATGGAGACGATACGATGTGGTTTCCTAACCAAGAAGAGTACTTTGAATATAATTATTATCGCATTAATAGTTTGGTAAATATTAGGCAAGAAGACCAACATACATGGAAATTGACTACAAAGCTAGTTGGCGAAAATTTTTTCTACTATCCTTCTGTGACAATCAACATACCCGGTATCCGAATAGAAGACATAGACCACATAGAGTCTAATGAAGAAGTTACCGGATTTTCATACGGAGAATATAAAGGAGAATATAAAGACGGGGTCATGCTCAATATCGACTGCCGGAAATATCTGGTTGAGCACGCTGAAAACTTCGTGAAACGTTTTGAAGCGAATCCGACAGATGAATCGGCCAGAGCTGATGCTAACTACTTCGTAAGTATGCTGAAAGATTCGGATAAAAAGACAGAACTAAAGAGAAGAATTGAATATTAAAAAACAGTTACCACCATGAACACCTCCACCCTCCTCCTCGAAATCATCTTCTGGTTTGCCCTCTTCATCGTATTCTACACGTATCTGGGCTACGGCATCGTGCTCTACCTCCTCGTCAAACTCAAAGAGCTTTTCGTAAAACCCGTGAAGAGCACCCTCCCACCAACGGACGACGAGCTGCCCGAAGTGACGCTCTTCATCACCGCCTTCAACGAAGAAGACGTGGTGGACGAAAAGATGGAAAACAGCCTTGAACTGGACTACCCCGCCGACAAACTCCACATCGTATGGGTGACCGACGGCAGCGACGACGGCACCAACCACCGTCTGCAAACACGCTGGGAGGGGAAAGCCACGGTCCACTTCCAACCACTCCGCCAAGGAAAGACAGCAGCAATGACACGGGGGATGACATTAATAAACACCCCGCTGGTAGTATTCACCGATGCCAACACGATGGTGAACCGCGAAGCGATAAAAGAAATCGTGCTCGCTTTCCAAAACCCGAAAGTAGGATGCGTGGCAGGCGAAAAACGAATCGCCGTGCAGACTAAAGACGGAGCTGCCGCCGGAGGTGAAGGCATCTACTGGAAATACGAATCGACACTGAAAGCACTCGACGCAAGGCTATATTCCGCCGTGGGAGCTGCCGGAGAACTGTTTGCCGTGCGCCGTGAACTCTTCGAAGCGATGGAGCCGGACACCCTGCTCGACGACTTCATACTCTCGCTACGCATCACCATGAAAGGATACATCATCGCCTACTGCACCAATGCCTACGCCATCGAAAGCGGTTCGGCCGATATGCGCGAAGAGGAAAAGCGAAAAGTGCGCATCGCCGCCGGAGGGTTGCAGTCCATCTGGAGGCTACGCCCGCTGCTGAATCCGTTCCGCTACGGAGTGCTCAGTTTCCAGTACACGTCGCACCGGGTGCTACGGTGGTCCGTGACGCCGTTTCTGCTCTTCGCTCTCCTGCCGCTCAACATCGTGATTCTTCTGCTGGGAGGCTCGCCCGCCTTCTACGGCATTCTGCTCGCCATGCAGGTAGCGTTCTACGGATTGGGATACTGGGGATACTATTTGTCGACAAAACAAATAAAAAACAAGCTGCTTTTCATCCCCTACTACTTCCTGTTCATGAACGTCAACGTACTGAAAGGCATCCGCTACCTGAAAAAGAAAAAAGGAAGCGGTGCATGGGAAAAAGCAAAGCGTGCGGATAAATAAAAACAATTAAACAAATCGTTTGTTATCTTTGCAAAGATGTTAATATCATAACCCCATAATATACGTATGACATGAACAGAACATTGCTGGATAAAGACAATGCACTGATAGCGATTCGGGAACAGCGAAACATCGCCAAGGACTTCAAATTGGAACCGAAGGGTGAAACCTGCTACTTCAAATGTTTCATGTACCCTTTTGACGGCATGACACTCTGCCAGTACCGAGACATCACCGACGGCAGCTTCAACATCGAAGGATAGCACAAGGAGATAATTTATAAATGACTGATGAACGGTGAATGAAAGTATGATACAAAAGAATTAATAAGAATCAAGAAACAAGAATAGAACAAAAGAAAGAAATGAAGGCCTTATACAGATTATTTTATTACATCTCAATCCTGCTGACAGGTATTCTGGCAGGTGTTACCATTGCAGGAGCTTACACAGGCAGCGCTGCTCCGGACAGTTTCAAAGTCATGCCTTTCATCGGCCTGATTCTGCCAATGCTTCTGCTAGCCAATCTCGCCTGTGCCATCTACTGGACCATCCGATGGCGTTTCTGGGTTTTCATCCCTTTGATTGCTATTCTCAGTAATTGTGGCTACGTCAGTCGTGTATTCCAACTTCCCCTCTTTGATTCGGCATCCGCACCACGCATAAAGATTAATGGCTACACGCCCGGCATACTGACCGTGGCTACCTACAATGTCAACAGCTTCAATCGCGAACATACCGGCTACTCCTGCAAAGAGATTGCCACTCAAATGAAAGCTCTGCAAGCGGACATTCTCTGTTTCCAGGAGTTTGGGATTCATAAAGAATTTGGCATCGACAGCATTTGCAATGCTCTTTCCAACTGGCCTTATCATTACATCCCTATTTCTCCCGAAGGGAAACATCTGCTGCAACTTGCCGTCTTCAGCCGTTACCCCTTGAAGGAGGAACATCTGATTGTCTACCCCAACTCCAACAACTGTAGCCTTTGGTGTGACATCGAAGTGAACAACCACACCATCCGCTTGTTCAACAACCACCTGCAAACTACGGAAGTGAGCCGCAACAAACGTAAACTGGAAAAGGAACTCCGAAAGGATGATGCGCAAAGCGCCGAACGTGCCGCACTAACGCTTGCCAGTGGCCTGCACGAGAATTTCAAGAAACGTGCCCTGCAAGCCAAGCAGCTCAACCAACTGATTACTTCTTCTCCCCACCCCACCCTCGTCTGCGGTGACTTCAACTCCCTGCCGTCTTCCTACGTCTACCACACCGTGAAGGGCGAACGACTGAAGGATGGCTTCCAATCCTGCGGACATGGGTATATGTATACTTTCAAATACTTCAAGCATCTGCTCAGAATCGATTATATTCTCCACTCGGCTGAGATGGAGAGTATGGATTACTTCTCTCCGGATTGGGAGTATAGTGATCATAATGCGGTGGTGATGAGGGTGAGGATGTAGCATAAAAAAGAATGGAGAATAAAAAATGGGGAATGCATTCGTTTGAATACATCCCCCATTCTTTTTATACGGAGATTTCTACATCAATCAATTGAAAATGTAACGCAGGCTGAACATTACTCGATATGTAGAAGCTGTATTTTCGTAATTCTTATACGTAGACTCCAATATCTTTCCACTAGCCTTCTGCATCGTAAATGTTCCGTCACCGTTGTACGACAATGGCGTGGTTGAATTTACTGTTTTATATAATCCCCAGTTCTTATTGAGCAGGTTGCCAAGGTTCTGAATATCGACACCGAATTGAAGCAGATTCTTCTTACCTCCTACCATCACATCAAAATCCTGTGTGAACTTGAAGTCTAACTGATGATGCCAAGGCATCACTGCACCACCACGTTCGGCATACTTACCTAAACGTTTTTTCAAGTACTTATCTTGCTGAACAAAGTTCCAGAAGTCTTCTTGCTGCTGTTCGGCCGAATAGGTTATTTTACCGTTCGAAACCACGTCCTTGAATTTTAATTCGTCTTTACTAGCAGGGACATACAATAAGTTATTTGCACCGCCATCGCCTACAATATTGCTAGTGTAAGTGTATGAGTAACGGGAGTAAGAATAGCTTCCGCCATAGCCCATAGGCACGCCTTCATAGATGAACGATACGCTGGACCGGAAGTGCTTTGCATACGCCTTTGAATAACCGAGCGAAGCAAGAATACGATGAGGAGCAACGTAGGTGCCATAGCCCAACTCATGCTCGTTGATGCCATTGATAGAATATGTATTAGTTCTGTAAGCTGAAGAAACTTGATCACCGATACCGTCACTGTAAGAACGTGCACGAGAATAAGTGTATGAGAAGGAAGCATCCAGACCGAAGTCGAACGACTTATGCAACTGTCCCGTCAAAGACATATAGTAGGCCTTTGAACCACCATTTTCTATTAAATAGGCATTTGCTGAATTATAACGCTTGTAAGTATCACGACTATCATTCATGCTGATTGTTTTTTCCCCATCAGCATATATGTTTGCATTGGAGATTACTGCCGGATTGAAGTCGCGATTGTAGATACCCTCTAAAGTGAAATCAATGTCATAAGGCAATTTGGCATCGAAAGCTAATGAAGTTTTCCATGTTGCAGGCATCTTCAGATTCTTGTCTATGATAGTAGGACTTGAAGGAATACTTACTTCCGGAGTAAAACTTCCATGATAAACCTCTTCCAAAATATCGTTCACATCCACATGGAAATTGGGAGCTACAGCACCAGCCGTTGAGCCGGAACCGATATTAAAGCCATATTGAGTTTGTCCTACACCGGAATTGCTTACGGCCGAAACCAACCATACAAATGGCAGACGCCCTACAAAATAACCCGTACCTCCGCGAAGCACATACTTACGCTCTCCTGTTATATCCCAATTGAAGCCGACACGCGGAGAAACCGATAATGAATTGCCAGGCACCTGATCGGTAGTAAAATAACGATCTCCAAAATCCAAATCGGCATATCCTTCATTATAGTTATCCTTCAAAGACGGATAGATCGGTAATTCGAAACGCAAACCGGCAGTTAACTTGAAGTTCTCATTGATATTCCATTGGTCTTGGATATATGCCGAATACTGCATCTGTTTCATCTGAGAAGCAAATTGAGACAGGTCTTCCGAATTAGAATGTGTTATCAGGAATGAAGAAGGTTTATTTCCTCCTACAAAATCGGCCCATGAACTGAATACATATGCGCCATTGGCACCTTGCATATAGCCATTCAGAGCTTTATTGGATTCGAACTGAAAACCAGCCGTAAGATTGTGTTTGCCCCATGTCCAAGTAGCTTCATCTGTCAAAGTAAACGACTTTACTTGACGAAGGTTTCCTTCGGTGAACAATTCTGTACCAAACATGGCATATACAGCACCATCTTCTAAGATATAGGTTGTAGGGAAAAGACCACCGTCATAAGAGCGCGGCTCGTCTTGGAATGTATATGTACCACGCAAAGCGTTACTTACCGAACCCCATTTCGCATTCCACTCTGCTGCTACGGAAGTAAATCTCTGCTCTTGAGTGTAGCGTGTATTTTTGAAATATAGTCCTTCGTCGGAGGTAGCTCCCCTACTCGGAGACATCACACCCTCCTTACCTGGGAAAATAACACTCGCTGTCATAGGGTTCACAGAAGAAGAAGGACCGGCATTATACTTATTATTAGTTTTGGAGAAACGAATGTTCACCTTATTATTTTCATTTATATTCCAATCCAGACGCGCCAGAAACTTATAGGAGGGAACTCTTACGTTATATCCCTGATATTCCCCCGGATCGTATTCATATTGATTTATCAGGTAATCACGAATATCATCCATCTTGGAAGCAACCGGACGGTGAATACCATTTTGTCCATATGGCTCGCTAGCATCTTCGCGTGCACGTGCCACAGGACCTGCTGTCAAATCGTCTTCGTATTCTCCATTCAAAAAGAAGAACAGTTTGTTCTTGACAATAGCTCCTCCCAAGGTAGCTCCGTATGTATATTGATGGGATTTCTCCAATTCTATCGAGCCGCTTCCTATCCTATCCCCACGCAGATTATTGTTGGTAAGGAAGGTATAAGCAGAACCTTTAAGTTCATTCGTACCGGATTTGGTAACCGCATTGATGGCTGCACCCGTGAAGCCACTCTGACGGACATCATATGGAGTGATTGATACTGACAACTGTTCCAATGCATCCAACGAAATAGGAGCACCACCCGCCGGCAAGTTAGAACCGATTCCGAAAGCATTGTTGAACGAAGCTCCATCTACCGTTACAAATGACTGACGATAGTTACCACCACCGGCTGCAAATCCGTTGGATGTCGTGTTCGACTGTGGAGACAAACGCATAATATCGTTCATACTACGGCTCACAGTAGGGATGGAAGCTATTTTTGCACTGGTAAGATTAGTCACAGCACCCGCACGGTCGGACTTCATATTACTTTCTTTTGAAGCAGTCACCACTATTTCGTCCAGCAGTTCCGAGCTCTCCTTTAAAGATACATTCAATACATAATTTTCTCCCAATAACAGATTGATTCCTTTGTATATAGCCGTTTGATAACCGACATAAGAAATCTCAACTTTATAGGGACCACCAGTACGCATACCTTGCAGATTGAATTGTCCACTCACATTAGTCACTGTGCCATAACGACTTCCTGACGGTTCATGGATAGCAACTACCGTCGCTCCGATAACAGATTCATCCTGTGCTGTCACCTTACCACTCATAGTTGCAGTAGTGACCTGTGCATTCATTGTGATTGTGATGAGTAACATCGCCATCAATAAAAAAGATCGCATTCTTTTAAACATACTCTAATTTTATTAGTTAATACTAATTGTCTATTTCCTATTTTGGAGCAAATATAATTAATAATAATTAGACTTACATTACGATTCTACTACATTTTTTTAAGAGAGATAAACAGTTTATTGCGATAAAAAACAAAAGAGCGGGTGTACCGGAAATCCGATACACCCGCTCTTTAAGTATTTTTCACTCTGCCTTCTTACTGCTTCTGCAACGAATCTTCGATATATTCGAATTTGCCCTTTCCCGTTACTTTATACTTAATCGTATAAGTAGGAGCAGGATTGGTTCCTTCGTAAACAGCAAAGTTTATAGTATAAATTACTTCGATGCCGGAAACCGCGTCCGCATCTGAGTAGAGACTTCCCAAAGCACGCGTGAATGCTTCTGGCAAACGATCCCACATAAGCTCTTTCACTTCTGCTTCGCTCTTTCCATCATAATAATCTTTCCATGCACTGTAGCGGAAATCAAAGTTGTTCTGATAGAAGGAAGAACCGTAGTAATATTCATTGTTACCATAGGTAGTGACAAATTCTTTATGATTAGCTTTTACCCAATCTACAATTGCTGTATAGAACGCAGAAGCTTCCGCATCTTTTTTATCTGCTTTTAAGGTTATAACCGTACTTGGGTCATAGTTCCACTTACCATCTTTCAAAACATATTGCTCAGTCTTGTTAACTACATAAGTATTCAAAGCCCATCTTGCCGTCTGAGAAGAATAGACATATTCATCGCTTCGTATACTTGTCTTTTCACCATTGTTATACCTATACACCACCACACGTGCATCACCATCGAGTGGATAAGCTACCACTTTTGACAGATAAGTAGGAATGTAATTTACCGCCGGCTTTTCAGATGTAAAATTGAGGCTGCTTATGTTCATGTCTATATAATCTTTATATGAAAGCAAATAAACATTTTTATTCGGATTTCCCCATTTTCCCTTATTATAAACTCTCAAAGCAAAAGCAGGTTCTGAATTCAAGCCACCACCTTGAGGTATTTCAGCACCAATCATTATATTATCTATCTGATAAGTGGTTGTCTTTTTATTAGCTCCATCACCTTTATATTTAAAAGCAATACGAACTTTCTTGCCGCTATATGAAGACAAATCGCATGAACCGGCAGAAGCAAAATTACCATATTTATTTGTTGGTTCACTTGGAATATTAAAGTCTGAGGTTATATCTTCCCAAGTTGCACCATCAACATCGGCACCATCAAAGTCCGTACTAACCAATACTGATAAGCAATCGGCATTCCAATAGCCTATTTTTACATCAAAACTCATTTTGCTATCTGTTGCGATGCTTATTTCTGGTGTCACTAACCATGCGACACACTCTCCTTCAGTCTTATTTGCAGAATATTGCAAATACTGATTAAAATCATAAGTGGTTACCGTCCAATCTGTTCCTCCTTTTGAGTTCACAAACCAGTCACCATTATTTTTCCAATCTTTCAAAGCTGTTAGTTTCCCCGTTGCAACGTCACTAAAACTTTCCCATAACAGAGGTTTCTTCAAAAGATCGTTAGAGGAGGTTGCTTTGCTGACTTTATAATCAATAAAGGCTACATCTCCGTCTTTCGGTTCTGCGTATCCACTTAGTAAATCATTAACCTTGCTCTTCTTTGCTTCATTCAGATAAGGCGCAAACTCGTTAGTACCATAAATTGACGCATAGTCCTTACTCGCAGGTCCATAGAGTTTTATTGAATAATAATCGGACAGGAGTGCAGACTTATTCTCCTTATATCCAAAAGTGACTCTGACATTCGAACCATCATCTGCCGAATAATACTTATCGGCAAGGAAAGCCGGCACATAGGTTGAAGCTGGTGCATTCGCGCTAAAATAATGGTCTTCCTTCACATAACCTAGAGCTTTCTCTTGCCCTGCCTCTTTTGCGATACTCTGGTTCGTCTTATTATCACTAATTTTGGCATAATCCGCCTCGGTCAGCGCATAATTCTCCTTAATCACGTTCACTGGTTTGGTCATATCATCCAAGCCGTCGAAATACTTATCATTGTAATCGCATCCTGCCAATAGTAACGCGGCAGAGAGCGATAAGAATAGATTCTTCTTCATACTATCTTTCAATTAGGTTTAGAAGTTAATTTTTAATCTCACATTAAACGTACGACCAAATCCGTAGTATACGCCGTAAGCTGTCTTCCAGTCATGGTTTACGCCATCATTCGCATCCGTGATATATTCTTGATTGAACACATTGTTCACATTTCCCGAAAGTATAGCATCACATTTTCCAAATGAGAATCGGTAACTTGCATTCAGGTCAAATATATTTGCTGATGGGATTCTCCATGGCGTTTCATAATCTTTTACGCCATTTTGTTCGATTTCAGTAGTAGATGGGAACGACCAATCAGAATAGTTTCTTGCATATAGAGTCCAATCTACACCTACGCGGAAGGCCTTTGCCACATGGAAGTTAGCCCCCAATGCAGCGGTTGTTTGTGCCGAGCCACCCACTTTTACATCTTTCAAATTGATGGTCATGCTAGTATGGTCTTCAGCCTGAATGCCGGAAGCATGAACGATTTCGCCCGTTTTCGTATTATACGATTGTACCGGCTGACTGGTAGAGTCATAGAAATATCCTTTCGAATTGCTTGTCCATCGCCAGTTTCCTATAGAGAACATACCGTTGATATCCAACCAATGGAAAGGTTTAGCAAGAAAGTCAACTTCAATACCTTGGTGAAGAGCATCCAAGCCGCTCATATTCAAACTTAAGCGGTCTACTAATTTACCGTCTACTACCAAATCGATTCCTCTTGAAAGGGTTTTATTCATCCATTTTGTATGGTATATATTCACATTTGCAGTCAGGAAACGAGAACGGAAACCGTAACCGATTTCTGCTGAAAAAACTTTCTCGTTGATTGCATCAGGGTTGGTAGCATTGCTGGTAGCCGATTGTAAGAAAGCACCTCCGGAGAAGAATGGAGCACGGCTGATATAACCGATGTTAGCAAAAATATTATGATTTTCTGTTAGGTTATAGTTCACACCACCTTTGGTAGTCCATCCTAGGAAATTGATAGTTTCAGATTTAGCATGGGCTTTATCATAATATAAACGGTCGTATCTCCAGTATCCTGTGTTGGAAAGTGAACCGGCAACGAACACACTGATTTTATCTTTGCTATATTCCGCCTGTGCGAATGCGCCTTCTGAAAGTACGTATCCGTCGAAATCACGATAGACAATATCGCCCACCTTCAATTTCTGGTTGACAAATGCATCTCCGGCAGCAGCAGCGGCATTATTCTGAACAAGAACGTTCGCTCTGGAAGAAGAGTCAACGTAATAATCTCCACCGTAAAGGTCGATCAACTCATTGTTGTGCTTACCTTTATAATAGCGCAGGTCGATACCGCCATAGATATCGAAATTCTCTCCAATTTTTGTGGTATAAGTTGACATCAATCCATACCAGTTATGGAAGTTGTTCTGCTTGGACATAGCCATCACAGAACCGTTTTCACTAGCTTCATTCAAATCGTAGATCTCATCATAAGCAAATGTTCCATCCGATTTGCGGAAAACTGTATTCAAAGCTCCTTTGTAAGCTCCATACCAATTGTTTCTATCCGCACTTGTTAAACCTTGTCCACCATAACCATAGCCACGACCAATGGAAGCATAGAGCGCAGTACTCAAACTGGACTTGGTGTTTATCTGCCACAAATGGTTTAATGAAAGTTGGGGTTTGTTGTACACATTGTGAGCTGAAGTTTTACGTTCGCCATTACGTCCATAACCATAAGTCGGATTATACTTGTAAGGACTGTCACCGTTCATGTAATCTTTAGCAACCGTTTGCCATTGTTCAATGGTCAAACCGTCTTTGTTACTACGCTGATTGTGCCATTGGGGAGCACCAAAAGCAGTGAAAGACAATTGATGATTGTCATTGAATCTTTTAGTAAGATTCACAAACCAGTTGTAACTCTCAAACTCCGTACCCTGAATATAGCCATCACCCCAAGTCTTGGAACCAAGCAGGGATAGTGCCCATCCCGATTTACTCAAGCCGGTGGAAACGTTGAAACCAATCTTATTGTATCCATCATTTCCCAAAGCATAAGAAACTGAACCACCTTTCTTGGCATCCACTGTCCTAGTGATAATATTGATAGATCCTCCGACTGAAGGAGCGGATACCTTTGAAGCACCCAAGCCGCGCTGTGTCTGCATACTACGGGTTACATCCGTGAGCCCAGCCCAATTGGACCAGTAGATGCCTCCCCACTCCATGTCATTCATGGGGATACCGTTAATCATCACGGCTATATTCTCAGTCTTGAAACCACGCATATTGATTTTTGAATCACCGAAGCCACCTCCTTGCTTAGTAGCATAGACACCTGGTGTTGATTTCAGTATTTCAGGAAATTCCTGTGTTCCCAGCTTTTCTTCGATAAACACCGGGTCAATAGTTGAAACAGCTACCGGAGTTTTACGGGCAACAGCCACCGAAGAAGTGATGGTGACGTCATTCAAAGCAACCGCATCGACCACCAGTCGAATAACTCCCAAATCGACAGTTCCTTTACGGTCGATTTTCTTTTTAAGTTCTTTATAACCAAGGTATTTGATTACCAGTGTCGCGTTATTTCCTACCTTGAGAGTAAAATTACCGTCTAAATCGGTGACGCTACCCAGTGTAGTTCCAACTACTGCTACTGAAGCCCCAATCAAGGGTTCATCAGTCTCGGAGTCCACAACTTGACCTTTAACTGTAGTCTGGGCGAAAGCTGCAGAGGCAGTACATACCGACAGCATCGTAACCAGCAGGAAATGAATTAGATGTTTTCTCATACTTCTGTTTGTTAGTTAATAGTGTATTTTATTAAAAATCTACTTATAAATACAAAGGTAATTAATATTTTTTAGACTTACATTACGAACATACTACATTTTTTTAAGAGAGATAAACATATCATCGCAAATTAAAACAATAAAGGCTTCGCAAATCATGCAAAGCCTTTTATTTTGATAGTGAAAGCCTTAGGATTGCTTTCAATCTATTACCAAAACTTAGTCATTCATCAACTTTCTATAACGAACACGTTTTGGTTCTTCATTTCCTAAACGCTTCAATTTATTTTCTTCATATTCCGAATAAGAGCCTTCGAAGTAGAATACGTTGGAATCTCCTTCAAAAGCCAGGATGTGAGTACAAATACGGTCGAGGAACCAGCGGTCATGTGAAATAACGACTGCGCATCCGGCAAAGTCTTCCAAACCTTCTTCCAATGCACGCAACGTGTTTACGTCGATATCATTGGTAGGCTCATCGAGCAACAGCACATTACCTTCTTCCTTCAGCGCCATCGCCAGATGCAAACGGTTTCTCTCACCACCGGACAGCACACCGCAAAGCTTTTCCTGATCGCCACCCGAGAAATTGAAACGGGAAAGATAAGCACGCGCATTTATATCACGCCCGCCCATACGAATCAACTCGTTGCCGCCGGAAATGACCTGATAGACACTCTTGTTTGGGTCGATATCCTTGTGCTGCTGGTCTACATATGCCACTTTTACCGTCTCTCCTACTTCAAATTCACCTTTATCTACCGTTTCCATTCCCATAATCAGGCGGAAGAGCGTGGTTTTACCTGCACCATTCGGACCAATCACGCCGACAATGCCATTCGGAGGAAGCATAAAGTTCAAATCATCAAACAGCAACTTATCTCCATAAGCCTTCGCAACGTGCTTAGCTCCAATCACTTTATTACCCAGACGAGGACCATTCGGAATGAAGATTTCCAACTTCTCTTCCTTCTCTTTCACGTCTTCATTCAGCAACTTGTCGTACGAATTAAGACGCGCCTTACCCTTCGCCTGACGAGCTTTGGGAGCCATACGCACCCACTCCAACTCGCGTTCCAGTGTTTTGCGACGTTTGCTGACGGTTTTCTCTTCCATCTCCATACGTTTCGTCTTTTGCTCCAGCCAAGAAGAATAGTTTCCCTTCCAAGGAATACCTTCACCACGGTCGAGTTCGAGAATCCATCCGGCAACGTGGTCGAGGAAGTAACGGTCGTGCGTCACGGCAATCACCGTTCCTTCATATTGCTGGAGATGTTGCTCCAACCAGTCGATGGATTCAGCATCCAAGTGGTTGGTAGGCTCATCGAGCAACAACACATCCGGCTTCTGCAACAACAATCGGCACAATGCCACCCGGCGACGTTCACCTCCGGAAAGATTTGCCACCACCTGATCTTCGGGCGGACAGCGGAGCGCATCCATCGCACGTTCCAGTTTACTGTCGAGATTCCATGCGTCAGTAGCATCGATGATATCCTGCAATTCACCCTGACGAGCGAACAGAATATCCATCTTATCCTGATCTTCATAATACTCCGGCAAACCGAACTTCTGATTGATTTCTTCGTATTCTGCAAGCGCGTCAACGATGGGTTGCACACCTTCCATTACTACTTCTTTTACTGTCTTCGTGTCGTCCAGATGGGGTTCCTGTGCCAGATAACCCACTGAGTATCCCGGAGAGAATACCACCTCTCCCTGATAGGATTTCTCCAAACCAGCGATAATCTTCAATAGAGTTGATTTACCGGAACCGTTCAGACCGATAATACCGATTTTCGCTCCATAGAAGAACGACAAGTATATGTCTTTCAGCACATTTTTGTTCGGTGTGAAGGCTTTACTCACTCCCACCATTGAGAAGATAATTTTTTTATCGTCAGCCATATAATAAGTTTGATATTGTTGATAATGCGACAAAGATAAGAAAAATGTTTTAAATCTTTTGGAGATATAAAAAAATGTTCTACCTTTGCACCCGCATTTCGAAAGAAAGCACACAAGGATTGATTCAGTAGCTCAGCAGGTAGAGCACAACACTTTTAATGTTGGGGTCCTGGGTTCGAGCCC